>JAUILF010000017.1 GCA_030433135.1 Bacteroidia bacterium | reverse complement strand
CGAGTAATCAGTCTGGATCATGAGTTAAAGACTGTGTAAGTCGAACCGAGTTTTAGAGGTAAATTAAAATCGGTTTTTGGGATGGCCTCTCTCCACTCTGTGGAGGGGGGCTTTTCTCTTTGGTAAGGGTCTGTAATCATATTCTCCACATCAGGAAAAATTGTATATATTGTTATATCCATTTATTTACGGGATTGGTGCACTCTTACAACGACGACCTGCTTTACAAGATAGCCTTGACCCAGATACCTTCTGTTGGCGGCGTGACGACCAGAAACCTGGTTAGTTATTGTGGAGGTGTAGAGGCGGTGTTCAGGGAAACCAGATCCAACTTGCAGAGAATACCCGGGGTAGGGCCCTTGCTGGCAGATAGCATTGTTGCAAAAAATAGTCTTGCATCAGCGGAAGCCGAGCTTGACTTCATCAGGGAACATGGTATTGGTGTGTTATTTTATCTCGATGATGAGTTTCCCGTTAGGTTGCAACGGATCAAAGATGCTCCTGCACTAATGTACTATAAGGGTACTGCTGATCTGAATACGCATCAGGTCATATCTATTGTCGGTACGCGGAAACCCAGCAGTTATGGTAAAATGCAGTGTGAAAAATTAGTTGATTCACTATCATCTATGGATGTGCTGGTGATCAGCGGACTTGCATATGGTATCGATATTACAGCACATCGCAAATCTTTAAATGTGGGTCTTTCCACGGTGGGAATAATGGGTAGCAGTTTCGATCATATCTATCCGGCCATGCATCGAAATACTGCAAATGAGATGATGCAAAAAGGAGGTATCTTAACCGAGTTTGGCCGGGGTACTCTGCCTGATCGGGAGCATTTTCCGATGAGAAACAGACTTATTGCCGGCCTTTGTGATGCATTGGTTGTGGTAGAGTCTGATATCAAGGGAGGTTCTATGATCACAGCTGATTTGGCCAATGGATATCATAAGGATGTGTTTGCAATTCCAGGCCGAGTGGGAGACCGGTATAGCAAGGGTTGTAATTACCTGATCAAATCAGACCGGGCTCACTTATTGGAATCGGGAGAAGAATTGGCTGAGATGATGCAGTGGACTGCCAATCTTCCGGACAAAGGAATTCAGCGATCCATTTTTCAGGATCTGAATGATCAGGAACTTAAGCTTTGTGAAGTGCTCAATTGCAATGAACCTGTAAGCATCGACAAGCTGTATAAAGAAATAAACCTGACAGCGAGCGAAATGGCTTCCTTGCTATTAGAACTGGAGTTTAAGGGAGTAGTTAAATCCCTTCCCGGAAAATTGTACCTAAAAGTATAGTACTAAAGATGTCTCTCGGCATGGTAAGAAGATCTCACCAGTGGACCACTTTCCACAAAGTCAAAGCCTTTAGCTAGACCGATTTCCTTGTACTCAGCAAATTGATCGGGATGAACAAAGGATTCTACGGCCAAATGCAGTCGCGTAGGCTGCAAATACTGCCCGATAGTCAGAACATCGCAACCGTTTTCCACCAGATCATCCATTGTTTGGAATACTTCTTCGGGGGTCTCTCCCAGACCAACCATAATTCCTGATTTGGTCCTTTTGCCATATTGCTTGGTCCTCTTGATCTGTTCCAGACTTCTATCATATCTGGCCTGTGGGCGTACCTTTCGGTAAAGACCCGGGACTGTTTCCATATTATGCGAAACGACCTCCTGACCCCCTTCGATCATTCTCTCGAGCGCCTCCCAATTTGCTTTCACATCCGGTATGAGGCTCTCAATGGTGGTGTCAGGTGACATTTCCTTGACAGTCCTAATCGTTTGATACCAGATTTCCGCACCCCTGTCTTTGAGTTCATCGCGGTTTACAGAGGTTATTACGGCATGTTTGACCTGCATGAGTTTGATGGCTTCGGCCACCCTGTGTGGCTCGTCTTCGTCGTATTCAGGTGGTCTTCCGGTTTTTACTGCACAGAATGAGCATGATCTCGTACAGGTATTACCCAATATCATGAACGTTGCTGTCCCTGCCCCCCAACACTCTCCCATATTGGGGCAATTTCCACTCTGGCAGATCGTGTGTAGATTGTATTTGTCCACTAATTGCCTGACCTGTCGATAATTTTCACCGATTGGTAACTTGACTCGCAACCAGTCAGGTCTGCGGGATCTCTTCTCACTAACAACAGGTAGTTCAATCATATTCGCACGACTAATATGAAAATAAAGGGTTTATGACCTGATTTATCAGGATCGCTTACCTATCTGCAAAGTTATATAAACATTGAGGAAATAAGGGTTGTTCTTCTCAAGAACCATAATGGGTACCTTGCCAAGAAAGAGGTCTAGCATGACCCCAACCTCTATAGCTTTGATCAGACGTTCATTGTCACCCCAGGAAAAATTCATTCCGGCTTTTCCATGAATGCCTGGTCTTATTTTTAATTCATCCAGCCCATAGCGAAACTCTGCACCTCCGAATATGCTGGACTCATCCAGAAATCGGTCTGCGTTTTCCTCAGAATATTTTTCTACTGTAATCTCTTGATCCACATCGGCCCAGTTGCGAAGTTTGAGATAATAGGGTTTCAGAATGCCGAGAGTAAATCCATATTCGTAACTCCATCCGACGATAATGCTCTTCTTCCTTGCTTTTTCTGAGAAGAGACGCTTGGTTCCCAATCCTGCCCTTATAGTATATAGCCGATTTTGCTTGCCATAAACAAAAGGCTTGGACGACTCATTAAAGAAGCCGGTATTAAAGAACTTGAAATTTTGCGAATGCTCCTTGGGGTTTTTTAACGCTCCGATATCAAAATAATAGAACCGTGTACGATACCAGGTCTCAATGCGGCCCACACTGTATCCCAAAGAAAAACCATTGGAATGAAACCGTACTTCCAGCATCTTTTCTTGCTCATAGACCAGCGATTCCTCCCCGATAGGTTTTGGCAAGATCGTGTACTGCCCGAATGCTGCCATAGATAG
This sequence comes from Bacteroidia bacterium, assembly GCA_030433135.1. GTDB lineage: Bacteria > Bacteroidota > Bacteroidia > Chitinophagales > Saprospiraceae > JABDMH01. The sequence goes on along the minus strand of JAUILF010000017.1, from coordinate 30,070 downwards.
CAAAACGGTTAACGCCAATGTGAGAAGGTAACGGATGTACATGATCATAGAGCCGATAAGATACTGCAAATCAAAGTAATTTGCAATTTACGCATAAAGTATTGTTTGCTAGGGATTAAACAAAACAATGAATGAATAGTTGACATCCTTTCTCTACGGTCTTTTTTCATGATCTATAAACCGTATCTTAGCCAGAACTTTGTACTGGGATTTGTCTATTGATAGAAGACCATTTTGGTACTGTGTCGTGTTAAGTATTTGGGATTGAACATCTATAAATTGCTGCCATGCCATTCAAACTCTGTGATCATTCCAGTGTAGCTTCTCGCTTCATAGCCGAATTACGTGATTCCGAGGTGCAGAAAGATCGAATGCGTTTTCGTCGAAATGTGGAAAGGCTGGGACAGATTTTTGCTTACGAGATCAGTAAGACTTTTACCAGCAGGAAGGAACAGTGCGAAACTCCCCTTGGGGTTGCTGAGGTAGATGTCCCCAGTGAAAGGGTGGTCATAGCCAGTATTCTCAGGGCAGGGCTACCTTTACACCAGGGCCTGCTGAGCTATCTTGATGATGCTGACAACGCCTTTGTGTCCGCCTATAGAAAACATCACAAGGACGGGACTTTTGAAATAAACCTGGAATACGTTACCTGTCCTGATTTAACGGATTCTGTGTTGATTTTGGTTGATCCCATGCTAGCTACAGGTGCATCCGTTGACGCCGCACTTAATGTGCTGGAGAAGTATGGCAAACCCAAAGTCATCCACGTGGTAACCATTATTGGTTCTACAGACGGTGTGAATTTTATTAAGCGCACCCGGTCCAAACTACAACTTTGGTTGGGTGATCTCGATGATGAACTCACGGCCAGATCGTATATCGTACCTGGCCTGGGAGATGCGGGTGATCTGCTATTCGGAGAAAAATTGCAGGATTAAGCTATGCAGGGTATCTCACCATCGATCATCCTAATCATTCTGGCCTTCTATTTCATCTTTTTGATGATCATATCCCAGATTACCTCTAAGGGGTCCCAAAATGAAGACTTCTTTGTAGGTGGAAGAAAATCTCCCTGGTACGTGGTTGCTTTTGGCATGATCGGGGCATCACTGTCAGGTGTCACTTTTATCTCGGTACCTGGTTGGGTGGCTGACAGCCAGTTTTCCTACATGCAGGTGGTCCTTGGTTATGTGTTGGGGTATGTGGTTATTGCCTTTGTACTGATGCCCATGTATTACCGGCTGCAGTTAACATCAATTTATACGTATCTCGAGAAGCGATTTGGTCCCCGGGCTTACAAAACAGGAGCCGCTTATTTTTTACTTTCCAGATCTGTTGGTGCAGCATTTCGTCTATTCCTGGTGGCAATTGTACTACAGGAGTTTTTGATGGATTCCCTTGGTATTCCCTTTGCGGGCACCATACTTCTGGCAATTGCTCTGATCTGGATTTACACCTACCGGGGGGGCATTAAGACAATCGTCTGGACAGATACTTTGCAGACGGCTTCCATGCTCTTTGCTGTGATAGCAACAATCGTCAGTATTGGAAGTAGTCTTGATTTGAATGGAATGGAACTAATAGAGACCATTCAAGACAGTGAGTATTCCCAGGTCTGGTTCTTTGAGGGTGGCTGGGCAGACAGTCAAAACTTTTTCAAGCAATTCCTCAGTGGGATGTTTATTACGATCGTAATGACGGGTCTTGACCAGGATATGATGCAAAAGAACCTGAGCTGCCGGAACATTGGTGATGCACAAAAAAATATGATGACACTCAGCGGGATACTGGTGTTGGCCAATATTCTTTTTTTGTCTTTAGGAGCTATGCTGTATATCTATGCGGGAGAACAGGGTGTGGACATGCCGGTGAGAATGGTGGGTGACGAAGCTGTTCCTGCTTCAGATCTACTTTACCCGACCTTAGCTTTAAATCACCTCAGCCCTTCCATAGGTATAATATTTCTGGTTGGCTTGATTGCGGCAGCATATTCCAGTGCAGATTCTGCATTGACGGCGCTTACCACTTCGTTCTGTATTGATTTCCTGGGTTTTGAAAAGTCTGAAGCAGCCGAAAAAGAGAAGCGGAAGACCCGGTTGTGGGTGCACCTTGGTTTTTCAGGATTGTTGTTCTTTATTATTATGGCCTTTTGGTATATCAATGATCAGGCTGTGATTTCTGCTCTATTCACCATGGCTGGCTATACGTATGGCCCTTTGCTTGGCCTTTACTCGTTTGGTTTTTTTGTGAGCCGTTCCGTACGAGACCGCTGGATTCCATTGGTATGTATCCTTTCACCGATCCTCTCCTATGTCATTGATGTAAATTCTGAGAGGTGGTTGTGGGGCTATGATTTTGGGTTCGAAATTTTGATACTCAATGGTTTAATTACTTTTGCCGGTCTTTGGCTCTTGTCAGGACCTGCTGATCGGCCTTTGAGAGACTTGATGTATGCCAGAGGTAAAACTAATAACGAGATAGCATGAAGAAAATAACTGAGCAACCTTCTCTGTACCGGGATCTGGAAAAGATGCCAACCAGGACAATACTGGAAAGTATGAACCAGGAGGACCAAAAGGTTCCGCTGGCAGTAAAGGATGCCATCCCGCAGATTGAAAAACTGGTGGACCACCTTGTAGATAAATTTGCTGAAGGTGGCAGGCTGTTTTATATCGGTGCAGGTACTAGCGGGAGATTGGGAGTACTGGATGCATCCGAATGTCCACCAACATATGGTGTTCCTCCGGGTTGGGTTATTGGGTTGATTGCAGGGGGTGATTCTGCTTTGAGAAATAGTGTGGAGCACGCAGAAGATGACATAAACCAGGCTTACAAGGACCTGGAAGAATATCAAATCAATGATCATGATGTAGTGGTGGGAATCGCTTCTTCAGGTACTACTCCGTATGTGGTAAATGGTCTCAGGGATTGCCAGCAACGTGGTATTGCGACCGGGTGTGTCACCTGCAATCCTGGCGCTCCAATCCTGGAGTATGCAGATTTTCCCATACTTGCTGTTGTGGGACCTGAGTTTGTCACCGGAAGTACCCGTATGAAATCCGGTACTGCTCAAAAGCTGATCCTCAATATGATCACAACCAGTCTTATGATTAGATTGGGTCGGGTAGAAGACAATCGCATGGTAGATATGGCCTTGTCCAATGACAAGCTAAAGGACCGTGGAACAAAGATGCTGGTAAGCCAGTTCGGGATAGACTATGAAGAAGCCCGTACCCTTTTGCTGGAGACTGGAAGTGTGAGAGCCGCTAAACAAAAGTTATTGGATACTAATAGGTAGAGTCAGAAAACCACTGATTGCCCTGGTCATCACGCAGGTGCTCCTTTCCTTTATGCTTTTGACGTTCGAATGTGTCTCTGTCCAGAAAAAAATCGGACTCAGTTTCCTCCTCAAGTTCAAATGTTTCAACCGGTACATCATCAAGTTCGATGGAGTGGCGAAACATGTATGATATGAGAATTCCCACGATACTTCCGATAAGGTGGCTCTCCCAGGATATGCCGATTTGATTGGGCAAAACACCCAGAAACATACCACTGTACAACAATATGATAATGAGAGCGAGCACAATAGATTTAAGGTTGCGACGGAATATTCCATTCCAGAATATGAACGAAACCAGTCCGTATACTACTCCACTTGCTCCGATGTGTAATACGGGCCGACCAAAGAGCCATACCCCCAAACCTGTCAGAATATAGATCAGGAAGATGGCCTTGAAAGCTACCCTTCGATAGAAATAAAGGATCATGGCCATACTGACGAACAGGGGAACGGAATTATTAATCAGATGCATGATATCCTGACTGTGTATAAAAGGCGAAGTGAAAATGCCCTTGATACCGTATGGGTGACGGGGATATACACCCAGCGCTCCCAGACTCATGCCGGTCAGCATCTGAAACATCTGGATTATCCACAAAATGATGAGGATGATCGCAGGAAAACGAAGACTTGTATAAAACTTGCTTTGTTTAAAGGATGACATAGATCGCTTCTACTCTAAATACCGTCTCTCAACCAATTTAATGAATTCAATGGCTTGCTCACTTTTCTCTTCGTCCAACCATTGATATGTATCGATCAAATGCCTGATGATGTATGACTTGGCCTCTTCGAAGCTGTATTTCGTATTTAGAATATCCAGGGTTTCATTAAATTTCTCATAATTGCCCCCAAACAGGTCATTAATGACCAACATCCTCTCATTTATGGCAAAGGCTTTTCGAAGGTCCTTAATGGGTGACCTGCTTAAGCGATCCGATAATTCCCCTCCACCAGATGCAACGGGGAACAATGGTTTATATCTACCGGGAATATCAGCCTTACCCCTCATCACTTCCTGAACATCCTGCTGACGATCGGTACTGTATCCATAGGAACGACCTTCATACCTGGTTTCCATATCTGAATACTGATGTTGCTGAGGGGTAGCTGTTGGTTGCTTAACCCGCGGGAGATCCTCAGCATTGTCCGAATCCGTTTTGTCGGCACTAATAGTGTCTTGCACATCTGGTCTGACATCCGAGTGCTGCTTCGAATCTTCCGGTAGTTTTTCAAAAGTTTCAGCTGTTCTGGAAACAGTACCCTCATTCTTTTTCGCTGGTGCAGGATCTGGCTCTGGCGTCCTTTCCATACTGCTGGTTGTTTCTTCCTGGCTGTCTAATTCAGGTTCCGGAGCCCCGGGGTCCTGCTGTAATCCACTTTCTTTAGAAGGTTCTTCTTTAAAGGCTTTTGGAAACCGCTTGACCTCTGGTTCTGTTGTTTTGATTGGTTTGTCCTCCTCAGAGGAGTGAATACCGTTGGTTTGAGGTGGCTTTGGAATGTAAGCTTGCTTCTCTTCCATCGTGTCCGTCAACTCATAAACCTCTCTGAGATAAGACTTAACCAGGTCCTTTTCCAGTTTACTTATCTGACCCTCACCCTCCAGCAGGGCTTTTACCTTGTTGAGTAATGTGTTAATCTTTGACTGCGACATACTATGGACTTATTTTCATGGTTAACGTCGCGAGATGGGATCTTAGGGTATCTGGCAGGTATATTTTGGATTTTTTACCTGTATGGTACGATAGGGCTTTGTTAACTGCTTTGTAATTTTAAGATCATGTTCTTAGAACCAAATTTCAGAACTCAGCGAAGCGGTTGGATTGAAGTCATATGTGGATCCATGTTTTCGGGTAAGACGGAGGAGCTGATTCGACGACTGAAAAGAGCAGTTCTCGCCAATCAAACCGTCAGGGTTTTTAAACCAGAGGTGGACAGTCGATATGGGGTGGAAAAAGTCGTTTCTCATGATGAAAACTTTATATCATCTGTTGCTATCAGGTCGAGTAGTGAAATGGTGTCCTTAGCGGAAGATGTTGAGGTAATAGGCATTGATGAAGCTCAGTTTCTGGATGAAGAACTGCCAACCATTTGTCAGCAATTGTCCTTGAAGGGCGTCCGTGTGATCGTAGCTGGCCTGGATATGGATTATCTCGGACAACCTTTCGGCCCGGTACCCCACTTACTGGCAGTGGCTGAATATATTACCAAGGTACATGCCATCTGTCCACATTGTGGAAACCTGGCTACACATTCTTTTCGCCTTTCAGATGCTCCTGGACGATTAATGCTGGGGGAGAAAGACACTTATGAGCCACGGTGTAGGCAGTGCTTCTCCATGGGAAACATTCTGGATTTCAAACGAAATACTGAATAAGGCGGTCTGATTGACTGGACAACTTCATTAGATAAACCTTTGGGGTGACTCATCCCATTGAATATCAGTAAACACTCATAATTGTATGGGGCTAACTTTCACTTCAATTAGTACATTTGTGGACATTTTCCATAAAAGTTATCTATGAAGGCCAAGAAGATAAAATCAGCCCTCATTTCAGTTTTTCACAAACAAGGTTTAGACAAGATCATTGAAAAACTGGATGAGTACGGCATCACCATTTACTCAACGGGCGGAACCCAAAAATACATTGAGGAAAAGGGAGTGAATGTGGAAGCAGTAGAGGATTTGACCTCCTATCCATCCATTCTATCAGGCAGAGTCAAGACCTTGCATCCCAAGGTTTTTGGAGGGATTTTGGCCCGCAGGGAAGAGGACCACTTACGTGAACTCGAGGAATACGACATACCTGAGATTGACCTGGTAATTGTGGATTTGTACCCTTTTGAAGAAACGGTAGCTACCACAGACAATGAGTCTGCCATTATTGAGAAGATAGATATTGGAGGAAGTTCGCTGATCAGGGCTGCTGCCAAGAATTATCGGGACACCCTGGTTGTGGCTTCCCAGGAAGAATATGGCTCATTATATGAGCTTCTGGTCGAAAAGAAAGGAGAAACTGACTTGCTGGATCGAAAGTTATTTGCCCGAAAAGCCTTTGGGGTATCTTCACATTATGATACGGCTATATACAACTTTTTTGACGCTGAAAAAGATTCACTGGGTTTGAAGCTTAGTATTCCACAAGGTGAGGTTCTTCGTTACGGTGAAAACCCTCATCAGCAAGGTGTTTTTCACGGTGACCTGGATGACTTGTTTGAGAAACTCGGGGGCAAAGCGTTGTCATACAACAACCTGGTTGATGTGGATGCAGCGGTTAATCTGATGTATCAATTCAGAGACGAGAATCCCACGTTTGCTGTTTTGAAACACACAAATGCTTGTGGTGTTGCGATCAGACCCACCATTCGTGAAGCCTGGAAGGCAGCATTGGCAGGAGATCCGGTGTCTGCATTTGGTGGAATATTGATTGCCAATCAGGAAATTGACTTGGCAACAGCCGAGGAAATAGACAAAATCTTTTACGAAGTATTGATAGCACCAGCCTTTGCAGCTGATGCACTCCAGTTTTTACAGAAAAAGAAGAAAAGGATTCTTCTTCGTATCAAGGAGTTCAGGGTGCAAAAGAGACAATTTAAGTCGTTGCTGAACGGTGCCATCAGCCAGGATATGGACTTGACTACAGAAACCAGTGATCAATTGGAGGTTGTCACCAAAGTGGCACCCTCGGGGAAAGAAGTTGATGACCTGTTATTTGCCGCCATTTGTGCCAAGCACCTGAAATCCAATACGATCGTTCTTGCCAAAGACCAGCAGTTGCTTGGCATGGGATGTGGACAGACTTCAAGAGTGGATGCATTGAAACAGGCCATAGAAAAAGCGAGGCATTTTGATTTTGACTTGCAAGGTGCAGTCATGGCTTCGGATGCCTTTTTCCCGTTTCCCGATTGTGTAGAAATTGCTGACAAGGCAGGTATTACGGCTGTGATTCAACCCGGAGGGTCGATCAGGGACAAAGAAAGTATCAGTTACTGTGATGAACATGAAATGTCTATGGTTTTGACAGGTGTTCGCCACTTCAAACACTGATATACTTTCTCGCAGCCTAAGTGCTGCAACACTGAAAACGATGAGAATATGCAGAGATGCCTGGCCATTGACGTAGGGAACACACGGATAAAATACGCGTTCTTTGAGAATGGGCATTTAGGGGAAACCGGAATGATAGATGTGTTGGATGTCAAGACCTTAGAGAAATTTTGGCACGAAAAGTCTGTGAAATACATCATTTTGTCGAGTGTAAGGCATCTATCTAAAGAGATAGAGGAGGTGATTGTGGAAAACCCTGATATTCTGGTACTGAATTCGGATACCAATCTTCCGTTTGAGAACAGGTATCAGACTCCGGATACGCTGGGCAAAGACAGGGTTGCGGCATTAGCTGGCGCCATGGCTATTTTTCCCGGTGATCATAGCCTGGTTATTGATGCCGGGACGTGTATAACTTACGATATTCTGGAAGGAGGATTGATTTATCTCGGTGGAAATATTTCGCCGGGGCTGAATATGAGAATGAAAGCCATGCATGATTATACAGATCGTCTGCCACAAGTGGAGGTTGCCGAACGTTTACCATTCATAGGAGAAGATACTTCTTCAGCTATGCAGGTAGGAGGACAGCAGGGGGCTGTATTGGAAATGGAAGGTTTTATCAAAATATATAAAGAAAAATTTGGGAAACTTAACATTCTCTTAACCGGGGGTGATGCATCCTTTTTTGTTAAAAGGATGAAAACAGAGATATTTGCGGCCCCCAACCTCGTGCTGCAAGGTCTTTATGAAATACTGCGATATAATGTGTTATAAATTTCCCGTACTATTTTTGGCGCTAATTGCCTTCACTCTGGGTTCGGAGTGTCTGGCCCAGACCAATGCCGATCTGCCTTATACCAGATTTGGGATCGGGGATGTAATTGATCAGGATTTTAATGCAGTGCGCAGTATGGGCGGGATATCATCAGCTTTTTCTGATGAATACCTTACCAATATATCCAACCCGGCATCTTTGGCAGGACTTACAGCTGCTTCTTTCGAGATTGGTTTTGATGCTTCGCGTACAGGATTGTCCAGGGGTGATCAGTCCTCCAGCATATGGACGGGTAATCTGAACTACTTTTCTATTGCATTTCCACTCATCAATTCATTAAACCGCCAGTACGACAGAAGAAGTGATGACTTTTCCTGGGGGATGAGCCTTTCCCTTACTCCCAATAGCAGAGTTAAGTACTTTACAACAGTTGAGGGTGAACAACCCAATGTCGGTGGGGTCGTAAGGCAATACCAGGGCTCAGGTGGCACGAACAGATTTACTTTTGGTAATGGGTTTAAATACAAGCAATGGTATGCAGGGATTAACCTGGGTTACATGTTTGGTGCCATTAAAAAGGAGCGTGCGGTACTTTTTCCGGACATTCCTCTGGCATCGCGCATCTATGAGTTACAGGATGCCAGTTACCGGGGGTTTTTCTATAATATAGGTGTCCAGTACGAATTGGATCTTTCGGGAGGAGCAGGTGCTGAGGATATCCGTGACCGGCGTAGCATCACTTTTGGCCTGAATGGCAACAGCAATTGGTCTTTCAATACCGTTTCTAACAGCATGCTGGCCCTGAAAGATTTTACCTATGAGGGATTGACAGACCAGTTTCCCGATGAGGAGACAGATACCTTATATTATACGGAGGATGTACGGCTGGGTGGCACTATGCCGGCAGAATTAGCTCTGGGTGCCGTCTATAAGCAAGGTACCAGGTGGGTACTGGGAGTTAATTTTCGGACTACAGCATGGTCCAATTACAAGAATGAGTTAGGCATAGATCAGATCAACGAATCACAGGTTAATAATGCCTTTGAAGTAGGGCTGGGTGGCCAGTTTTGGCCGGATCGCAATTCTCTTCAATCGTATTTTGACAGGATGATATATCGGGGTGGATTGAGGTTTGGTACGGATCCCAGAGTGATCGACGGACAACAGATTCAGAGATTCGCCGTAGATTTGGGAGTTGGGTTGCCTGTGATTCTTTCCAGACAATTATCATTTATTAACTTTGGAATCGAATATGGCCGTTACGGTGGTGATATTCCCGTTCAGCAGGATTACTTTAGATTCAGCTTGGGTGTGACCCTCAATAACAATTTATGGTTCTATAAAAGAAAATTTAACTAATCATGGATTTCAAGAAAGCGATTTCCCTTCTAACTTTTTTGGTGACATTGATAAGCTCTCAGGTGACACTGGGGCAATGTGAAACCTGGAATAATTCATCTCAGAAAGATGAAGCTGAGAATGCTCATACCAATTACCGGTCTGCGCTCAAGATGAATGATTTTGAATTGGCATTTCAGGAATGGCAAAAAGCTTATGAGATTGCCCCGGCGGCCGATGGAAAACGTGATTTCCATTACATGGATGGAATCAAGATCTACAAAGAGCAATTAAAAAATACGAGCGATGAAGCTCAGAGGCAGGAAATCATCGGAAAAATACTAGGGCTCTACGATCAGGCAGTTCATTGTTATGAGTCAGGTGCTATTGAAATAGCCAACTGCCAGGGAGACTGCCAGACCCAGAAAGCTGGTCAGGTACTGGGAAGAAAAGGTTTTGATATGTTTTATGAGTTTAATTCTCCTTACCCGGAAAACCTGGAGGCATTTAAGGCCTGTCTCGATAAATCGAACAATGATGTGGAATATATAGTGTTCGAACCAACGGCCAACATCCTGGTTTACCAGTTTCAAAACGATCAGATCAGTGCAGAAGAAGTAAGGGAAATTCATGCACAACTGGTTGCCGCAGCTGATTACGGGATAGAAAACAGTGATCAATACAAGGCCTACTATGAATCATCAAAGTCACGGATGATGGCTAAATTTAGTGAGATCGAGAGTGACGTATTTGATTGTGACTATTTCAAATCCAAACTGGTTCCGCAATACGAGGAAAAGCCCGATGATCCGGATGTGGTAAAATACGTGTACAATAAGCTGATTCAGGAAGGATGCCCCAAAGAAGACCCTTTCCTGGTAAAACTGCAATCCAGTTATGAACAGTACGCCGCTGAGGAGAATGCAAGGTTGCAGGCAGAATTTGAAGCTAATAATCCCGGGGTATTGGCCAACCGACTTTATCGTGAGGGTGACTTTGAAAATGCTATCGTAAAATACAAGGAAGCTCTTGAGAAAGAGGAAGATCAGGACAAGAGGGCACAATACTATTTCAATATTGCTTCCATTGAATTTCGAAAACTGGGCGAACTTCAGTCAGCTCGAAATAATGCCGTTAAGGCGGCTGAACTACGTGAGGGTTGGGGACAACCTTATTTATTGGTAGGTGACATCTACGCCGATGCTGCCAAATCTTGTGGTGGTGATGCATGGGGTCAGAGGATAGTTATTCTGGCAGCTTTGGACAAGTATCTGTATGCACGCTCTATTGACGAATCAGTGGCCACAGAGGCTAATCGTAAAATTGGTATATACAATGCCAATCGCCCCAGTAAGGATGATGCATTCATGCGTGGTCATAAAGAGGGTGATGTACTCAATACCGGATGCTGGATCGGAGAACAAACCAAGCTAAGAGTTCAGTAAATAGATGATAAGTGAAAATGAGAGCTTCGTGATGTTTTTTACGAAGCTTTTTTTTTCTAAAATGGAGTCTTATGAAAATGCGTACAAGTCTTGGGCTGGTTGGGATTTCGCTTCTTCTGGCATGCACGCCAAAAATCGGTACACACACGGATAGTCCCGCGGAAGATACTTCAACTGCTACTGCAGCCGTCGATACCAGCTCAGAATTAAGTCCCTGTGGAAAGTTCAGTGAATCCGCTGACCAGGAGCAAGCTCTCAACGCACATGTCATCTATCGGGATTTTCTGCGAGCCGAAAACTATGATGAAGCTTTCCCTTACTGGGAGGTTGCTTACAATCTTGCCCCCGCGGCCGATGGTAAGCGCAATACCCATTATGCCGATGGTATCCGGTTTTATGAGCATTTTTACGCAAATGAGTCCGATCCTGCCAAGAAGGAAGAATACATTGATCAGATCTTCACCTTTTATGATCAAATTGCTGAGTGCTACGGTGAAGATGGTTATGTGGCCGGACGAAAAGCCTTTGACCTTTATTACAAATACAAAGGGCGGGCATCTCAGGAAGAAATATTCGATTTGTTCGCAAGTTCCATTACGATGGACGGAGATGAAGCTCAATTCTTCATCTTAAATCCCTTTACTGATTTATTGGTGCGCAGGCATCTTGATGGTGAAGTTTCTCTCCAAGAAGCTCAAAAGTATGACGCCATGATCAGGAGCAGATTAGCTGAAGGGTTGGCCAGTGGAGAGAATGTTCAGCAGTGGCAAATCATCAATGACTATATACCAAAAAGACTGGAGGCTTTTGAGGGGGTTAAGGGCTTTTATGATTGTGATTATTACGCTGAAAAATACTTGCCACAGTTTTTAGCTGATTCGACCAATTGCGAGGCTATTGAGCTTGTCTACGGAAAATTGCGATGGGGTGGATGTCAGGAAGGTGATGAGGACCTTGCTATGATTGATGCAGCTCTTAAGAAACACTGTATAGTCGAAGCAGCACCCAGCGATGCCCGGCTGGCATATGATGCTTTGCGGGAGGGGCAATATGAAGAAGCGATTTCCAGGTTTACCAAGGCAGCTGAAGAAGCGGAAGATGATGATAAACGCGCTACATATCTCCTGTTGGTATCAAAGATTTATTACGCTCACCTGAAGAACTTTCCCCTGGCCCGCGACTTTGCTCTGCAAGCAGCGGATGCCCGTCCCAACTGGGGTGAACCCTTTCTCCTGATTGGCAGATTGTATGCCTCCAGCGGGCCTTTGTGTGGTCCTGGTCGCGGTTGGGACAGCCAGATCGTTGTTTGGCCTGCCATCGACAAGTGGAATTATGCCAAGCGCATTGACCCTGACGTAACACAAGAAGCAAATAAGTGGATCAATACGTATACGCAGTATATGCCCAATACCGAAGATGTATTCCAGAGGAACCTATCAGAAGGAGGATCATTTAGGGTAGAATGCTGGATTCAGGAGAACACCACTATTCGTACGGTCAAAAACTGACATGGCTCTACTGGCCAGAGGCAACGGCGCCATCACAGATAGACAGGTGATTTAAGATGCTATCAGGCCGGGTAAGATAAACCTGGGATTATGGAAAAGGGATTCGTTCTATTGTGTCTCTTCTGCTTTCTTGCATGTAAATCAGACATGCATTCGGACCGTCATGAAACTGAGGTGGATTGGACCATACCGACGGCCAATGAGGATGCTGTCCTGATGAAGTTCTCACCCTTTTTAGTCAGTAGCCGGAATGACACTGCTTCGCTTGAAAATAACGAATTGATCAATTGGGTGATAGATCACAACTATGATCTGGAGAGAACTCCTTCCGGTATTTTTTACCACATAGTGGATAAGGGAGGCAGTGAAAAACCCAAATGGGGGGATAAGGTAAAAGTTCATTACCGGGGGTACCTGCTGGACGGCACGCTATTCGATTCCACTTATAAAAGAGAAACAACCTTCAGCTTTTACATTGGAAATGTGATAACAGGCTGGAATCAGGCTTTGCCATTACTGGGTGAAGGAGGGAAAGGAGTTTTTATTATCCCGGCTCACCTGGCTTATGAGAATGAGGGGTTTGGAGACCTGGTTGGTCCCGGTGAACACCTGCGCTTTGATATTGAGCTTATAGAAATCCTTGAGAATGAGGATTGATATTACTTATCAAAGAAGGCTATGATCTGATCAGCCAGTTCTCTACCAATATTGCCCTGTGCCTGAACGGTTGCAGCACCAATATGAGGACTTACCGAAATTCGTGGATGATTCAAGAGTTTGGCATTAGGGGTGGGCTCATTGTCATACACATCCAGTGCTGCACCACTGACTTTACCAGATTCAATGGCTTCAAGCAAGGCATCCTCGCCAATGATTCCTCCCCGGGCTGTATTGATCAGCACTACTCCATCTTTCATCTTGACAATCTCTTCAGCGTCAATGAGTGCCTTATCACCACTAAATGGTACATGAACGGTAATAAAATCACTGTCGGCTAACATAGTGTCCATATCTACTGTTTCCAGCTTGACACTAAGAGATGCCTGATCAATTTCGAAAAGATCAATTTCTATCGTAGCCTGATCCACATACAAATCTACCGGTAGGACCTTCATTCCAAGGCCCAGAGCAATACGGGCAGTTTCCTGACCAATACGGCCAAATCCCAGGATACCCAGGGTTTTGCCCCTAAGTTCTGTTCCACCTGAATACTTTTTCTTCAAAGCTTTGAACTCAGAGGTCCCTTTTACCGGCATTTCACGATTAGACTCGTGTAGAGATCTCGCCAGGTTAAACATATGGCCAAAGGCCAGTTCTGCAACGGAAAGTGAAGATGCGGCAGGTGTGTTGACTACAGCTATACCTTTTGATTTGGCATATTCCACATCAATGTTGTCCAATCCTACACCTCCACGGGCAATCATTTTTAGATTTGGACAAGCATCAATCAGGTCTTTACGGATTTTGGTGGCACTCCTCACAATGACTACGTCATATGCAGGTAATTGCTCTGGTAAATCCTCTTGAGCTATCTTGTTCGTCGAAACCTCAAATCCGGCATCTTCCAGCAACAATTGTCCATCCTTTCCAATGCCGTCGTTAGCGAGTATCTTAATCATGAATAGGTGTTTTCATTTGGCGGCAAAGAACGTAAAATTTTCGTCCAATGTGAATTCTCAACTCACTAAAAATCTATTTATTGGAATAGTTATTTACATACCTCACTGGTAAATAATCTTTACTGGCTTTCATCGTCCTGGCAGTCTTCAAGGGCTTGCTTTAATTGCTCGTTTTCCTCCCGTAGGTCCTCCAGTTCACTCTCCAGTTGATTGAGCTGAGTCGTTTGATCATTGGTGGCGTCATCTACATTGTCAGCCGGGTCGGCACTTATCCCGATTAAATCTTTGAAGTTGGCTATGCCATCCTGTCCATTGAAATAGGAAGCGCCAATATACGCAAGAGGCGCCAATACGATTAAAACCAGAAAAAACTTGGCACATCCGGTTGCTTTATATTTTCCTTTCATCTTGCTTTACTTTGGTGAATAATCTAACGGTACCTTTTGCTTCTTAGTCCAAATAATCTACTAATGTATTATTTAATGCGACCAATAGGCTCTTTGCCAGTGGGCTAAACCGGGATTATGTATTGGGATTTCGTTATGAGAGCCAAATAGGCAATAAAGACGGGGACTCCAAGGACTTTTTGACTCATGAGCGAACGATCTCGCTAGAGTCGAGTACGACAGTGCTCGAAGTGAGTGAACCGCGAAAGCGGGTGGGTTGGCCAGGTCACCATCCCCGCCAAAGGCGGGAGTGAGAATCAAAAAGTGCTTATGTACCCGTGTTTGCAGCATATTTGGTTCGCAATAGATATTCTAATGCATATTCCCGGTTAAAACCCACATCATTTGATAGAAAGTCTCGACCTGGTCGAGGTCACGTAAACGTGGTAGATGTTGTGATGAAAAGACTCTGTTTTTACCACAAGCACACCAGATTGAGGTCAAATCCGTCAGGTTTGTTATTGAGTCTTTTCAGAAATGCTTCCCCAATCATGGTTTTGGGGGCGTGTTAACTTATCTGACTCCAATCCTGTACTTCATCCACATATTTTTCCAGATACTGCCTGAGTGCCTGGTGATGGGATGATCGTAAGTCCGGGTCTTTTTCGAGTATACGCATAGCAATCTCTCTGGCGGTCTTGAGCAGGGCATTATCCTTGATCAAATTGGCAAACTTGAGCATTGGGACACCGCTTTGTTCCGTTCCGGACATATTTCCCGGCCCCCTGATTTTGAGATCTGCCTCTGCGATCACAAACCCGTCATTGGTCGAAACGATGGTATTCAGTCTTTCCCTGGCTTCATGAGTGATTTTAAAGCTGGTCATCAGTATGCAGAATGACTGGTCGGCCCCCCTTCCGACCCTACCTCTGAGCTGATGCAGTTGGGATAAGCCAAATCGTTCCGCATTCTCAATGATCATGACACTGGCGTTAGGGACGTTTACTCCTACCTCGATAACGGTGGTCGCTACCATGATATGGGTCTTACCTTCTACAAATCGCTGCATTTCAAAGTCCTTCTGCTCCTGGTTCATACGACCATGGACTACGCTGATTTGATAATCAGGTGGAGGAAAATCAACCAATAGCCGCTCGTATCCACTGTTGAGGTTTTCCAGATCGAGTGTCTCAGATTCTTCAATCAACGGGTACACGATATAGACCTGGTGTCCACGAGCAATTTCCTTCTTCACAAACTTGTATACATCAGGCCGGTTGTATTCTGTCTTGTGCTGAGTTCTTATCGGTTTGCGTCCGGGAGGTAACTCATCAATGATGGAGATATCAATATCTCCGTACAACGTCATATGCAGTGTTCGCGGAATAGGAGTGGCGGTCATCACCAGGATATGTGGTGGATGAGACCTCCCTTTTTCCCAGAGTTTTGCACGTTGCGCTACACCAAAACGATGTTGTTCATCGATAATGGCCAACCCCAGGTGATTGAATGTTACACCCTCTTCGATCAAGGCATGAGTTCCTACCAAAATGGGTATCTCACCCAATCTTACCAACTTAAGCAGTTCCTTTCTGGCTTTTCCCTTAACTGATCCGGTGAGGATCCCGACCCTGACTTTGATATCTTTTACCAGGTCTTTGATTGATTCAAAGTGCTGTTGTGCCAATATCTCGGTTGGAGCCATCAGGCAGGTCTGAAAGCCATTATCAATGGCGATCAACATAGTCATTAGGGCAACGATGGTTTTTCCACTTCCAACGTCACCCTGTAGCAGTCGATTCATCTGCTGTCCTGACTTCAAATCCTTTCGGATCTCCTTCAGTACTTTTTTCTGAGCTCCCGTCAAATCAAATGGAAGGGCTTCCCGGTAAAAATTGTTGAAATAATCTCCAATTTCAGGAAATACATATCCACTGACCATGGTCTTATGCCTGATGTAATGCTTGACTATGGTCAGTTGCATCAGGAAAAGCTCCTCAAATTTTAATCTGCGTTCCGCATCGTGAAGTTCCTGGTTATTGGTCGGAAAATGGATGTGCTGCAGAGCGTGATAATAGGTGGGGAAGTGCAGTTTGCTGATCAGGTAATGCGGAAGGTGCTCGGGTGTGTCCCTTTCAGAAAGCTGGGACAAAATGTACTTAACTATTTTTCTACGACCCTTACTGTCCAAACCGGAAGCACCTAGCTTTTCGGTACTGCGATAAACCGGGATAAAAGTCTGGGAGGTCTGTTTCTTGGAAAAGTTTTCGATTTCCGGATGGGCCATACTCAGTCTCCGGCCGAATTTATTAACCCTCCCGTAAATCACGTATGGTTGGTGTATATTCAGGTTTTCCTTCAACCATTTGATACTTCTAAACCACACCAGTTCAATGGTTCCTGACTGATCGGTAAACCTCCCAACCAGCCTTTTTTTTCGGCCTGATCCTGTTTCTCCGAAGCTGGTAAAATATCCTCTAAGTTGTACCACATCAGCACTTCCACGAATATCACTTATTCTTTGAAATGATGTCCGGTCTTCGTATCGCATGGGATATTCCAGAAGAAGATCCCGGACGGTAACCAGAGACAGCTCTTCCTTCAGTAATTTGCTACGATGGGGACCGATACCTTTGATATAGGTCAATTCACGGTCAAGCAGTGGCCTATGCATGGGGCAAAGTTACGAAGTCGGGAAGGAAATCATCTCTTCCCGATAAATGAGTGCAGGCTCTGCGAATCTTATGAATATTGAGCATCTTTGCCTCAGATATACCACCATGGAGACAAAGAGACAAAAGCAGGTTGCTCAGGTTATCAAGAGAAATTTTAGTGATGTCCTTCAGCAGGAGGGGAGATACATTTATGATGATGCACTTGTAACGGTAACAAATGTGATGGTTTCACCTGACCTGAGCCTCGCCAAGATTTACCTCAGTGTTTATAACACTGAAAATAAGCAGGCTGTAATTCTCAAACTGGAAGAGTATCACCAACGTCTGAAGCAGATCTTTGCACATCGCATCAGAAAGAAAGTACGAAGAGTTCCGGCATTTGATCTGTATCTGGACGACACACTGGATGAGATGTACCGGCTGAATGCTTTATTTGACGAACTGGGTCAGTCGAAAGCTGGTCAGTCGGAGGAAGAGTGACTGATTCTACGAGTGGTATTAACTTTATTTGCCAGTGATCGGGTTACAATGATTTTTTGCCCATCTGATTCGAGCGTGATTTGCTCTTCGTTCTTTTCAGCCACTATCGCGAAACTGCCGGGCATCAGACCCATTTTCCACAAATCAGCTGCTATGAGCTGATTGGGTTGATCAGGTGCAATTTCTACTTCATCACCTTGCTGCGTATTCCACAGTGATTCCAGGGGCATGCTGGCCTTAGAAGGAATGGGTGAACCGTGCGGGTCGGTCTTGGGAAATCCTAATTCCTGATCAACTTCATCCAGAATCTCTTCTGTCAACAAGTGTTCGTACTTTTCGGCTTCCTCATGAATCTGCTCCTCATTCAGACCGATCTGATCGACCAGGTAGGTCTCCCATAGCCGGTGGGCACGCACCAATCTATTGGCCTGTTCATAGCCGGACTCGCTCAGACTTATCGCATTTTCCTGCAAAAGAATGTATCCCCTGGACTGTAGGTTACGCAAATACCTGTTCAGTTTTTTGGGCGTTATGGCCAGTTTGTCCAGTAGGAGATCGAGAGCTACATTGCCCTCCCTTTGTAAACGAAATACCTGTTTGAGGATATCTTCTTTCCTGATGCGTCTTTCCTCCTTTCGTTTATGGTAATAGCGTGATATCAGCCCCCTGCTAGGTGAAAAAAGGGCCACCAAAAGATAGATGGCTGTGGCCACCACAGCCATAGCAGGTCCGGGCGTAGTTTCAAATACCACGGCGCATACCAGGCCCAAAAAAGCTGAGATCATGCCAATAATAGCGGCAAGAAAGATAACTGCTTTGAGTCGGTGTGATAGCAGTAAAGCTGTCGAAGCCGGGGTAATGAGCATGGCCACCACCAGTATTACTCCCACTGTGCGCAAAGATGCCACCACAGCGAATGAAAGAAGTAACATGATAAAGTAGTGAATTAAGCGGGTTGAGATACCCATTGTTTCGGCTATTACCGGTTGAAAGGTGCTGATAAAAAGATACCGGTAAAACAAAAACACACTCAATATCACATAGATGGTAATGCCCAACGTGAGATACAGGTCTTCATCTGATACTCCCAGGACGTTCCCAAATAAGAAATCCTTCAAATCCAGGTGAACCCCTTGCTCCTTACTGATCCAGGAGATACCGATCACACCGACGGCAAACATGGCGGTAAAGACGATACCAATAGCTGCGTCATTCTTGGTTTTGATCTTTTGTTGGATCCAGGTTATTCCCACAGCGGTTAGTAATCCGGCTATCACTGACCCCAGAAAGAAGCCCAGTGTAGAATAGCCAAAAAGGACGAAGGCAACGACAATACCGGGAAGGATCGCATGTGATAGGGCATCACCGATTAGTGCCATATTTCGCAGGACAATAAAGCACCCCAGAATGCCGCACATGATCCCGACCAGCATAGAAGCAATCAATGCTCTGATAGCCCAAACTTGTTGAAAAATTTCAATTAACTGATCCATGATTCAGGAGTTTGATGACTCATGTTGATGCCGCAGTTATATTTAGTTGTGCCGGTCCTGGCGAGATCATGAAAGAGACCTGTCTCTGATTGATTAGTTAAGGGTAGTAAACTTGAAAATATCTTTGGCATTTTGCTGCGGCTTCTCGGGCAAGATAAGAATATTTAAGGCGATATGAAAATAAATTTAGATTAATCTAAAAATTCAGAAACCAGCCCTTCCTTCAGAGCGTAGGCGGATATACCCAGTTTATCGAACCGGCCCAGTTGCAGGGTAAACCTTAGCAGTAGTACTGCTACTACTATCATATCGACGCGGGTTTCAGGTATCTTGCCGTGAGTTCTTCTCTCGTCGATGGTAGATTGAGTGATCATATCGATGACCGGTAGAATTTTGGTGTCAATAACGGTTTCATTGTAGAGTGTACCGCCAAATTCAAGGATATCCGCAACCACATCAAATGTACCCGATGCCCCGATGAGAAGTGTGGGATGATACTGACGAATCTGTGCATGCAAAGGAGCCAACTGATCTCCTAAGAATGAATGCAAACGTTTGATCTCCTCCCCTGAGATGGGATCCTGCTGATGAAACTTTCTGTGCAATACGGAAACACCCACCGGAAAACTATCAGCCCATAAAACCCGGGTGGTATCGGCGATGATGTATTCAACACTTCCTCCTCCGATATCCATAATCAATGCTGGTTGTGAACTGGGTTTCCAGACTTCGCGAACCCCCCTGTATATCAGCATGGCTTCACGTTGGCCATCAATAATTTCAACGTCAAGGCCTGTTTTCTTTTTTATCTGTTGCAGATAGGCAGGTCCATTGGAAGCTGTTCTGAGGGCAGCAGTTCCCACCGCCTTCACCAGGTCAATATCAAATTCATTCACCTTGTCCATAAAACGCATCAGGGCGTCCAGGCCCCGTGTCATAGCCTGGGTGCTAAGAGTGTCGATGCCATCTGCAGCCAGTTTGACAAAGATCCTTTCCCGGTACAGGGATGTGATACCTGCCTTCCCCACTCTCGTAATCAGCAGATGGAAAGTATTGGTCCCAAGGTCAAGAACTGCTACTGTTTGCATTTATAGAAAGTAAAGAGCACGAAAGGAAAGAAAGAATCCCCGCAACTTACTAAACCCTGTAGGTAAATTCTCCTTACTCAGGTAATTCAGTGATTGGGTGAATCTGGCCGAAAAAGCCAGTCGTTCACTGCTGAAGAAGGTGGCTCCGGCGAGCCAGGAAATATCATTTTGGTTGTAGTAGTCAATATCGATTGTTCCAGTAGCATCCTCTTGTTCGGCATGAATAAGCCTTCCATAAGAGAGGCCAGCTTCAAAGCGTATTTTATGATAATCATCTTTAAGCCAGTCCTTAAATCCAATGATCAACGGCATTTCCACATAATTGATCCTGATAGAAAAAGGACTGGCAAACTTGCCCGATGCTCTGCTTCCCCTTTGAGAATACAATAGCTCTACACTGGCTTCGATCTTTTCTTTCAGGTCCGTACTGACTCTAAGCCCGGCCTGAATGCCCAGTTTGTTAAAGCCGGCAATGAGATCGCCATTAATCTGCGAAGCATTGAGTCCGGCTACAATGGCACTTCTGAAAGTCTGCCCCTGAGCTTGACTCATCGAAGATAATAGTACCACTGACAGGATACATATTTTGAATATTCGCATAGATAAAAGTTTCTACCTTTAGACGACCTTTTGGTTAATAGTCGAGACGCGATGAAAAAATATACTAAAACCACACTGGATAAACTGGAACACATCTTCGAACAGCTTGAGTATAAAGTCAGGTATGAAAAGGGAAATTTTCATTCAGGTTATTGCATCGTTGAAGATAAAAAGATTGCCGTCATAAATAAGTTTTTTGACCTCGAGGGTCGTATTAATACCATGATCGACATCTTGAATTCGATGGACTTTGACCGCAGTCAACTGGAGGAGTCATCGCAGAAGATTCTGGACAGGGTGATGCCTGAAAACGTAGCTTCCTGATTCTTGAAAATCATCTTTACCGGTACGGGAACTTCACAGGGGGTACCTGTGATAGGTTGTGAATGTGCGATCTGCCTTTCAGGTGATCAGCATGACAAAAGATTACGCAGTGGCCTCTACTTGTCGGAAGGGGACACTCATATCGCTATAGATGTTGGGCCTGACTTCCGCCAACAAATGTTGTCAGTTGAGGCCCGGACACTTGATGGAATACTTCTGACCCATGAGCACAATGATCATATTGCTGGGCTGGATGATATTAGGCCATTTAATTATATACAGAAACAGCCGGTCAGAGTATATGCCACCGAGCGCACTGCTGCCGATGTGAGGCATCGATTTTCTTACATCTTTGCCGAGCAGGCGTATCCCGGGGCGCCCAGAGTTGAGTTGATTCCAGTCAAACCCTACATTCCTTTCTACCTGGGAAAGGTGGAGGTTATGCCTTTTACGGTTTATCATGGTAAGTTATCGGTACTGGGTTTCAGATTCGGCAGATTCACTTATATTACAGATGCAAACGATCTGCCTCCCCGTTCGGTTGACATAGTTAGGGGCAGCGAAGTGTTGGTTTTGAACGCATTACATCATCGGAAGCATCATTCTCATTTTAATCTGGAGCAGGCCATCGAGTGGGGCAAAAGGCTCAACGCAGGGCTGGTTTACTTCACACATGTCAGCCATCAGATGGGGAAACATGGGGATATACAGCCAACCTTGCCCGACGGATACAGTCTGGCATATGACGGCCTTACTTTGAACATCTAGTTTTCAGTATGTTAATGTGTTGACATTGAGCGAATAATTAACGATCATTGATAAACGAATGAGCATATCCAGGACTCCATACTCTCTTGTCATCCTGACTCTGGTAGTCTGGGTGCTGTCTGGTGAGACACATGCTCAGCAATTGGCGCAGTACAGCATGACCATGTTGGACAAATACCGATTTAATCCGGGATATGGAGGGATGGATGCTTCTTTGAGTATTACAGGAGCAATCAAGTCTCAATGGGAGAGTATTCCTGGTGCCCCCAAATCACAAACCATCACCGCCCATATGCCCTTATATATAGCTAATGGTGGTGTTGGATTTCAGTTTTTTCATGACGCGATCGGGGTCGAGGAATCGATGGGGTTTATGGCTTCCTACAATTATGTAATGGAGACCAATATTGGACTTTTTTCCTTTGGTCTTAGTGCGGGCTTGGTTCAAAAAAAGTTGGATGGTAGTCTGTTGCGTACTCCGGATGGAGTTTATGAAGGCTCGACCATTATCCACAACGATCCCATTTTATCCAGCACCCAGGGTTCGGGCCTGGGGCCTACAGGTAGCATTGGTGTCTACTTTGCCAATGATTTTCTTGAGGCCGGTATTGCCATGGATCAGGTGATGGGCAATCAGGTGACCCTTAACAATGAGGAGCAAACCACATTTTCGCTGAAGAGGACATTAAATGCTTTTGCCGAGTATTATCTGCCTCTGACGGAAACAGTAGACCTATATCCCGCGGTATTTGCCAAATCGGATCTTACGCAAACGCAACTCGATGTATCTGCCAGGGCCGAGTTTCGTGAACTGTACTATACAGGGTTGGTATTCAGGGGCTACAGTGCTGAAACCATCGATGCTGTAGCTATTTTTCTGGGGGCCAGGGTGAGTAGTAAGCTGTCGGTGAGCTACGCTTACGACATTACGTTGTCTTCATTGAGGTCTTTTAGTGAAGGCACACACGAGGTGGTATTAAATTACAACCTGAACAAGCCTATTGGTGTGGGAAGGCCTGAAAGGATCATCTATAATCCGCGGTACTAGAGTGGGAAAAATATCTGGTTTAAAATTGAAATTTGAAAAAATATTGGCAAGGTTCTTGTCGTTAGCCTACCAGTATGAAGCCCACATAAAAGTCAAATTAGCAATAGTTTGAATATTAGTTGAATCAAATTATCTTTACAAATTCTCAAAAGGTAGCTGCAAACGGTAAATGTAATGGAAAGAATAATTGTGTGTTTCTTCAGTTTAATGGTGCTTTCGGTCTTCCTGCCCTCTTGCGGAAGCAATAAAGACACGGGAGATTTGATTGGAGTGCAAGACAGACCAAAATGGTCTGCCGATGTCCCCTTCGGTATGGTGTACATTAAGTCAGGTACTTTCCAGTTGGGTAGTGGTGACGAAGATGTAAGCCGTTATTACATCCGTCGACCAAAGACCATTTCCATTAACGGGTTTTACATGGATGAAACTGAAATAACCAATAACGAATATCGTCAGTTTGTACATTGGGTGAGAGATTCTGTGGCTCATGAGATCATGGGTGACTATTACACAGATGAACTAGGCAATGAGCGGATTGATTGGGAGCTTGAGCTCGACTATCAGGACGAAACGCTGGAGGACCTGTATTATCAGGGTGATGATCGGCTTTCTGGCCGGAAGGAAATTGACGTGAGCCAGTTGGTGTTCAATTACGAATGGATTGATATGAAAGCTGCAGCTCAGGACAGGGGAAGATCACCTAGAAATTCCTTTATCAGAAAAGAAAAGACAAATATATATCCGGATACTTTATGCTGGATTCGGGACTTTGCATATTCCTACAATGATCCCATAGCCAAGAACTACTTTGCTCACCCCGCCTATGATGATTATCCGGTGGTTGGTGTAAACTGGAGCCAGGCGAAAGCTTTTTGCAACTGGAGAAGTATGTTGTGGAACGGCGCCAAGGAGAATTCATTTGGCGATGAGTTCAGATTACCGACCGAAACCGAATGGGAGTATGCAGCTCGAGGAGGACACGAGCATGCCATGTATCCCTGGGGAGATCCCTATGTGAGAAATGCCAAGGGATGTCTGTTGGCCAACTTCAAACCCGGACGTGGGAACTATCCTGAAGATGGTGGACAATACACTGTGGCGGCCGATGCTTACTACCCTAACGATTACGGTCTCTACAACATGGCAGGTAACGTGGCAGAATGGACCAGCAGTGCTTTTGTGGAGAATGCTTACTCATTTGTCCACGACATGAACCCCGATGTTCAGTACGATGCACTGGAAGACGATCCGGAGTCTTATAAAAGAAAAGTAATCCGTGGTGGATCATGGAAAGATATAGCGTATTTCCTCCAGGTAGGAACTCGTCACTGGGAATTCCAGGATACGACAAAGTCTTACGTAGGATTTCGATGTGTGTTGCCATTCCAGGGTCGTTCAATCAACGACTTCAAGTAAGCCACAATACTAAAATACACACTCGGAATGAGTGTGATATAACACCAGATCTCGATCAAACCGGTTGTGAGGTTTTATGACTGCCTCAACCAAAGAAAACCTTCCCGTTCAAAACACTAAGTTGAATACTATTTACGTAATAGATATTGGTTTTCTTTATTTCATTAATCTTTAAAAACGGTTTTTACAATGGCTTTTTACAAGAATAACTGGTTTAAGTACCTGAAAAATCTCATCATTGGGGTCGGTGCCTCATTGGTAATGATAGGTGCCCTGGGTAAAATTAACAGTGAACCCTGGGGTGGAATAGCTATCACTATCGGTTTGGTGACTGAAGCTATCCTCTTTTTGATCCTGGGATTATTACCCCCTGAAAAGGACTACTACTGGGATAAACTATACCCAGGACTCGGTGATTATCAATCCAAAGTGAGCCCTGTGGGTGGATTGGCTACTAATGGCTCCGCCAGCGTTAAGCAGCTGGATGGAGAAAAAGTAGAAGCTCAATTAAATGGTATGTTGGACGAACTCCGGGGTATGTCGAAAAACCTGGGTTCACTCAAGGCTTTGCAGGAAGTAGATTTCTCTTCAACTGCACAGCAGGTTAAGACCATGAACAACTTCTACAACAAGTTGAACGAAGCAATGGCTGAATTGTCAGACACGGTAGATGATACCAAGGAGTATCGCGATCACATTACTGCACTCAACCGCAACCTCGGATCTCTGAACACAGTGTATGGAAATATGCTGCATGCTATGAGTAATCCTGTTGGACGTCAGGCGTAAGTGAATAATGTGTTAATTAATTAGTGAACTAACTAAAGAAGAGAAATATGGCAATTCCCAAGGAGCCGCGTCAGTTGATGATCAACATCATGTATCTGGTGCTTACCGCCTTGCTTGCACTGAACGTTTCAGCAGAAATTTTCAATGCTTTTAAAGTGGTAGACTCAGGCCTTACTGCATCCAACTCTGCGTTGGATGAATCAAACAGTAAGCTACCCGAAGTCATCAAGGAGCGCGCTAAAAAGAAGAAAGAATTGGAAGTATATGCTGAGAGGGTGGACCCTGCCCAGCAATATAGTGACGAACTTACAAGTTACATCGAAGGTATGGTAGATCTGATGATCGATGATGCCGGAAATAGAAATGGCCAGGTTGATGATGGTGATTACGTTGAATACCAGGGTGTAAAAGAGCTGAAAGGCAAGAAAAACAAAGACGTGACGACTCGTCTTCTGGTAGATGAAGGCAGAGGTCAGGAACTCAAGACCAAGATCGAAGAATATCGTGCTAAGTTTTTGGAGTTGATAGATGAAGAAGACCGCGAAGTGTTTGAAAGGGATATGGCTTTAGTAATAGACGATGAGACATGGCGAAAGAATAAAAAGAAGCATGTTAACTCATGGGAAGCCTTTAATTTCCGTCAAATGCCCCTGGCTGCGACACTCCCCATCTTCAGCAAGTTTATTAACGACGCCAAATCCACCGAATCCAAGGTACTCAACTACCTGATGGGTAAAGTCGGGGGTGAGGATGTTGTTTTTGACAAGTATACTGTGGTTTCTTCTCCCAGAAGATCTTATGTGATCAATGGAGAGACTTACGAAACTGAAGTATTCCTCAGTGCATCAGCCGGATCTTCCTCAAACACAGGAGTAAGTATTCGTGTAAACGGTACTCCATTGTCAGTCAATGAGGAAGGAGTAGCTAAATGGTCAACTCCAGCTAACGGTGTGGGTGTAAAAACTTACAATGCTGATATTACAGTAACCAATCCGGTGACCGGTGAGTCTGAAACCTATACCCGAACGTTTGAGTTTGAGGTAGGTGAGCGATCGGTTTCTGTATCTGCCACCAAGATGAACGTATTCTATATTGGTGTGGATAACCCGGTAGAGGTTTCTGCAGCTGGTGTATCCAGTAACAATCTGCAGGTAAACATGAGTGGTGCCGGAGGTGGTACCATCAAGCGTAACAGCGACGGTACCTATATGGTAAACGTGACCAGGCAGACCAGAGTGAATGAATTTGCGAAAATTAATGTAAGCGCTCCAGGTGTGAGTGTATCCAAGGATTTCCGTGTAAAACGAATTCCTGATCCGGTACCAACATTGAGTGGTAAGAAAGGTGGATCTATTGGTAATGGTGAGTTGAGAGCTCAACAGGCTCTGATACCTACCCTCGAAAACTTTGATTTCGATGCCAGGTGTTCTATTAAAGGATTTCAGCTGATCCGATCAGCCAAAAGAGAAGATCCAATCATGAATACCAACAAGGGAGGTAAGTTTGACTCTACCTCTAAAGATTTGATCTCAAAGGCCAAGCCTGGAGATATCTACGTATTTGATAATATTAAATGTGACTGTCCGGGAGATGTAGCCTCTCGAACATTGCCATCGGCCGTATTTAAGGTAAACTAATAATTCTAATAGCATGAAAGCGGTAAAGTATTTTCTTCTTCTCTTCGTACTGGGTGTTGCTCAGATGGGCATGGCTCAGATTGCAGAGGAAATTGTGACGGAATCTTCAGAGCCTGCGGAGGTTGAAGAAGTAATGATTACTCCTTTGGATGATATCGTGGAAAAACGGATCATGAAGGAACGAATGGTCCTCCCTTATGAACCCATCAGGGAAGCCGATCTGTTCTGGGAAAAAAGGATATGGAGAGTGTTGGATATTCGCGAAAAGCAAAACCGGCCCTTTGCCTATCCCGAAGCTCCGTTTTTTGAGATCATGGTAGATGCTGTGGAAGGAGGTGAATTGACACCGTATGCCACAGAAGACTTTACCACTCCAATGTCCAGCGAGGACCTCAATGGATTGCTATTTAGTATTGATACCACATTTGTAACCAATCCTGATACGTATGAGGATGAAATGACTATCGTACAAAACGAGATCAATTTCGCAGATATCAAACGTTTCAGGATCAAGGAGATCTGGTTTTTTGACGAGGAAAGTTCAACGATGAAGGTTAGGATTCTGGGGATAGCACCTGTAAGGGATGTTTATGACGAGAATACCGGTGACTTCCTGTTTGAACAACCCATGTTTTGGATCTATTATCCGGATTCGCGGGAATACCTTGCACGTCATAAAGTGTACATCCCCGGAAACGATGCTAATCCATTGTCCTGGGAGGACTTTTTCGAGATGCGTCCATTTTCAAGCTATATCTACAAAGAGTCTAATGTCGATGACAACAGACTCCAGGATTATCCTTCGCTACAGGGTGATGATCTTTATAGCGGTATTCAGCGATTGCTTGAATCAGAAAAGATCAAGGCATCTATATTCAATTTTGAACACGATCTCTGGAGTTACTAGATATTTAGTACGAACCGGTAGAATTAAAATATTCTGAATGATGTGCTGTCTGATTTTCGGGCAGCACATTTTTTTTGGGCGTTACTCACCTCTACCTCCGGGCCGCAGCCAATCCCAGATAAATCTGGTTCTGCCTACAAAAATACTGGCCAGTGGCAATCGGACAACTTCGATGAGGAATAGGAGAAATACTATGGAATACTCTAGCGCAACTACCCATAGGTTTTCATGGTAGGGCGAGTAAGAATAGTTGACATAGGTGAGACATATTAGTGCTGACCAGAAAATCGGATAACGAAAATAGGTG
This sequence comes from Bacteroidia bacterium, assembly GCA_030433135.1. Classification (GTDB taxonomy): domain Bacteria; phylum Bacteroidota; class Bacteroidia; order Chitinophagales; family Saprospiraceae; genus JABDMH01. The sequence goes on along the minus strand of JAUILF010000017.1, from coordinate 2,073 downwards.
AACACGGTAAACATAACCGGCATGGCCAGATACCAGGGATGAACGGTCGTGGCCAGAAACAGATAACAAGTGATAGCCAGTAACATCTTTTCAAACAGGTTCTTAAAACTCTTGCGCTTTTCGGTAAAAGCGAGAATCAGAATGATTAAAAAAGTAGTTACCTGCAAAATCGGACCGGCCGTCTCGATGATGTTGTACCCCTTGATCTGGTATCCAACCCACCTCACCAGGTAGTATATACTGGCATTAAACTCGAATTTTTGAAAGTATAGATTGATACTTTGCCACAGGTGACCCGCCAGCTGCCATCCCAGAAACGGATAGAACAGGGCAAACAAGGTACCACCCATCACCGCGAAAAAGCGCAAAAGATCATTGGTACGGGCTCTTCTGAGAAAGAAAGGTAGGAATATGAGGGTCAGTAGTTTAGCTGCAACAGAAAGAGCCATGAAAATGCCAAAGAACTTAAATCTCTTTCTCAAAAATGACCACAACGCCAACACCAGAAAGAGGATCATAAAGGCTTCGTAGTGGAGGTTGCCGGTGAGCTCGATGATGATCAAAGGATTTAATGCATACAGGAGTACACGCTGTTGATTGATACCTGTCATTTGGGTTAACTTGAGCAGGAAGTATATGGTCAAAGTCTCTGCAACCACAAACAGTACTTTCATCACTACCGTCGCCCAGAACAGGTGACTCTGAAACAGCCAGGTGGACATGCTGAAAACCAATTGACAAACAGGTGGATATACCGAGTAGTAATCCTTTGAGTTGAGGTGTGGATAGAGATCCGTGTATTTGGAAACCCCATTACCATGTAGCTCAAGATACTCGGTTGGTGTATACAGATAGGGGTTTACACCATCGTTGATAAGCATTCCGTCCCAGACAAACCGGTAGATATCATCCGATAAATTAGGGAAGGCAAATATCAGCATACATCTGAGCCCTATAGACAGGAAGACAAAAAACAACAAGTCGTGATGCTCCTTAAAATAGCGATAGGTACCGATATAGAGACCGAATAAGGGGACATAACAACCAATGATCCACAGGACATCACCTTGCCGGGGCAGATATCCCAATAAGGCTATCAGAATGACCCAACACAAGGCTACTAAGAACTTCAAGACAAATTACTTGTATGTGAGATGCTTCAACGAATAAAAGAATATAGATCCATACCCTATCACCAATAGGATATGAAATATAATAAATGAGTGATCATTGATGCGAAGACCGAGGAAGATCGCAAAGATGAAGTACAAACACAGTATCCCTTCAAAGATAGTGGTCCAATTGAGTTTGGCGCGCAAGTACTTTTTGTGTTTGAGGGTGTCTGCGAGGGTTCGGATGTTAAATTTGGGTGTCCTGATAAAAGCAGATCGGCGACCTGCATAACCTTGTAGAACAGCTATGGAATTGTGTAGTGACAAACCCATGGACATCGCCAGAAACATCGGAAAGAGAAACAGGAACTTGATGATGTTTTTCAGCAGGGAACCCCCACGCGTGGTGTAGGGATTGTTCACATTGGCCGCGTAATAGACCACGATAATGGCCAGGGTACCAACGATAAAGGCACTAAATACATGTGAGTTGATGTGCAGTGCATTTAGTGCGAGGAGTAAGGGTACACTCAATACTCCCAGGATAAATACAAAAACGAAAATAGTACTGCCCAGCAAGTGAAGGGTTCCCTGTACCTTGGTATTGAAAGGAATTCCAGACCTCCAGATAGCCGGAATAATCTTCTTGGCTGTCTCTGCTCCACCTTTCATCCACCGATATTGTTGTGACTTGAAGCCATACATCTCAGCAGGTAGTTCGGCCGGAGATCCCACTTGTTCCAGGTAGGCGATCTTCCAACCTCTCAATTGTGCCCTCATACTGAGATCAAGATCTTCGGTAAGTGTATCATCCTCCCAGCCACCGGCATCGACAATGGTAGACTTTCGCCAAATGCCACCGGTGCCATTAAACTGCAGCATATAGTCAGCCGTTTTTCGGCCTTGTTGCTCTACTGTGAAATGAACATTGAGTTGCAATGCCTGCAGTTGAGTGATCAGA
>JAUILF010000389.1 GCA_030433135.1 Bacteroidia bacterium | reverse complement strand
GATCTCTATGACTGGCTTTAGCTGTACTAGATATTCTTCTTTAGCTAGTGATGTAGAAACTAGCGGAATCACAACACACGTGTTCAATTCAGAAAGCAGATTTGATTGAACATCTAATACCAAATCCACTCCTTTGCCAGGATAGTAATATACATCAAATCGAGCCACGATCATCTCCAAACCATGTTGCTTTGAGCAACACACCTGACTGATAAACGCGATTATTATGAGCTAAGATTGCTGATTTGTTAGATCTGAGCCATTCTTGAGTTCTGGCTTCTCTTATAGCCGCTTGAATACCAGCCTCTGCAGCTTGAGATGCATTTAAGTTTAATGCTTTGGCTGCTCGAACCACATCCTCCCGGATTGTCAGATTGATCGGGCGTTTCTTTGGCGAAATTGTATCGTTTGTATACATGGAAAGACCTCCTTATTACTAAAGTATATCAACATGCAGTATAGATGTCAAGAATGTACACTAAGTATGCGCATCTTGGAATGTGATAATATTTATTATGTATAATTAGGTCAACTCTCTATTAAACTCTAATGGTCCCAATTTATCATTAGTAAAGAATCTTGTGTCCTCATCGGAAGCTGGTTCCAACCCGCAAAAATAACTTTCTGAGTTCAACCTGTGTGATACCTCAGAAGCCCATTTTTGCAATGATTTTAATGATATTAAACCTTGAAGTTCTTGATAATCAACATCAATGCTTAAATCATAAGTATTGGTGTACTTGTAAATTTGGACAGCAACTTTTGGTAATACATGATTACTGATCTCAACATTTTGAATATCTACATGTATAGCACCTCCAGTGCATTTTTCAAAGTAACTACCTATATCAAGTAGAGTGCTATTCTTGTCCTTTAATGAATACCCATCGCCCAAGACAATCTGAATGTTTTTAATATCGCTCCGAAAGCTCAGTTCAGTTAGGAAATTTGAAGCCTCGTTGAACGCTACATTTTCAAATAAAATTTCTATAATCTCTGCCATATTAATCAATAAATCCTTTAAAAGTACGATCCATGTTAAGTCTCATTCCTCTACCATCTGGTAGCCATTTTTCAAGAAATTTTATTCCTCTTGGATTGGTCACCTGAATGAATTTACCTGGTGCATTCATTATTTCATTATAATGTTTTAATCCTTGATTGTGCCAAGTAGAAGGATTTCCTTGAATTTTACCCCATATGTGTGGATTACGGAAAGAGTGTTTACTCAGTGCATGACCAAGGCGAGTAGTACCCTTATATGTCTCACTTGCGGACTTTAAAGTTATTGCGGCCCCTGAAGTGGCCAATCTGGAAAGTCTAAAGATACGCTTTCCCCAACGTAAAAGAGAACCGACAATGCCTCCGGTAACTATACCCACCGCGAGTTCTTCGCGCAGGATGGCCATAGCTTCATCGTTAACTTCGTCAAGGTATGCCTGCTCATCTGCAAAAGAAGTTCCATTGCGCTTTGCAAGGTTCTCCGCTGTCATGGCCTTAGCAAAGTTATCTATTCCGCCACAACATTGTTCCTCTTTTGCATTTGCTGCATTACCTCCAATCCTGACCATCATGCCGATACCTGCGCTGGTAGCACTCAGCGTCCCATAACCATCAGTGTGTGGATTGGTGGTCGTCAGAACAATTTCGGTATTGAGATTACTTTCTTAGGTTCTTCTTCCATCAACCCCTGTGGGATCGGTGATACTCACAGGATTATCAAAACCCAGTCGATAGGGCGTCGATCACGTAATAAATTATCATGGGAACACGGCTAATTTTCTGATCTAGACTTGAGCAGTACCAATTGGCCAAACGAGAAAAATATAAATGCTATAGCCAGGATTTGAAATCTAACATAGGCAACATTTTCATTATATTCAGTTTCAGAAATCTCTCTAACAATTTCTCCATGGTTTGCGATGTAGTACTGTTGATTTCTCATCACAGCAACACCCTCTTCAGCATGGTTTATAGTGTCAGGCAATAACATGATTACAATGGATATAATGAAAATAAAAGTCGGCCAGTGCGGACCTTTATTCAGAATTGTAAATAATACATCGAATTGAAAGAACTTTGGCCAATTGATCATCATTGCTATAGAAAACACAATGATCGCCATAAGTGCCATTGCAATTATCAAACCATAGCCAAATTGTGATTTAAGAACAATCAACGGCCAAATGATACTACAAGAAATCATCATAGCAAACAGCAATGATGTGATACCAAAAATAAATTCTTTTCTTAACATAATGATAATTTACAAGCCGCCAACTTTGAGTTTGGCATAAGAGTATTTATTTGATCTTACTGGCTTACCAACAATTGTTGTTGTTGTAAGTCCTCCCATCAAGAAGCGAGACCCAAAACCGATACTAAATGAATGATCGCCATACAATAAAGATTCCGTATTACCACCAAAATTTATTGAACCACTCTGCCTGTCTGTAACAAAAGTATATCCAATGGGGCCTAAACCAAAACTGTTTTCACCACCATCTCCTTCTAGTAGACTGATTATATTTTGATCGTTCCTTGCCCGAGCTTCTCCAAGCTCAAGTGCAATCCCTCCTCCAAACCCAAAACCTCGCTTGACCACAAAATATGGCAGATCAAAAACGCCATCAGAATAAATACCAATTTCTAAACCAACCATAAAACCAATCCCAAAGGAACCAGAGATTCCTATGTGTGATCCTGCTGTTCGTGGCTTATCTGGCCCAAATCGTTTTTCTATTGGATCACCATTTTCATTTCTAATTATTTTTCCTTCATGATCCTGCTGGTAACTATTTGTTTTATGATTACTAACTAATTCTTGTGGGGAGCTACTATTTTGTGTTGCCACAAAATTGATGGGAGATCCGGCCACAGGGCTGCTGTTCCATATGCCGTAACCATCTGTGTAGTAATTACTTTGATATTGTTCAATATCTTTTCCATCAGTCTCTTCCATCAGCCCTGTGGGATCTGAGATACTTACCGGATTGTCAAAACCCAGTCGATAGGGCGTCCAAGCGGGTGTTGCACTTGCCAGTGGATCAGGCGCTAAGAATCTACCGACTGTCTGATTGTAGCACCGGGCTTGCATATTGGTGAGCCTCAGCCCAAAATCGGGTTGTTCTTCATGTCCCTGATAGGTGTAGGTTTGTTTCTTTGGGGTGAATATCTTTTGATTTACAGCGATGCCAAATGGTGTGTAGTCTGCTTGTTGGGTTTTCTGAAGACTGCCATCACGGTTCATGAAACCCATACGAAGATTTCCCACCTGATCCCGATACCCAAAACTGTATCGCCAGGTATCATCCTCCAGCACAGCGCGTCCTTCCATCATGTTGATTTGGTAAGGAATTCCATTTTTTAGCATCATGGATCCTATATAATCCCACGTTTCGCCACTGGATAGTGTCCGCTTTAAGAGATTGCCAGCCCCATCATATTGATAGGTAATGGATCGGCCTCCCGTGAGTTCTATTTCCTTTGGCTTCCCAAGGAATAGGTCGTATTCAATGTTGGTGATTTCTTCATTTAAATCCTTCTTGAGGCAACCATCGGGAAAGTATTCGTAATCATTTGATCCGGTATTTCGGTTCACAAAATCAACTTCATGGTCATCTGTTTCTACATCCTCCACTTTCATTAAGTGGTTACCCTGGTATGTATAGGTCAGTTGATCCATAAAATCGCTTCCTGTCATTCTCCGTTTGAGGGTTTTGATGTTACCGTTTTTATCGTACGTAATATCTGAAACACTATAGTTTTCAGAGCCACCGGTATACGTGGCACCGGTGATTCGACTGGATGGGTCATAGGTATATTCATAGGTGCGGGTTGTTTGTGGATCATAGGTATCAGCTGCAATTCTCCAGGATTGTTTGCCAATGGTACCATCGAATCGACCGACTGTTTCATATTCCAATTTCAAACTAAACAAATCCCCCTGTCCCGCATTCAGTTCGAGATTGCCACTACTACTTCCCAGATTATAGCCCAGCAACCAATCTCGCACATTGTAACTGTAATCGATGGTCTGCAATCCTGTGATGTTTGATGGAGTCCCTAAATCATCGATGTCAGCTTCATATGTATTGATTTGCCCGATATCGATGGTGGCACCAGGATTGAGAATAATGCCCTTCCTGGCAATATCTTCGGTATCGGTCTCCTCAGGACTGGGGGGTCTCACAATGTAGTCGGCACCATCTCCAGCCGTAAAAGATTGCCCCGCATAGTACCTCTTTTGTTGAAATCTACCCGCCTGGTCATAGGTTATATTACAGATGGCACTTGCGCTTGCATCGGTGCCGGCCAGGTGATTTGTAATTCTACCTACATTGTCTCTATTGACCTCATCGATGTGGGTGATGTCTGAAAGCCCATCGATCTTATACGTTGTTTTTTGCGCTAATAATTCGCCCGGAAAATTATAATTAAAGCTGGTTTTGATTGGATTATCACTGAGGGTACTGCCGCCCAGATGATGTCCTTCGATCGTTTGAATAAGTCGGGATTTATTATCGTAGTAATGTACAGTATGATATGAGGTGCTAGGTGTTTCGCTGTCCCATCTCAATTGCCAGGTTAACCAACCGATGCCATTGGTATATCGAGCGAGATATGCATGATTACCATCAAAGGCACTGTTGGCCACAAAACCTGAAGGATAATAATCGAAAATATTTCGTATCCGGGGATCAGATGGATTCTCTAGGGCACTGGGAAAGCTTTGCCAGGAATATTCATCAGACCCGGTATCCCATTCCTCATATGCTTCCGAAATGCCATCAAAATCATCTTGGAGATTTGATCGACTGTCATTTACCAGTATTTGACCTTCTTCGATTTGACGTTGTAGGGCATCGTAACGACGATAATTCCAATGGTCATTGGCATCTTGAAAGTCATTTTGTGTCATGACCACCTGGTTTAATTGATCATAGACAGTTGATGTCCAACCACCCCCTGGTTCATGGCTTCGGACGATCCTGCCACGGCCATCATATTCATAGGCTTTTACACCATTGGTAAAGTAGGTACTACTTTCCGTGAAATTCGAGGAGGTCTTGAAGGATTCTGGCTGGATGATATACTTTATTCGGTCCCAATCATCGTAGATATAGGCGGTGGTTCGGTAACCACCATCGTCCTGTTCCGAGGTTTGGATGAGTTTCCCCTGATTATCACGATACTCAATGGTCAGATTGCCCTGCTCAGAAACTACCTCGTTTTGAATCAATTGATTGACAGCATAGGTTCCATTGACGTTTGCACCGGTCGCTGTCAGGGCATATTTTCTGACCGTAGAATTATTCACCTTGTACCTATTGGTGACATTGGCTGTACTATCGAACCAGGTCTTACCAGGACCATACGTTACTTTAGGACGATTCAACGGCGAACCATCATAGGATGTAACTTGAGTGAAAGGCCTGGAGTCCCCATGAACCGTTGGGGGTTCTGGGACATCATCAATCACAGCACCCACATCAAAATGCCAAAAGGGAATATATGTCTTGGCAACCCGGCCAAAGTTATCATACGGTTTTGGGGCTGGTGGTGTTTCCATCATTATCGATTGTTGATTTGATTCGAAGCCCTCCAACGGTGCCTTGATTGCTTTCATGAGGTTCATAATCATAGCTGGTAAATCCACCGGTGGGATAG
>JAUILF010000016.1 GCA_030433135.1 Bacteroidia bacterium | reverse complement strand
TGTTTCTTATAGTACAGGTACTGTTTGGTTCGGATTTCCTCATCCGTACCGGTAAAAGTGGGTACCGCAATCTGGAATCCGCTTTCTACCAGTTTTGCCGTAAGGGTATTGGGATTTTCCTCCACTAACGCTCCCTGATAAGCCATCACTTCCCGGTTTAATTCCTGAATGGACGTATCAATGCCGGCTTGCTCTTCCGGAGTACCCGCAAGTGCCTTTCTTTGATTTATTGCTTCCATTTCAGATCTTTTCCCGGCAATAAACCTGAGGTTCTCATAAAACAAAGTGTTGTCCCTGGACCCCTCAAAAGTCAAAGAGGCTTCAAGGTTCTCCAGATCACCATCCAGGGAAAAATTTGGTCTGGACTCATTAATCATGATCTGGAAAAACCGGTTATCCGGAGGTATGACCACCAGATAAGCACCTGGAATTAAAGTATCTGTACCGGAAAAGGTAAAGCGACCATTCTCAACTCTTGCGGTATCCAGCAGATACTGTTTATCAGCAAAATAATATCCCAGAAAAATGGAGTCCTCCAGATAATGGTCAAGGTGTCCTTCAATCTTATAACCAATGTTGGTCGAGTCCTGCGACCAGCCGAAAACAACGGACAACAGCAGACAAGAAACCAACACATATTTCGTAGGTAGAAAAATTCTCATTGTTCTATTTAAAACGCTAAGATACTATAACCCTAATAACACTGCATTTATGATGTGTTACTGCGGATACTTTACATCATTTATTGAATGACAGGTTCTTACCCCGACATACTAAAGGAAGAATGTAAAGATGGGGATTGTCCTAGACCTTGGTTGTTGACCTGGGAGCGGCCAGCAGATAAAGTACAGCCATACGGACAGCAACACCATTCTCGACCTGCTCGAGGATAATGGATTGGTCCGAATCAGCTACATCACTATCCAGTTCAACTCCCCGGTTGATAGGTCCGGGATGCATGATCATCACCTCACTCTTAAGGCTATCCAGCAGGGCCCGGTTCACGCCAAAATACTGTTGATACTCTCTCAGGGATGGGAAATATTTGATTTCCTGTCTCTCCAGTTGAATACGCAGAATATTGGCTACATCCGCCCACTCGAGTGCTTCGCGGATATCGTAGGATTTGAGAACACCCAGGGATTCTATATGCTTTGGTATCAATGTTGGTGGCCCGCAAACCATGACCTGAGCTCCCAGCTTCTTAAGGCAGAATATATTGCTCAGTGCCACGCGACTATGCAGGATATCACCCACAATAACAATCTTAAGTTTCTTGAAATCAGGGAAATGCTCCCTGATTGAAAAGGCATCAAGGAGAGCCTGAGTGGGATGCTCGTGAGTCCCATCACCGGCATTGATAATATGGGCATCTATGTGTTCTGCCAGGAATGCCGGTGCACCGGGTGCTGGATGTCGCATAACTACCATATCGACCTTCATCGATAAGATATTATTGACCGTGTCCAGCAATGTTTCTCCCTTCTTCACTGATGATGCAGAAGAAGAGAAATTGACCACATCTGCTGAAAGCCGCTTCTCTGCAAGCTCAAAAGAGATTCTGGTACGGGTAGAGTTTTCAAAAAACAGGTTGGCTATGGTGACGTCTCGTAATGAAGGCACCTTCTTAATAGGCCTGTTGATAACCTCCTTAAAACTGTCTGCAGTTTCAAAAATCAACTCCAGGTCAGGATGATTAAGGTATTTTATACCTAATAGATGCCTGGAACTGAGTTGCATTTCTGCCATCGTCTGGTTTATTGTTTTTCGGGAAACATAAGAATCCTGTCCCTTCCATTATTTTCTTTCCATTCTACCTTTACATAAGCCTCATCCAGTGCATCTACAGTCAGTCCAACATAGTCACCTGAAATGGGCAAATGGCGATTAAATCTTCGATCTATCAGGGTAAGCAGCTCTACGTTGGAAGGTCTTCCATAGTGCTGTAGTGCCGTCATTGCTGCCTGAATGGTTCTGCCTGTGTAGAGAACATCATCCATTAATACGATATCCTTGTCTTCTACCAGGAACTCCATCTCGGTCGTATTGGCTTGCAAAGGTTTGTCACGGGTGCGGAAATCATCACGGTAAAAGGTAATGTCCAGCTTACCATACTGAAAACCAGGTGACTTCAGATTTTTTCTCAGTCGCTGTACAATCCGGTCTGAAAGCATGACACCTCTGGGCTGTATTCCAATCAGGCAGGTGTTGGAAAAATCTCCGTAACGTTCGATCAGCTGTTGACATAACCGTTCGATGGTAATGGCAAATCGTTCGTCTTCAATAATAACTTTTCCTTTCGGCATGCTGGTTAAAGATACTACATCATGAGCAGTTTCAGATTCTGCAATTCTATTAAAATATCTGGCAGTCCCTCCTATTTCTTGCGCATTTTCTTTCCCCAGGTGTCTCTCAATCCGACCACCATATTAAATACGGGATGACCCGGTTTACTGTCGGGATCAGTCACAAAGTATCCCATTCGTAGAAATTGATAATGTGTCTCGGGAGTCACTTCATACAGACTCGGTTCAAAAGCAGCCTCATTGACCACATTAAGTGATTCAGGATTGATAAAACTCAGAAAATCCTGATCCTCATGGTTGGTGGGTTCCGGATCTGTAAACAGGAGATCATATTCCCTGATCTCTCCCTTTCCGGCATGTGGTACTGACACCCAATGCAGGGTTCCTTTCACTTTGATTCCGCTCTCATCACTGCCACTTTTACTATTGGGATAGTAGGTACAATATATTTCACTGACATTCCCGTCTTCGTCTTTAACATGGTTATGACAATGTATAATATAAGCATGCTTGAGCCTTACCGTACGGTCCGGGCCCAACCGGAAATATTTGCGAGGTGGATCATCCATCCAGTCCTTTCGGTCAATGTAAATTTCCTTTCCAAAGGGCAACATTCGTTTACCGGAGGAGGGATCCTCCGGATTGTTGTCGGCTTCAAGGTCCTCGAACTGACCATCAGGATAATTCTCAATGACCAGTTTTACCGGATTTCTTACGACCATGACCCGGGAGGCACGTTTATTGAGGTCCTCCCTGACACTAAATTCCAGCAAAGACATTTCTATCAGGTTGTCCCTTTTGGCTATTCCAACCCGATCGGCAAAGTTCCTCAGAGAAGCCGGTGTATAGCCACGTCTTCTCAACCCGGCTATGGTAGGCATACGGGGATCATCCCATCCGGACACATAACCTTCTTCAACCAGTTTGAGCAATTTTCGCTTGCTCGTAATCATGTGCGAGACATTCAGACGGGCAAATTCAATCTGTCTGCTGGGGAAAATTTCCAGCTTTTCGATAAACCAATCATACAAGGGGCGATGGTTTTCAAATTCAAGTGTGCAAAGAGAGTAAGTAATCTCTTCAATAGAATCGCTTTGACCATGGGCAAAATCATACATCGGATAGATGCACCATTCATTGCCGGTGCGGTGGTGACCAGCATGTTTTATCCGGTAAATAACAGGATCACGCAAATGCATGTTGGGTGAAGACATATCAATTTTTGCCCGCAGCACTTTTTCTCCGTCTGCAAACTCACCCGCCCGCATGGCGGCAAATAAGATCAGGTTTTCCTCAACACTACGATTTCGGTAGTCACTTTCGATTCCGGGCCTGGTAGGTGTTCCACGCATTTCGGCAATGGCATCAGAATCTGAATCATCCACATAGGCCAAACCCTTTTCGATCAGCTTGATGGCAAAACCATACAATCTCTCAAAGTAATCTGAGGCGTAGTACTCCCGGTCTTCCCAGTCAAATCCCAACCATCGAATGTCTTTCTTAATACTGTCGACATATTCAGTATCTTCCGTAGTGGGATTGGTATCATCAAATCTAAGATTGGTCAATCCCCCATATTTTTCTGCGATACCAAAATTAAGGCAGATAGATTTGGCATGGCCAATATGCAAATAGCCATTGGGCTCCGGAGGAAAACGCGTGTGTACCTTCCAACCATCCGGCTTACTGTTGAGGTCAGACTCTATGATCTCCTCAATAAAGTTTAGAGATTTTTGTGCTTCACTACTCATAGTTCGACAATTACATCCTTTGCGGCATTTCGATTCCCAGCAGATTCATACCGTTTTCCAAAACTGTTCCCACCATACTACTGAGAGAAAGCCGGAAGTTTCTCGCTGCATCCGATTCAGCGGTCAAAATAGGAACATCATGATAAAAACGGTGATAGCTCTTGGCCAGATCATAGCAAAAATTGGCAATGACAGAAGGATCATATTCGTTGGCGGATCGCTTCACTATTTCAGGGTACATAAATATCTGAGTCAATAAATGCTTTTCTGTATCACCAAAACTTTGACAGGATCGGAAATCGGCTGATATGGAACCTGCCTTCCTCAAGACTGACTGTATCCGGACATAGGCATTCTGCACATAAGGTCCGGTTTGACCTTGCATATCCACACTTGCCTCAGGATCAAAAGTCATTCTCTTTCCCGGATTAACCTTTAATATGAAAAATTTTAATGCCCCCATTCCTATTCGGAAAAAAACTTCATCACGTGCCGATTCATCCAAATCCTCCAGATCTCCCTTTTCCATTGCCACTTGCCGGGCTTCTGAAATCACATCATCTATGAGATCATCAGCATCAACTACCGTACCTTCACGTGATTTCATTTTCCCGGATGGAAGGTCCACCATTCCATAAGATAAGTGAAATAATCCCTCGGCATACGGTTCATCCAGCATATTCAGTATCTCAAACAATACCTGAAAATGGTAGTTCTGCTCATCTGCAACTACGTAAACCATTCTGTCTATTCCATAATCTCGATAGCGCTGCATGGCTGTACCGATATCCTGGGTAATATAGACAGAAGTTCCATCGGAACGAAGCAGGATCTTTTCATCCTTGTCCTCATGACTAAGGTCTACCCAAACAGATCCATCATCTTTCTGAAAGAAAAGGTTCTTATCGAGTCCTTGCAGGACCTCACTTTTGCCCAATTTCCAGGTTTCCGACTCATAATACAAATGATCAAAGTCTACTCCAAGACGCTCATAAGTCTGATCAAATCCGGCATAGACCCATCCGTTCATCTGGCTCCACAACTCTATGGTATCGGCATCACCATCCTCCCATTTTTGCAACATTTCCCTGGCCTCATTTCCGAGCTCACTATATCGGTTAAAGTACTCGTTCTTATAGGCTGCAAAAAACTGATCTCTTGACTGATCTTCTTTCTTCCGCGACTCAAAAACCTCCTGAGCTTTGGGGCTTTGCTGCCACTCCTGATACTCGTCCCTGAACTCTTTTTCAAATCTTACGTAGTATTTTCCCACCAGGTGATCACCTTTCTCACCCGTGGAAGCAGGAGTTTCTCCTCCACCATATTTGAGCCAGGCCAGCATACTTTTGCAAATCGCGATTCCCCTGTCATTGATTACCTGCACCTTTACAACCTCAAATCCGGCGGCATGCATAATGTTGGCACAGGAAGATCCCAGTAAGATATTTCGGATGTGCCCAAGGTGCAAAGGCTTATTGGTGTTGGGTGATGAGTATTCTATCATAACCTTTTCACCATTCCGGGCTAACTTGCCATATTCATCATGAGCAAGGGATTTTTCGAGGAAGCTCAACCAATAGTCGGAGGTAAGAGATAAATTGACGAAACCCTGAACCACATTGAAATGATCAATCTCCGGCATTTTGCTCACGAGATGATCCCCTATTATAGCACCAATATCCTGAGGTTTCTTCCTTAGAAGCTTGACAAGTGGGAAAATAACCACAGTCATGTCACCCTCAAAGTCCTTTCTGGTAGGACTGACTGTGAGCAACCCCGGGTCAATGGAGGTCCCATATGACCGGTGAGTGACATTAACTATCTCCGTCTTGATCTTATCAAATAACTGCATATGTCCCCGATTATCACCGAAAAAAGTGCTCAAAAATAACTAAGCTATGTGGCAATCGTACTTTTTGCCGAGAAAAAACTAAAGTAGGTCCCTCCGTACTTTCTCTGCTCAGCGAAGTGAGCGTGCTGTTCGAAATTGTGATGAGCATTGTGCTCAAGTACCAGAACCCCTTCTGACTTCAAGAGACCATTCGTAATGATCATGTCAGGGATTTCATCCAACCACCTTAATCCATAGGGAGGGCCGGCAAAGATGAGATCATACGAATTTGCCTCAGCCCTGGGAATGAATTTAGATACATCGGAACGAATCACTTTGATATATGATTCTATCTCAAGAGTCTTGGCAACCTGCCGCACAAATTGTAAGCAGGGTATGTGTTGATCGACATAAGTTACATCTTCACATCCCCTGGAAATAGCTTCATAACTATGGTTTCCAGTACCACCAAAAAGATCTAACATGCTGATCTCTGCAAAGTCAATTCGGTTCATGAGAATATTGTACAAAGCTTCCTTTGCAAAATCGGTTGTCGGTCTGGTCGGCCATTTATCTGCTGGCGGATGAAATCTTCTTCCTTTAAACCTGCCCCCTATGATTCGCATGATGCATACAGTAAAACTCGAATAGATCCATGGGATTCTTAACTGAAAGGGGTAAACGCCATCCATTCTTCCAATCGATCATATGGACATGAATGAAGTACTTCTCCAGGGAAGCCTTGAGATCTACCACCGGACCCCTTGTCCCTGTCAGTTTTACATAAACCTTTCGAGGGTTCAGACGCCTGTGTTTGCAGGCAAGTAAAATGTAGTACAATTTGTCCTGATCTCCGGGTGCATGATACCTGTTGAGCAGGGTGATGTAATTATGTTCAAACACGATAATATAAACAGCATCCCCATGTACCAGACAGAACAAGGTGGAATCTGAAGAAATTTCTCCTTGTAAGAAGGCTGCCAGAGATTCACTAAGGTGATGAACCTGAGTAGTTGGATAAAGAGTAGACAACAACTTTCTGATTGCTAAAGGATAAGCGTACACACATACCCGGTCATTTCTCACAGGTGAATTGACCACATCATCTTTGCGCACACCTGCTGAAACAAAATTGAGATAATCAAACCACCCGCCCTGATCATAAAGGTCAGAGGGCACAAAGGTGAAGGTATCATGATCAATGGAAATGTGTACTTTCTCGAAACGGTTGTAACGGAGGTTATTATTCTGTACAATTGATAATATCTCCACCGGATCAATGTAACGAAAATGCCTGGTAGCTGATTTAAAGGGTATATGCTCAAAAACCGATACAATATTACTCTGATCGATGATCATAAATGCAAAACTGTCCATCCTGAGAAGAATGGACAGTTCGTTCGGTATATGTCTTATATTATCCTCCAATCTAGAGCTTATCGTTCCCAGTTTCCTGACAAATTCGGTTTCGTCATATCTCCAAACTTAATCAGCTGATTTGGCTTGTAAGAGTTATCATACTTGCTAAATCGTGGATCAGCGTAGGGCCCCATAAAAGTCTTGATCGGTGTGCTTACCTCCACCACATTAACCAAGGTACTCTGATAGGTAAGCGTATCTGCTTGTATATCAAAGGTTGCCCCATTACCATAAGGTACATATCTCAGGGAGTCAAGATTAATTCCTAATTGCTGTACAGTATCAATGGCTGGACGATAAGTGGTATCATACTGGATCTCTCCCTGGAAGTTGGGATCATCAGGGTCTCCGATCACCTTGATGTTTCGAAAATTGCCCGTTCTGACGTAGTAAGAGAGAGAATCAAAATCACCGGCAAATTCACCATCCCTTATATCCCGGTAAAACTCCTGAACCTGCCTAATGGTAATCAGCTTGTCCACTACTGCATTTTGTCTCCTGTCCTTTTCTGCCTTAAATTTGATGGGTTCCTGGATACTGTTTACCAAAAGGTACCCTACCACCGCAATCAAGGCAACTAAAATCAGATTTATTACTAGTCTCATAGGTTGTAAGTTCAGATGAATTGTTTGCCTACAATAATACTACTTTTCGCTAAAAATTCTCATAAATGAAAAGTATAATCCCAGTTTTCAGTTTGTTGCAGGTTGATCAACTAATATAGATGCACCAAGCTGTCTTTTTGGTGTATTGTTAGCATCTTTGCTCTCATATTAGTCATTATGTCTATTTGTATTCTTGCTATTGAGTCCTCTTGTGATGATACCTCCGCTGCAGTAATTGTAGATGGGAATGTACTTTCGAATATAACTTCCTCGCAACAGATGCACAGGGAGTACGGTGGAGTGGTACCGGAAGTAGCCTCTCGGGCTCACAATGTATCCATTGTGCCCGTGGTTCTGTCTGCTCTGGAGGAGGCCGGTGTTGACCGCTCTGACCTGACAGCTGTGGCATGTACAAGAGGCCCCGGATTGATGGGATCATTGATGGTAGGTTTTACGTTTGCCAAAGCTTTTGCCCGTGGCCTGGAGATTCCATTGATCGAAGTCCATCATCTGCAGGCTCATATTTTAGCTCACTTCATCGACCCTCCGCGACCCCGTTTTCCCTTTTTGTGTCTGACCGTCTCTGGTGGTCATACTCAACTTGTGGTGGTCAGAGATTATCAGGATATGGAGTTGATCGGTCAGACTCTGGATGACGCTGCCGGTGAAGCTTTTGACAAGACCGGTAAAATGTTGGGGCTTCCCTACCCTGCCGGACCAGAAATGGATAAAATAGCCAGTACGGGAAAAGTAATTTTTGACTTTCCTGAGCCCCAAATTCCAGGACTCGATTTCAGCTTCAGTGGATTAAAGACGGCTGTTCTCTACTTTTTGAAAAAAGAGCTCGACAAGGATCCGGATTTTATCAAAGACAATCTCAGAGATCTGTGTGCATCCATACAGGACAGAATCGTTACTATATTACTCAATAAGCTCGAAAAGGCAGTGGCTGAAACCGGGATCACTGAAGTTGCCATCGCCGGCGGAGTCTCCGCCAACAAAGGATTGCGATCGGGCCTCCGGTATTTAGCCGAAAACAGGGGGTGGCAAACATACATTCCTTCTCTGCAATATTGTACAGACAATGCTGGCATGATTGCTATGACCGCTCATCATAAATATCTCGCAGGTGATATAAGCCCTTTTGACAGACAACCGGACCCAAGGTTGCCGTGGAACCCAGAAGCATCTGGATGAATCCGGCACTCACGCTGAGAAAACCTGAACCGGAACAAGCACTGGACCTTATCTTACAACACCCCCCCTGGAGTAATTCCGGTTGGAACGTCTCAACACCAAGTTCTAGATGATCTCATCCCATTCCGGGTGCCCTGAATCTGATGCAAGATGGGCCTTTCTGGTACTTTGCATCTGCTCAAATATCTTGTCGACAGCACTGAGGAAAGGTATGTCTAACATGGCCTTGATTTGCTTCAGATCACCTTCCCCATCCTGATATCGATAGACCTGCTCCAGGTCCCCTTTCTCAAATTTGAGCAAATGACGATAACCTGACTTGAATATGGTTATTTTATACCTCGGGTGAGGAATTTCGGCTACGATCCTCACAACTCACCGATAATTTTCTTCTTCAGTTCCTGAAATTCTTCTTCAGTCAGTATTCCTTCTTCTTTCAGTCTCGCCAGTTCACGAATCTTGTCCATTGGATCGGATTCTTGACCATTCTCGCCCATGGTCTCCGTTTGCATGGCTTCTTTTCTCATCTCATTTTCCTTGACCTCCCTCGCATACTTCTTACCTTTTTCAAACATTTCATCATACATCTTTCTCAGCCTGGATGGATCAAAATCCAGAAAAGTACCCCCGGTTTCAAAGTGTTTTTTGAACACTTCTCCCAAAGCATAGGTAGATGCGCCGGAGAGAACAGCCAGAGTAACTCCACCAATCACTGAGCCCACTCCGGGAATAAACTTAATAGCCCTTGCCCCAACCCGAGCTGCTACTGATCCCGTCAAAGAGGTAATAACGGCCTTGCCCTCTGTATCCTTGTAGTCCACTTCATATACCTTGCACAACTGCCTTACCATATCCAACTGAACCGCACTCACCGCAAAAACATCAGCAACAGGAACCGGTATCAAGCCGGCTCCCATCGACCACATCATATGGTTCCTTATTACCGTATTAGCTTTTTCTGTATTTGTCTGCATACTGTCTAACATATTGCTCAGTCTAAATTACTAAGATTTAGAACGCACAATCCATATTTATCGACATACTAATGCTTAGTATCTATCTAGATGATAGTATCAGGAGTTTCAGTTATATACTAATTGTTGCCAGGTAGCAACATCTCTTCAACCGTTCTAAATCCGTTGTAAGTGCCTCGACCTGAATAGTATAGATCTAACGGACACTCAGGCTCTCATCCTGTACGGTACTAGTTAATTGTCTGTTTTGTTAAAAATATGTCATTGAAAACCTCTTAATATTCACATATTTATACTATATTGAGGCGATCTATACAATAGATACAATTTTTACTACGGGTTTTGAGTGTTTGAAGGGCTATTTTCCTGCAGGAGGAGATAGCCCTTTCTACTGGGCCTGGTTTAATTATTAATTATGCTGTCCGGTAACAACCTTACCTCCCTCAGTATGTGCTGAAAACTCTGGAGCATACATTGATTCGACCTTTGCATAACCACTGGTAAAAGTGCCATTTTGACTGACCTTCAGAGAATAGCGTATCACATGCTTACCAGATGGCAGATAGTCAATATATAGATCAGTTCCCACATCATTGTGTGCCAGGTAATAACCAATCCCTCTACTCCATTGTTGGTTCAAGACCTGCCGGCCTCATATCACCTATGTGAACAAATTCTATATCGATGTTGGAACTGACAACCATTTCGACGATCAATTGGTCACCAATGGAAACCTCAGTGTCTGAAATGGACTCCAGCGTGGTACCATCATCAGTTAATGACTGCTTGTAGATGTACTTCTCAATCTGCATCTGACCATTCGATCCATCCTGCTCAACGCTGTTCAAGTCCTGGAAATATTCCCAGGTTGCTGTTCCCCATGTAAGTGCCCCAGGATCACTGGAAATCGAAAAGGTTGACATATCTTCATTCACCTTTGCGGGTGATGGCTGATAACTCAGCGACATGGTTTTTTTATCCAATTCGATGTGCTTCTCACCAATCCTGAGAACTGGTTCAAACCTAGCTGATATATAAGCTTCTGCGCCTTGAGCTAATGCCCTGATGGCTGCAGCGGTTGACCTGGCATTTGGCCAGGTTACTGCTCGTTTCTGATTGAGTAGCCACACCTTTAATGACTCATATAATTCTGCATCCGATGCGATATGTCTAAATATTTCCATCATGGCAACATGGGTTTCCAGAGGATTTTGATGCCAAGAATAGCCTTGATCATAATTCCAATGTACTCCTGAGTCAGAATCAGCTATCAGTCTTTCCCGGAAAGATTTTAACATCAGTCCTACCATCTCTTCATTGCCAATCTCAGACCAGTATCGAGTCAAAACGGACTGTACGTAAAGTGATTTGTTCGGCCAGAACTTCAATGCCTGTTCACC
Source organism: Bacteroidia bacterium (assembly GCA_030433135.1). Taxonomy (GTDB): domain Bacteria; phylum Bacteroidota; class Bacteroidia; order Chitinophagales; family Saprospiraceae; genus JABDMH01. Next base: position 21,725 of record JAUILF010000016.1, on the reverse strand, counting down.
GTAAAGAGCCAACACAGGTTTTAGTTCATCACCTGGTGTATCTGCCTCCGCAACCCGGGATCTCAGCCATAGAAAGTGTGCCATTTGCGGACTAAGCAGATCCAGCTCTTTGATCTCATCGGAGGTTTGTTTTTGCACGAGTTCTCGATAGTCTTCAATAACGGATTGATCGAGAAATGACAGTGCTCTATTGATCACGTTACTGATTTGACCTTCATTCTCTTTCAGGACCTCTTCTATTTCCAGCAGCATCTGTATAACATACTGGGTCATATACCTGTTTGATCTCCCTCCCGGGAACCATGCGAACCCTCCATCAGTTCTCTGCCTTTCCCGCAATTTCGACCAGGCTCCGTTGATTTCATAATCAAGCCTGTTTGCATCGGTAAAAATTTGCAATGCGCGGATCCTCCTTGTGTCATCTGCCGCCTGATTGACCCAGGGGGATCTATTGAGACTGGCAAGATCCTCTTCAAGTGGACTATTGAGGACGTTCTCCCGTTGCCATTGCTTGATAAGTGTCACAAGGTCCGGATGGTCTCTGACCATTAATTTCCCAAGGCTTAAAACATAAAGCCGATCTGATAATTGATCGATATTCGATCGGTCATCAGAAATGATAGAGGGCATTGCCTGCAGCGCATACCATGAAGGATTGATCACAAACTCAAATCCGTAGCTTTTAGTTTGTTTAGCATTTTCCCGGGTCAGGTTGTCAAAAGTGTATTGCTTTTTCTGGCCGGGCAATACCGAAATGGCACGTGTTTCGGTGACCAGGGTTTTGGTAGTAAGGACCGGCCAAAATCCTTTTTCACCATCGCTGTCTGTTCCTGATCTTACCGTGGCCTGGTAGGATATAGTGCCCATAAAGCTTTCCGGAACTTCCAAGGTCCATGCTGCCGTGGCACTGGAAAAAGGATCAATTGAATTGACACCATCCTTAGTCAAGACAAAGTGGCTCAGATCGTCCCCAGTAGATGCATCCTTGAGGATGAGACCACTTTGCACCTCGGTCATTCTATCTGTTTCGTTGTCAATTCTTGTCCTGAGCTCGAAACGATCTCCCGAGCGTAAGAACCGGGGACTATTGGTGGTGATCATCAGGTTTTTCCTGGTAATAATCTCAGTTTCAGCATAGCCTGACTTCATATCACTGGAGTGAACCATCCCCATCAATTTCCAGGTGGTCAGTGCTTCATTGATAGTAAAATCGAGAATCACATCACCTTCTTGCCCAATTTCCACCTGAGGGTAAAAGAAGACAGTCTCGTTAAAATTTTCTCTAATCATTGCAGGGTCAGATGCTAAAGAACGTCCTTCGCTTTCATCTTTGGTCTCTATCTTATCTTCCATGGCTACTTCGGACAGAACCGGAGGTGGCGGGGGTTCAGCCGTACCTGGTGCCTCAATAGCTGCATCACTTCTCAAATAAACAACCTGATCATGAGTCAGGTATTTCAGAAAATTCCTGATCTGCAAATACCGGCTCTCAGGATATCGGAGTGCTGTGGATTCGGCTCTTCCTCCTACCCGTGGATAGCTGGCCCGGTATCCGTGTTGTTGCAAATAGCGTTGTGAACCCCTTGGAGAATAAAAGGAATGCTTCCAACTATGACTACGAATCTTGTCCAGGCTGGCATCGTACATAGCAAAAAGGGCTTCTGAAGAACCGGGTTCAAAGTTGTCCCCGTCGATTGATACCCGAATTTGTGTTTCTTCACCGGGCTTCATGGATTCAGCAACATCTATATAGTTCACACTGAGGACTTTATCAGACCAGGGAACATGGATTTGCACTTTCTCATACATTATCCGGTTGTCATAGGCCACTTGAAGATGAATAAAAACACCACCGCGGTCATCGGTTCTGATGGGAAGCGTTATCCTGGTCCATCCATCAATTTCCTGCCATTCAAAGGACTCCATTCCTGTAGCCCGTTCTACTGACCACATGAAATGAGTCTTCTCAGGAGATCCAATCCATAATTCGGCTGTGTCTCCGGCTTCATAGGTCAATTGTTTATTCTGAACAAAAAGTAATTCCTCCTTCGGAACAAAGTGTCCACCGGGCTTTACCAACACTGTTTGAATACGGGTTGTGGTTGATTTACCATCCTTGTTTGCAGCGGATATCTCGATGAGATAGTATCCAGGATCCGGTAACGCTTCGAGAATGTCTACTGCAAATTGCCCAGTCCCTGTAAAAGCTAGTTCCAGGGCGCTTTCTCCTAACGTCAGGGAATCCGACATTACACGGTATTTATAATGGGGAAACAGTGAATCAAACTCGTGAGCCTGTAATATGGGTTGATCGGGAGCCTCCCAGTATCGCTCCCGTTTCCACTTCTGCGAATCAAGAATTTTCCTGAATCGTATTTTTCCATGTACCTCTACCGGCTGACGGGCGAAGTTCAGCGCCGTAATATTGATGGTATTACTATCTACATGCCAGTATTCCGCAATATCAGCGTCAACAGAGAACGGAACATCACCGAGATTCAGGGAAACCTCGCCAGTTTGAGTCTCTCCATGAACGTCGGTTATATGGACCGTGACACGATAAGTATATCTAGTGGAAAAAAGGGCATTCCTATCGTGATCATAACTGGGGAATGACAGTCTGAATTCCCCCAAATCATCGGTCTCTAATGTACCACTGGCAACCTCCCTTTGTTCCCTCACAGATGGTGGCCAAACTGACTGCCGATAACCATAGTGCCACCAAAACAGAGGCTGCCTGGTCACCAGGTAGGTCCCAGTAGCACCTTTGACACTCAATCCTGAAAAGGTGTTGGCAACCCCCTCCATCTCGATAGTATCACCGAGAACGTATTCCGTCATGGGCATTTTGATCTCGACTTCAAAGCCCGGACGCTTGTAAGCTTCGACCGACAACTGTGCTCCCTGACCACCGGGATCACTACGGATGCTAAAGGTACCTGTCAACACTCCCTCCGGTATGAGGAAGTTACCTGTGAATGAACCATGGCGGTTACTTACATGTTGTTGACTCTCCACTTTCTGACCATTGGCATCGTACAGCGTGATGGTTACTTGTTTGTTGCTTAAAACTTGTTTTTCAGCCCCGTTTTCCTGCGCTATGATCCCTTTGAAAAAAACCGTTTGACCGGGACGATACACAGACCGGTCAGGATAGATAGTCACTGTAGGCTCCTTTGACATGGGGGTGCTAACCCGATAATCGTAATAGTTGTCATCCAGCCAAAGCGAATCGGCTCCCCGGGTTACCAGTATCTGGTAGTAATTTCCCGGCATAGCGGGAATCGTTGCTATACCATCTTTATCCGTCACAATACTACCCCTTATACCATTGTTTATTCCGCTATCGTTAAACCAGTTGACAGAGGCACCCTCTACCGGACTTCCCGATCCACGATCGAATACGATGAATGTTCGTTCATTTTCTCTACGCATATCACTGTATGCCAGGGTAGAAACCTGAAAACGGCACGTGGAGTATTCCTGATGGTCATCAATAGAGTCGATGTCCTTCTCACCTAATAAAGCAAGGTAGTTTCCTATCTCAAGGGCCGGTATGGCAACTTCTGTACGATGACTTCGAAAATCACCTACGGAAGGTAAATCGATTACTTTCCGGTAAACCAGGGGCAGTTGTGAAGGCAACTCCAGAAATTCATGCTGATGATCCGGTACCGTTTGAAAGGGAACTTTATAAATTCTCAGATAAAGGGAATCATGATTTCTGTGTTGTATCGTCGTGAGTAGATTCTTTCCGGGCACCTCAACCGTTTCTATTTGAATAGAACTATAAGTCTGTGTGATTTGAGCACTCAAAAACCGACAAAGTTTGGCACCATAGCTACCAGGAAATTCCTCGATCGCTGACTGGCATAACTGGTAGGCCTCTTTCAGTTGCCAGGGGTTTGAACCATCATCATGATTTACCAAATATTCAGCCTTGTTGCCTACGATCAACGCAAATGCAGGAGCATGACTATAGATCTCTGCTAGATTATCGAGCGCACCCAGGTAAGCAGAATCAGCCGAAGGGTGGTCTAGTTCGTCATGGACATATTTCAAGCGGCGAAGGTCCCAATCTACCAGCTGCTCTTCATTACCATCCATCATATGGGAAGAAATAGCTCTCTGATAGAGTTGTATGGTCGTAACAATGGAAGCGTTGAGGCTCGAATCCTCCACTGAGATCTCGAGAAAATGCCCGGCATCATTCAGGTATTCCAGACTTTCAAACTTCACCTCCGGTCCAACATCTTCATTCTGTCGCTGCTGCGAAAAATATCGAATGCTTCGATCGAGCAATACATCAAGGAGAGAAGTCCACAATGCAGTTGAGTCGCCTTCAGGGCGTAAAAGGTCTTTGTATTGCACCAGCGATGTCTCAGACAGCTTCGGATGAGATACACTCTGGATATAGGCGCTATCAGCCCGTCGCTGCCAGAACTGAAGAGAATACTCTGAATCCTCTGTTGGTCCCTGTTCGTTCAGAAGGCGATATCTGTACTTGTTGATGTACCCCTGACAATATTCACCCAGTTTTGACCATAAAATCGCATCGGTTATTTGATCATATGATCCCACCTGATCAAGAAGTGTGTTAATGGCATAGTCGAGTGGATCATCTTTCAATTCAGATTGGAGTGCTGTCTCCGTTAATACGGCTCTCACCAGGTCAGCTTTCCGGTCCATTCGAACTGCTTCGTATTTGATCTTTTCAACGACGGCCAGTGCACTTTCCGGTTGTTGTATATTTACCAGCGAATCCACCTGACGCCAGGATGACACAAATGGAAAAGTATTGCTGTTGTCGGTTTGCACCTCCGGAGCCTTACACCCAGTCATCACAGATAGTGCAACAACGATCATAAGACTGAAACACTGAATGATACGATAGTACATCAAAACCTTTATTATTCTAGATGCGCTAAGTCCTTCTGATGGACAATGTAATGACACAGTTTAACACAAGGTTAACCTGCCATCTATTTCCCTGCGTAAAACCGCTTCACGTCCACTTCGTCCGTAATACCTCCGGCATCGTACATGTAGCTGACCAACTTGTCTGCCCAATATGGTCCTATTGACGCTCCTTTTGTCCCCAATCCATTAAATATGAACATGTTTTGTATCTCCGGATGCTTGCCTAAAATGGGTCTTCGATCCTGAACAGTAGGACGAATAGCTGCTTTATGTTCTACAACAGTAAAGGGCAACTTTATCATTTGATGAAGATGATCCATGAGTTCATTTCTGTCCTTTTCCTGTAAGGGGATATCGGTATCGTCCCAACTGTTGAGAGCTCCATACCAAAATAGATCTCCTTCCAATTGAATCAGAAAATACTTCTTTTTCACTATCTTCTTCAGGTTCAAATTCGGTATTCTGACTATGAGGATATCCCCTCTGGATACCGCCAACAGATCATTTCTGAAATAGGGGTTAAATCTGGCCTGTTGCCCTTCACAAAAAATAACGTTGTTGTACTTCTCGTCCTGATAGATGATATGATCATTAAAGGTCAACTCATTGTATCTGAAATCATGGATGTGCAAAGCCCCATCACTTAGCCAAATCTGTTTTGACCTACCAACAATCTGGGGGATATCAATCTGGTAACTGTGCCGTACTTCTCCATAACGCCATGAGGGGTCACCAATCTTCAAAAAAGCACCGGGTTGTACTTCATCTACAACATACTCCTGATGTCCCGGCCAGGCTGATCGGGCAAGCCATTCTGTTTCCTGACCCGGACTTCGAAATATTCGAATGATGTTGCATTGTTGGATCAGTTTGCAATCAAGCTTTTGTTCAAGTTGCTTGTATTTTTCCAAAGCTTTTGGGTACAATTGATCGTACATCCAGCTTTTTACAAATCTCCTGCCTGTAATGGGGTTCATCACTCCGGCTGCGATCATGCTACATGCGTTCCGATGTCCGTTATCAATGATCCGGAACGAATAACCTCTCTGATCCAGTTCATGAGCCAGTATCGTACCGGCCAATCCCTGTCCTACGATCAAACAATCATATGTGGCACTTTCAGGAATCATTCAAGTCCAGCCAACTTATCGCGATCCGATTTCTTCAGGCCCCTGGCGACCAGTTCATAGGAGTGATCGACCATATCTCTGATCAGAGAGTTTCCCAGGTCACCTTCGAGGTACACCGTATTCCAATGTTTCTTATTCATGTGATAGCCCGGCACAATTTCCGGATACTGGTCTCTCAACTGGAGAGCACGATCGGGGTCACACTTGAGGTTTACCCTTTGTCTTTCACTCTTGAGACCTATAAGTGCGTAGATTTTTCCCATCACCCGAAAAACAAGGGTATCCTCACCAAATGGCAAATCTTCAGTCGTCCCCTTTTTGCTGAGGCAATAAGTCCGAAGAGATTCAACATCCATAATCGCGATTACTGTTTTAGCAACTCAGACATCCGGTTACTAATAGAGTGAGCAGCTGATCCTACTTTAGCGGCAAATTGCGGATCATCACCACCAGCATAAATGATCGATCTCGAGGCATTTACCAATAGACCGACATCCTCATTGTGTCCATACTGATATACTGCTCCCAGGTCTCCCCCCTGACTACCAACACCGGGAATCAACAAGAAATGATCTGGTACTATATCCCTTATTCTGGCGATGTATTCCGCTTGTGTGGCCCCGACAACGAACATCAGATTTGATGTGGTTCCATACCTGACCGTAGTTTCCAACACTTTTTCGAACAACCTCAATCCTGTGCTATCTTCAAAAAATTGGAAGTCCCGGCTGCCCGGATTTGATGTTAAGGCCAGCACGATTACCCACTTATCTTCAAATTCGAGAAAAGGCAAGATGGAGTCACTGCCCATGTATGGTGCAACGGTAATTGCGTCAAAATTATAGGTCTCGAAAAAGGTCCTGGCATACATACTGGAAGTGTTGCCAATATCTCCGCGTTTTGCATCAGCAATGGTAAAGTAATCACCGGGAATATAATCAAGTGTTTTCTCCAGAACTTCCCATCCGGATTTACCCATTGACTCATAGAAGGCAATATTGGGCTTGTAAGCCACGCAATGGTCTCTGGTGGCATCAATGACGGCCTTATTAAAAGTCAGAACAGGATCACTTTGGCGTTGGAGATGGGAGGGAATCTTTGAAAGATCTGTATCCAATCCTACGCAGAGGAAGGATCTCTGTAAATGAATTCGTTCGATAAGTTGGTCTCTGGTCATGTAAGCTCCAAGATCAATTCACTGCCTCGATTCGGACAATTTCCTTTACCTGATTTTTGACCGCCTCCTCAAGACCTGCTTTCATGGTCATCTGTGTCATATTACAGTTCCGACAAGCACCCAACCATTTGATTCTGGCCACAAAATCCTCAGTGATATCCACTAGTTCAACATCACCTCCATCTGCTTTTAAGTGGGGCCTGACACACTCCAGTGCAGCATCCACTCTTTCCAACAGATTGACTTTTACTGTAGCTATCATTTGTGATCTTACCTCCTCTTTCTGAATGACTAAATTACGTATTTATCCCCACTATCCGGGTGGGTGCCAATGTTTTGTTGCGCTCATCAACCAAATGGTGAACCTTATCTGCCAGATCCAGCCAAATTTCCTTGAGGGATTCATTAGAGGAACTCAGTAAGGAAGGAACACCTTTCTCCCCACCTTCCATCACATCCTGAACAATGGGCACCTGCCCAACCAGTTGGGTATCTCCTGCTGCTGCCAGTCTCTCTCCACCACCCTGTCCAAACAGGTAGTAGCGGTTTTCGGGCAACTCCGCAGGAGTAAACCATGCCATATTTTCAATCACTCCTAACAGTGGAACCTTGACCGATTCAAGTCTAAACATGTTCATCGCTTTGAGAGCGTCATCCACGGCCACTTGTTGGGGTGTGGTAATGAGCAATACTCCGGTGAGCGGCACGGTCTGGACCAGAGTCAATTGAATGTCACCCGTTCCCGGAGGAAGATCGACAACCAGATAATCGAGATCAGGCCAGATACATTCGGCAATAAACTGCTTGATGATACCTGCCAGCCTGGGGCCACGCAAAACCACTGCTTGCTCGGGTTCAACAATAAACCCGATTGACATTACCGGGATCCCATGTGCCTGCAACGGAATAATCTTAGGTTTACCATGCACATCCTGCAATTTGGGTCTTTGTCCAGACAAACCGAGCATGGTAGGTATAGATGGTCCATACAAGTCTGCGTCCAATAATCCAACCTTATGACCTTTCGCCTTTAGTCCCAGAGCCAGATTGGTTGAAACTGTTGACTTTCCAACCCCACCTTTGCCTGAGGCAACTGCCACGATGTTTTTAACTTGTGGCAAGATCGATGACGGTGGGGATCCAGTTGCCAATTGGGTCTCCAGATGCACATGCACCTGTAGTTTTGGAAAACTATTCTGAATAGCTTGAATACAGGCAAAATTGAGTGAAGACTTTTGCGCCGGCTCTAAAGCCTGTGGATAAACCAGGGAGCAACTTAAATTATCTTTCGAAATTTTCACTTCTCCTACCCTGCCTGCAGAAACCAAATCTTTCCCCGTTAAAGGATCTGCCACTTCCCGAAGACATTCATATATCTGATTTTTGTCTATTTTCACGCCTTTTTGTACTTATTTTTATGGTCTCAAAGATAAACAAATGAGGGCTCCATTTCGTTGGCCTTATGATGCTGTAATTGTAGTCCTTTACATATTAAAGACCTTTTTTATACATTCACCTTCGGGATGGAGATTCACGAGGATATAAAGCAACTACCCGATTTTAAAAATGCGGTAGTAACATTCGGTTCTTTTGACGGTGTTCACCACGGTCATTCAGAGCTTATTCAGCGCATGAAGTCACTGTCGGCAAAGGTAGATGGTGAGACTGTAGTTGTGACCTTTCATCCCCACCCAAGACAGGTTATCTACCCTGGTGACCGGAGTCTGAAACTACTCAGCAGCAAGGAAGAAAAGATTCTGCTGTTTGAGAAACTAAAGATAGACCATCTCGTATTTTGTCCGTTTACGGTGGAGTTTTCCCAGATCAGTGCTGATGAGTATATCAGCAAGTTCATCATTGGCAGGTTCCATCCCAGATATATTGTGATCGGGTATGACCACCGTTTTGGACGCAACCGTAGTGGGAACATAGACTTTTTGAGATCGTTTGAAAAAGATGCCGGTTTTACCGTTATCGAGCTGGAGAAACAGATGACGGAACAAATCCAGGTGAGTAGTACCAAGATCAGGAGTTATCTGGCTCAAGGTGATATCAAAACAGCTAACAATCTGCTAGGACATCCCTATCTGATCCATGGGTTTGTGATAAAAGGTCACCAAATCGGTGAGAAACTGGGGTACCCGACGGCAAATTTACGCATCACCAACGACCTGAAACTGATTCCTCCGGAAGGGATCTATGCGGTTGAAGTACTTTCGAGAGGAAGGAAATATGAGGGAATGCTTTACATCGGCACCAGGCCCACAGTAACCCAACGTGGAGTACGTTCTATTGAGGTCAACATCTTTGATTTTAGAGAAGACATCTATGGTGAGGAAATTTACATCTGTCTTCTTGAATTTATGCGAGGTGACAAGGCATTTGAAAGCCTGGAGGCTCTTCGACTGCAACTGGATCAGGATAAACGTGATGTGACTTCATATTTGCAGAAGAGAGAAAGCCAGAAGGACTCTGCCGCCGTGGTTATTCTTAATTACAATGGACTTCAACACCTGCAAAAGTTTATTCCTACCGTCCTGCGCTTCACCCAGATCCCTGTAGTAGTAGCAGATAATGCCTCTACAGATGGTTCCCTAACCTGGTTGCAGGCTGAACACCCCGAAGTGAAGACCATCAGCCTCGATAAGAATCACGGATTTGCCGAGGGATATAACCGGGCATTGAAGGATGTTGATGCGGGCTATGTTGTGCTACTCAATTCCGATGTCGAGGTTACCAACAATTGGTTGGATCCTATATTGACCTACATGCGATCACATCCTGAGGTAGCTGCCTGTCAGCCAAAAATTCTATCTTTTAAGAACCGGAGAAGCTTCGAATATGCGGGTGCCGGAGGTGGTCTGCTTGACAGCCTTGGCTATCCATTCTGTCAGGGAAGGATTCTTTCGGAATTGGAGGATGACCAGGGTCAGTATGATCAGATCAAAGAGATCTTCTGGGCTAGTGGTGCTGCTATGGTGCTACGCAAGAATGTCTTTAAGGATCTGGGTGGTTTTGATGGGGACTTCTTTGCACATATGGAGGAAATTGACCTGTGTTGGAGGATGAAAAGGGCCGGTTATAAGATCGCAGTTTTCCCTGAATCAGTGGTATATCATGTAGGTGGCGGTACACTTAGCTACAGTAGCCCTCGAAAAACCTATCTCAATTTTCGCAACGGAATGAGTATCCTCCTGAAAAACGAAAAGGGGTTGAGACTGTTATGGCTTTTTCCACTCCGAATAATGCTGGATCTGGTTGCCATGCTTCACTTCATGGCAGTAGGGGAAAAAGGTAATGCAAGAGCTGTCTCGAGAGCCCTTGGCTATTCTCTGATCAATTTTGGCCGGACCTGGATGAAGCGAAAAAGAGACTTACTGATTATTCGCCGAAAGGCCAGTGGACCTGACAATACGCAAAGCGGTCGTTATGTGGGTAGCATTGTATGGGAGTATTTTATATTGAGAAGGAAGAAGTTCGGTAACTTGAGTAAGATATCATCTCATTCCATTTAACAACTCACCTTGGGTCGTAAGCAACATCCAGTCGTAATTTATGAAGATCAAGATCTGATCATTATTGACAAACCTGCAGGCTTGTTATCCGTTCCCGATCGATTTGACGCAGACAGGCCTAATGCCAGGAGGTGGCTGCTGGCAAGATACAGTGACGCTATTCCCATTCACAGGCTGGATATGGAAACCAGTGGAGTACTGGCTTTTGCCAAAAATCAGGATGCACACCGGCACTATGGCAAAGCTTTCGAAGAAAGGTCTGTGAGCAAAAAGTATTATGCCATTGTCTTGGGGTCTCTATCCTCGCAAACGGGAGAAATCGATCAGCCTATCTTAAAACATGACTTCCAGAACCTGGTCAGTATATCTAAGAAAGGAAGACCCGCGATTACCAGATATCGTGTTGAGGAATCATTTGGTGCTTTTAGTGTGCTGGAGTTAGATTTGATCACGGGTCGCACCCATCAGATTCGGGCACATCTTCAGTTCATTGGCCATCCTCTGTTGGTTGATCCAAAATATGGTGGTAGGGAGTCATTCATGCTATCAGAGATTAAACCCTCCTATCGTGGACGCATGGATGAAAGACCTTTACTCACAAGAACGCCACTCCACGCCCATCAATTGACTCTAACCACGCCTAACCGGGAAGTACATACCATCGAATCACCTCTTCCCAAGGATATGAAGGCCGTTATTTATCAGCTCAGGAAATGTCTCTGATTGACTCCCTCAATAGCGTAATCTACTATCATTCAAGTTCTTCCAGTTTTTCAACCAGCGTTTCCCATTCGGTCTCTGCCTGATCAAGCTTCTTACGACAGGCACCATATTGTTCGGTCACCTGTTGACTCCCGGCTTGCTCATAGAACGACTCTTCCCCCATTTTTTCTTCCAGCCCTTTTAACTCCTTCTCCAAATCCATCACTTTCTTTTCTGCGGATTTGACCTTTCGCTGCATGGTTTTGATTTCATCTCGACTAGCCGGTTGTGTCCTTTTTTCTCTTCCGTTTCCCGAGTCATTCGACCCGGATTTGTACATAGCAACTTCCCTGAGATTGTCCAGTCTTCTCTTTTCGAGAAAATAATTTACATCACCCAGGTAGGTATGCATATGATGGTCTCTGAGTTCCAGTGTCTTGCCGGTAAGTCCGGAAAGAAAATCACGGTCGTGTGACACCACCAATAGGGTTCCCTCGTAGTCCAGCAGTGCTTCTTTCAGCACTTCCTTGGAGTCCATATCAAGGTGATTGGTTGGCTCATCAAGCACAAGCAGGTTAAGTGGTTGCATCAGCAAGTGAGCGAAGGCCAGTCTTGCCTTTTCACCCCCGGAAAGGACCTTGACCTTCTTATCTACATCCTCACCACTAAACAGGAAGGCCCCCAAAATAGAGCGCACTCTCGTACGCATATTTTCCGTGGCTCTTGACTCCATAAATTGCAACACCGTCAAATCATCGTCCAGAAGATCCGATTGGTTTTGGGCATAGTATCCCACAGTTAATTGTGTTCCCGGTTGTACGGTGCCAGAAGTAGGCATGATCTTTTCCAGAAGAATTTTGGCCAGTGTGGTCTTACCTTGTCCATTCTGACCAACTATAGCTATACGGTCACCACGCTCAACTTCAAGGGAAAGATCCTTGAGGACCAGATTGTCACCATATTTCATGGTAATATTCTGACCTTTCAGCACCGTACGGCCACTGCGTGGAACCGGGAGAAAACGGATACGCATGTTTTTGTCCTCAACCGCATCCAGCTCAATACGCTCCATCTTATCCAGTTGCTTTTGCATGGACTGCGCCATGCTGGTTTTGGTAGCCTTTGCCATAAATCTCTTGATGGTTCGTTCTTTCTCAGCTATTTCCTTTTGTTGGTTTTTATAGGCTGCTTCCTGCTGAGAACGCACCAGTTCTTTCTGCTGCACATATTTGTCATACCCAAGGTTATAGTCATAGATTTTTGAGTTTTCAATCTCAATAATCCTGTTGGATGTATTGCGTAAAAACTCACGGTCATGCGAAATGACCATTACAGCGGATGGGTATTCTTTGATAAAACTCTCTAACCAGATAATGGCCTCAATGTCAAGGTGATTAGTGGGCTCGTCAAGCAACAGCAAGTCCGGTTGCTGCAACAATAGTTTTGCCAGTTGAACCCGCATTTGCCACCCACCACTCAAGGTATTTACCTTTTGTTCGAATTGATCGGGGTTAAAACCCAAACCTTTGAGAATAAGCTCGGTTTGCTTTTCAATCTCATCTACTCCATAGTGATTGAGTCGCTCGAGATTAAGATTAAACCGATCCAATAGGTCCATATACTCAGGACTTTCATAGTCGTGAAATGACTCAAGTTGTCCTTGTAATTCCTCATGTTCTTCTTCCAGAGCTTTCACATCTGAAAATGCTTCCTGAGCAGCTTCTTTGATAGACAATGCACCATCGATCACAATGGTCTGCTCCAGGTGTCCGATCCGCAAACCTTTGGGATACTGAACCAAACCCTCATCAGGTGTAAGATCACCTTCAACCACACTAAACAAGGTAGATTTACCCGCCCCGTTACGTCCTATCAGTGCAATATGATCGCTGGAATTGATTTGAAAAGTAACTCCCTTAAAGAGTATTCTCTCTCCATACTGAATTCTTACATCCTGAATCTGTATCATCAAGTAAAACTTTAAGCAACGCTTTTTCGTGTAAGATCAATTAGCAATTCATACAACCGGACGCACTGTTATGGTATAATTCCACAATAAAATGAAAGTGCTTTCGGGCGCCCAAAGATAAGATTAGTTCCAGTTTACATCGTCAGGCATACGTGCGATAACTGAATAGGTATTGCCCTTGTTTCGCATGATCTGTTCCCACAGAAATTCCGGCTTGGACTTGAAGAGATAGTTGGCATGCATATCTGCTACTACCCACGAACCGTAGTCAAGTTCATTAGTCAGTTGACCCGAAGACCAACCCGAATAACCTACATAAAACCTGATATTCCGGGGGTGAACCAGTTTAGACGTAATGAGAAATTTCAATTTTTCAAAATCACCACCCCAGTATACACCATTGGTTACCTTGACACTGTCTTCTAGTAAATCACCCAGATTGTGCAGATAGTGAATACTGTCAGTAGCAACGGGACCACCAAAATAGACTCTTGACTCAAATTCAGGAAAATCGGTGAGCAAATCCTCGATCTTGACATCGAGCTTCTTATTCATGATAAACCCCACACTACCTTCTGTTTGATGCTCAGTCAATACAACGGCAGACCGTTTGAAATTGACATCAATACTAAAAGGTTCTGCCAGCAGCACAGCTCCTTTCCTAATTTTCCCAGGCTTCATTCTTTTAGATTCCCTCATACATTAACTGATCAAAGCCGAAGTCTGAATAGACCGGTCAATTCTTTTGATCATACCTTGTAATACTTTGCCGGTACCTCCGACCTCAACAAATTCAGTGACGCCATCCGCCAACATGTTTTGAATAGTGGTGGTCCATTTCACCGGAGATGTCAGTTGATCGATAAGATTCTGTTTGATGATCGTTAGATCTGTCTGAGGCAGGCCGTTGACATTCTGATAGATGGGACAGGATGGGTCTGAGAAAGACATCTTCTTGATGGCCTGTTCCAACTCTTTCCTGGCCGGTTCCATTAGTGATGAATGAAAAGCGCCACCAACAGCCAGGGGAATGGCTCTTCGTGCACCAGCATCTTTTATAGCTTCACAGGCCTTCTCCACAGCTTTAACTTCCCCGGAAATGACGAGTTGACCCGGGCAATTGTAGTTGGCTGCTATTACGACACCAGGTGTATCCCGGCATATATTTTCTACCACGTAATCATCCAGGCCCACAATAGCAGCCATGGTTCCTTCTACCTTATCACAGGCTTCCTGCATCGCTTCCGCCCTCACCCTCACTAACTCTAATCCCTGTGAAAACGACAGCACTTTGTTGGCTACCAGGGCGCTAAATTCGCCCAGAGAATGCCCTGCAACCATATCCGGTTTCTTTTCCCCTGCATACATTTCGACCAGAATCACACCATGCAGGAACACCGCAGGCTGGGTCACCCTGGTTTCCTTTAACTCCTCTGCTGTGCCCTCAAACATCACCTTGGTGATATCAAAACCAAGTAAGTCATTAGCCTCCTCAAAACGGTCTTTGGCAATGGAGGAGTTCTCGTAAATGTCCTTACCCATTCCCTGGAACTGCGAAGCCTGTCCCGGAAAAACAAATCCAATCATAATCTATCTTCTTTTTTAATGCAGGTTCGAGCTAATCAAGTTCAAGAACTCTGACCTGGTTTCCTCATTTCTGAACTCCCCAGTGAATGCAGAGGTAGTGGTGACTGAGTTTTGCTTCTGTACACCGCGCATCATCATACACATATGTCGGGCCTCTATCACAATAGCTGCTCCCAATGGTTGCAACACTTCCTGCAGACAATTCAGGATTTCATGAGTTAACCTTTCCTGAACCTGAAGCCTCCTGGCAAAAACATCTACCACCCGCGGTATTTTACTCAAACCTACGATATATCCATTAGGAATATAAGCAATATGCGCCTTACCAAAAAATGGCAAAATGTGATGTTCACACAGCGAATACAACTCAATATCCTTTACCAGGACCATTTCACTGTACTCCTCTGAAAACATAGCTGACTTAAGGATCTCGGCAGGATCAGTATGATAGCCAGATGTGAGAAACTGCATGGCTTTGGCAGCTCGTTCCGGAGTCTTCAATAACCCCTCACGAGCCGGATCCTCCCCCACCCTCTGTAAGACATGCGTAAAACTATCGATCAACTCAGATGTCACTTCGGGATTGTATTCCTCCTTCCGAATGTAATTCACACTGTCATTATTACTTATAACCGTCACTATTGGTACATTTAAGGTTTTGAAACTACTTCTTAATAAAGTGCTGTTTGCAAGAAAAAGTTTAGCCCTCCGCAGCCCGCAAAAGTAAGGAATTTGATATTTCCTCTTAGACTGTGTCCTTCTTCCCGGTCTCATCCTGTGAATTCTGCAGGTTTGTCTGCTGAAAGATCACCTTCATCTATTTTAGTGTTTATATTGCAACTGAAGCCTACCTTACCTGTGTTAGTGGAGTAGTAGATGAAAGCGTTTGCCCTTCGAAGATTATTGGAAAAGAGTCCTATCTGGGAACACCGGGGATGGATCGGACATGTTATGTTCTGGTTGATTCTTCTGACCATTCTGATCATCACAGATTTTAATCAGGTTGGTTGGCCTCTGGTTTTCTTTCAGAAAACGGTAGATGTCATCTTCTATGCGCTAATCATTTACATCAATCTTAACTACCTGATTCCCAGGTATCTTTCCAAGAAGAAGTTTTGGATCTATGTGGGATTCCTGATTCTGGCGGTATTGATACTGACTCCAATCAAGATTGCTATTCAAGTACTCTTGTTTTCGGATGCTCCACCTTTCCAGAATTATTTTATTGAAAATCAGTCCTACATCTTCATGTCGATGTTTATGGTAGGTAGTTCGTCCACTATTTATGGGATTGTCTCCGATTGGTTTATTCACCAGAGTGAAAAGATGGAACTGCAGACCCAGACTATGCAATCCGAACTCAAATTTCTCAAGTCACAAATTAATCCTCACTTTCTCTTTAATACGCTGAACAACCTCTATGCACTGACGCTGAAAAAGTCTGATGATGCCCCCGAAATTGTGCTTAAGCTCTCCGAGATGATGCGATATATGCTGTATGAATGCAATGAGAAGGAGGTGCCATTATACAAGGAGGTAACTTATATGCGCAATTACCTGGACCTTGAAAGACTAAGACAACATAAAAAGATCGACATCAACCTCGATGTGACCGGTGAAATTGGTGATCAGCGCATTGCTCCACTGTTGTTTATACCGTTTATAGAAAACAGTTTCAAACACGGCCTGGGCAATCAAATAAATCATGGCTGGGTACAGATAAACCTGGACATCCATCCGGACAAAGTTGCCTTTTCTATAGAAAACAGTAAGGGCCCAACACAACCACGTCTAACTCACAGAAAAAGTGGAGGTATAGGATTGGTCAACGTGAGAAGGAGGCTCAATCTCATCTACCCCAACCAATATCAACTTCAGATAAAAAACGAACCAAACCGATACAAGGTAAGCCTCGAACTAAAACTTTAAACAAACTAACAAATGAAAATCAACACTATTATTGTAGATGATGAGCCCCTGGCTCTGGACGTATTAGAAACCTTTCTGGACAAGATGCCGGAGTTAGAACTAGTCAGACGGTGTGTAAATGCCTTTGAAGCCAATGAAGCTCTGTCCAACAATAAAGTGGATTTGATGTTTCTGGACATTCAAATGCCACAACTGACCGGCATTGAATTTGTAAAATCACTTTCCAGCCCGCCATTGATCATCTTTACCACGGCTTTTCCCAATTATGCGATCGAAGGCTTTGAATTGGATGCCATAGACTACCTGCTGAAACCTATCTCTGCTGAAAGATTTATGAAAGCAGCCAATAAGGCCATAGATATGATCAAGATGCAAAATGCCCAGGGCCAACCAGCTGAAGGTGATAAGTCTCAGGATTTTATTTTTGTAAAAGCTGACAAAAAGTTTGTGAAGGTTTACTATAATGACATTCTCTACATAGAAGGACTAAAGGACTATGTAATTATTAAACTTTCAAAGGGAAGGGTCATTACCCTTCAGACCATGAAAAGTCTGGAAGAGAAATTACCACAGGATCAATTCAAGCGGATTCACCGATCCTATATAGTAGGTCTTGAGAAAATCAAGGCCATAGTTGGCAACATGGTTGAAATCATTGAAGAGGGAAAGGTCAAGCACATTCCGGTTGGCAAGAATTATCGTGATGACCTGCTGAATATGGTCAATGAAAACAAGCTATAGTTGGATTCAGAACTGCAGCAGGAAGTTGCCTCTATACTCAAACTGGAGAGCCCTGTATTTCGGAGAGTTTCGGGAGGTGACATCAACGAGGCTTTTCGGGTAAGTGACGGGAAGAGTAGCTATTTTCTGAAATACAACAATAACCAGGAGGCCGGCGCCATGCTTCAATCAGAAAAGCAAGGGCTGGATATGCTCAGCAATGCTTCTTGTATCGGGATTCCTGATGTGATATTCCTGGGGGCTCACGCAGCGTCATCGTATCTCGTTCTGGACTACATCGAGGAAGGACAACGGGATCATGATTTCTGGTCCAGATTCGGCCGTGAACTGGCAGACTTACACCGACAAACATGCTCCCATTTTGGTGCAGATACCGATAATTTTATCGGACTGTTACCTCAATCAAATCAAAAATCTAAGGACTGGGTCCCTTTTTATACAGAGCAGCGAATACTCCCCCAGATAACCCTGGCTGTTTCATCTGGAAAGCTCAACAACCAACATGCCAGGCAGGCAGAAAGTCTGTGTAATGTTTTGTCAGAAATATGTCCATCAGAACCACCTGCACTCATACATGGCGATTTATGGGCCGGAAATTTTCTCTGCAATGCTCAGGGAAAACCGTATTTGGTGGATCCATCGGTCTCATATGCCCATCGTGAAATGGACCTGGCTATGTCACAACTTTTTGGTGGTTTTGATCCTATGTTCTATCAGAGCTACCAGGAATCTTTCTCCCTTCAACCAGGTTTTGACAACCGATCAGATATCTATCAACTATATTATCTGTTGGTCCATTTGAATCTATTCGGCAGTGCTTACTATGGACAGGTGACGAGGATCTTGCAGAGATATGGCTGAAACTTGGTAGGACTATCGAGTTGTAATCACCTGGATTTGCTGAACAGACACATCCCCGTTACTCAAGACAGTCTGAACAATGTACGACCCTGAATTCAAGGAAGAAACATCCACAATCGCTCTCTCTACACTTTGTCCAATGGTTTGATCCACAACTTTTCCACCTCGCATATCATACACAGATACATGAATAATTTGATCCTGACCACCATCAATATTGAGGTGTGATTGTGAAGGATTCGGGAAATAGGTAACCTTTTGTTCACTGGTGACTGGATCTTTCTGAAAAACGAAAAATCCTTTCGCTCCCGGCAGTCCTTCATATTGTCCGTTGGATTTCAACAACCTCATTCTATCAACAAACACATCAATATTAAGCAGGTCCTTTAATGATCTGAAGCCATTCAAGTCTTCTTCAACGATAAATCGTATTTCACCAAGCACTCCATGTCCGGTTATTGAAATTGGATTGATGGAAACTATCCCGACATCAAATTGGCCGTCTCGTGGAGAAATCCCTTCCGCCAGCGCATCTTTTTCCAAACCAAACAGACCCTCTTCATTGAGATGAAATTCAAATGAGGCAGAGTCAACAAAATGTTCATTGAGCAGAATGGTAAAATCAACACCAATTAGCTCAGCCACCTCATGTGCATCATCACCTAGGGAAACTTCGACCACGGCTTGTTCTCC
Organism: Bacteroidia bacterium; assembly: GCA_030433135.1. Taxonomy (GTDB): domain Bacteria; phylum Bacteroidota; class Bacteroidia; order Chitinophagales; family Saprospiraceae; genus JABDMH01. Next base: position 2,501 of record JAUILF010000016.1, on the reverse strand, counting down.
GGCAGAAACATATGGTGTTTTCAATTCGACAACCAGGGGAATAGACTCCATAGCGGGAGCAGGTTTGGCCACTATTTGATGAGCCTTGCCATAATGACGGCCAATGCGTGCCAAATCCCCCATGCCAATGGTACCATTTCCATCTGCATCCACATGTTTCAGATCTGAGCTACCCACTACTCTCTGCCCTTCCCAGGAATTTGCTTGTCTGCCATACCAGCCGTTCGAAATACCAACATCGGCAGCAGGCCCACTTATCCCCAGGTTGGCTCCCAATGGAAGCAAATCACCGAGATCTACACTTCCGTCATGATTGAGGTCTCCCGGCCAAATACAATCATGTTGACATAACTCCGTCTCTATATCCTGTACCACAACTGTCAACGTCAAGGTCTCACAATGATCTACACCCCTATTGACCGTACAGTACTGAACACTGACCTCGTCAGTACCGGTAAACCCCTCATCAGGTTGATAAATCAGTAACTTTTTGTCTGAATCGTATTTAACAATCCCGCGTGACGGTGCCACATTGGTGATAAAATGGTAGTCATCAATCGGAACTTCATAGTCTAGATAAAGCTCATGATTCCTGGTTGTATACAATGTCCATTGATCACTTCTGGGAGGATAATTTGATACTGTGATGTATGCAGAAGCCTCATCGCATCGTCCCTCTCCGCACACCTCATAAGTGAACATGGTCTGACCTTCAAATCCCGGGGGAGGTTCGTACGAAAATACTCCGTCATCTATCTCGACCAGAGCCCCCTTTAACTGACTAACATCCAGTGACTCAATATCATGACCAAGATCATTGGACAGTACTGAGAAAACAGCAGAGTTATCAACTTCTGTATAGATATGATCTTTATTCGCCCAGCCATTGGAATTAAAATGATCGATAACATCTATGACCACTCTGTAGGTCAATAGATCACCTTCATATATCTTTTGAAAAATTAATTCTTCCCTACCCGCAAAGCCAAGTTCCGGAGTATACCGGAATTGTTCCTCCGAAATCTCCTTTAAACTTCCATGGTAGTAGCGATCTGACGGCGGAGAGAATCCCGGAGGGAGTAATATAACTTTTGATGCATCCCTTCTTATCTGATAAAAGGCAGTGTCACTGACTGGTAGCTCCTCCTGATCATTAACCCGGACAGTTAGGGTTGCAGCCGCACAAACGCCATCTGCACAAGCCTGATACTTTATGAAATAGACCCCCACCTCGGCCGATTGAAATTCTATGCCAGTCCCATCCCCGGACACTTCAGCCTGACCACCGCTAACATGTATGATCTCAGAAACAACCGGATTTGCGTCGAACTGGTCATTTCCCAGCACGTCGAATACCAGACGCTCATGGTCCAGACTCATGACCGCATAATCATTTACAGCAATAGCCGGTTTGACCTCTACCACAAAACCCTCGAAATACGGGATCAAATCACCTGACTCAGACCTGTAGGTTTTATAACTGATGGTATCCAGGCCCGTAAAGTCAACTTCAGGCGTATACTTGATGCGAAACTGATCTTCAAAATTCAGTTTCACCTTCGAAGCAACACCGTGCCTGGCAATCTTTAAGAACGAAGGGTATTCAGCTGATTTAACCGGTACGGTAATAGAAGAACCGGCTTTCATCTGTAAGAACTCATAATGTGTAAGCTCCTGACCTCTAACCTGGCAGACAACCAGGACAACCAAGAGGATGGTAAGTGTATTCAGGGGGAGTCTCATACATTATATTAAATCTAACTGCAATATAAACCTAATTTGCTGAACTAGAAAATATTGGTCATATTGAACCTTTACTTTAACAAATACCGGCAAAAAACTCTCTGTTTCAAGTTCTTTAGCTGTTTTGTCAAAAGTTAAAATAGATGCATAAAACAAAGGTTTTCAAGGTCCTTCAGTCGTTAAGTGCAAGCGAAGTTAACAGGCTAAAACTGTTCTATTCCGGAGAGATAAATGAAAGGCAATCTAAATCGGCTATCCTCCTTAATCACCTTTGTGCAGCCCGAGTTGAGGGATCTGGGGAGACGATCAGCAAGGCTGACCTGTGGAGTAACCTGGAGGGTGACAAAAACTATGACGACCGCAGGTTTCGCAAGTTGTGCTCCGATGTTCTCCAGATGATAGAGAAGTTTCTCAGTGTTGAGGCTTTTCTGTCAGATAAACTGCTGGAGCAAACGGTAAGACTAAAAGTACTGTCCGAGCGAAATCTAGAATCACTTTACAAATCCCATCTCAACAGGGTAAAGACATTGAGTGATCGATGGCCGGTGAATGATGCCATATATTTCTATCGTCAATACGAGATCGAGCAGAGTGAGTATGAAATGTCGCAGGCAAGACAGGATGCTCCGCCATTGCCACCGCGTTCAGAGATCGCGCATGGCGGTAAAGCCGGGTGCCAGCATCATAACGCCATAGGGAGTTTCCAGTTGTTCTTCGACGGCTTTTATCATGGCTGCCTGCTGTTCTTTACTGCAGGT
>JAUILF010000388.1 GCA_030433135.1 Bacteroidia bacterium | reverse complement strand
CTGAACATACTTCAGTCGAGGTCTCCAGACATAATATCAAGGCCATGGAGAATGGTTATGTGTACTACCGCACCTCAAAGTAAGAGTTGTATATCGTCTGATCATGCAAGATTTCCAACGCGGTGGTTATATCCCGGTCGTTCCGTAGAGACTTCTCTATTTTCCCGGTTTGATAGTAATATCTACTCACGATCTCTTTTTCAATGAGTGATTCAATTTGCTCCCTGTGTTCCTGCAGGTCGTCCTCTTTTTCACTGGCGATTTTTTCCTTAATCGCCTCTACTTCATTTTCAACCAGAGCCATATAGTGATCACTTTCTGCAGCAGCCAGAAGGTCATCCAGTTTTTCCTCAGAGTCGGTGCGAAAGTCTATGTCCTTCTCTTCAATAAAAGCTATGAAATCATCAAATTCATCAAACTCAAATTCTGTAGCAGGAACAATCTGTTCATGCTCCTGGTGATATTTTGTAGCGTAGTGAAAGATGAGGTTGTTGTCTTGCAAAAAGTGGATGATTGCTGCATCATTCTCGCCACCAGTGACGACATCCGGGATAATACCACCTCCTTCGAGAACCTTTCTACCGGCTCGGGTCTTAAATACTGCTTTTTCACTGTCAGGGATGTCCACAGGCTCACCGTCATTATATTCGACACTCTGGATACACCGGCCACTTGGTATATAGTATTTAGCAGTGGTCAGCTTTAGCTTGGCATTGTAATCCAGATCGACGGTATTTTGAACCAGCCCTTTACCATAGGTCTTGGTACCCACGATCACACCCCGGTCCAGATCCTGAACTACACCACTTACAATCTCGGATGCAGATGCTGTCCATTCATTGGTGAGTATGACCAGTGGCATGTCAGGCTCCTGTGGCGGATTCATGGTTTTGAAACTGCGGTCCCGATCCCGAACTTTGCCTTTGGTGGTAACTACTATCTCATCTCTGGGGATAAAGAGATTACTGATCGATACGGCTTCCCTCAGATAACCACCTCCATTGTTTCTCAGGTCAAACACCAGACTTTTCATCCCGGGGTTTTCATCGCGCAATTTCTTGATAGCCTGAGCTACATTTTTACCGGCATTATTGGTGAATGTGGTCAATACTACATATCCGGTCTCCTCGTCCAGCATGCCCTGATAAGGGACATTCTTCACCGCTACTTCATCTCTTTTAACGGTTACTCTTTGATCCTTGTCTTCACCGGGTCTTCTGTAAGTGATGGTGACCTCCGTACCCGGAAATCCCTTCAGGATCTCTTCGACTTCATCTGTTTTCTTACCCTTGGCACTTTTACCCTCCACTTCAATAATCATATCTCCGGCACGAAGACCGGCATCCAGTGCAGGACCACCCTCATAGGGTTCCACAATGGTCACATAATCTCCCATTTTGCGAACACGAGCTCCGATTCCATCATATTTGCCTTCGGCCATATAACGATAACCTTCTATATCGGCCTCCGATATATAATTGGTGTACGGATCCAGGGTTTCTAACATAGCCTCAATGCCCGTTCTCATCAGTCCTGCTGGATCTATGTCATCTACGTAATGTGTATTGAGCTCTTTATAAATATTGGTAAATATTTCCAGGTTCTTACTGATCTCAAACTGTTTGCTTTCGTAATTCATGAAAGCCATTCCAGAAAGTGCCAGAAGTGTGAGGATAGAAATGCGTAGTAATTTCATAATTGACAGTTAAGTATTCAAATAACGCTTAGATGGTGTCTCTTGTTTCTGTAAAAGCTGATTCTTCTCCGTAAGTCATTTTTATGCGTCGAGCCATGATAGAACCTGTTCGCGAAATTGATCGGGTTTGTCAGCATGTATCCAATGGCCCGCATCGGGTATGGTCACAAAATCAACCTGGGTGAATTGGTCACGGATCATAGACATGTCCTGCTGATTTATATAATCTGATTTCTCTCCGGATACAAAGAGGGTCGGGACATCCACGGATTCAAATTTGGGAGCAGCTAGTAGTTGAGGGTAATTATTTGCCAGCGCTGACAAATTCATTTTCCAACGGTATCCTTCTTTGGTCCTGGACAGGTTTTTCATCAGAAATGCTATAACTGCCGGATTATTGAGGCTCTCTTCAAGTTTTTCCCGTATGGCATTCCGATTTTGATCTTTTTGCAGATCTACACTTTCCAGGGCATCAAAAATCTGCTGATGAGATGGCTTATAGGCCCTGGGAGCAATGTCAACGACGATCAGTTTGTCAACCCAGTCAGGATAGCTGGCTGCCAGTTGAATGGCTACTTTACCGCCCATGGAATGTCCCAACACAATGGCGCCATCATATAGCCAACTGTTTTCCATCAGCACCTGGACATCCTCCGCCATGCCAGGATATGACATTGTGGAGTGGTGAGGTGACCGGCCATGGTTGCGGAGATCCACGAGAATAACCGTAAATCTGTCAGCAACTTGTTTGGCAAACGAATGCCAATTATCAGACATCCCCAGGAGTCCGTGTAAAATAATCAGAGGTGGACCAGAACCAATGGTCTTGGAATAGAGTTGCATATATCGCAGTTATTGCATTTGATGATTATACACAAAGTTTTTTGTATTGTGTGGATTAGAGAAGACCGAAGATGAGCTTTAAAATTGTTTCACCATTCAAACCGACGGGTGACCAGCCGGATGCCATCAAACAGCTGTCAGATGGTATAGATAATAACGAACCTGCACAGGTCCTTTTGGGTGTTACCGGTTCGGGTAAGACTTTCACCATTGCCAATGTGATTGAAAAAGTGCAGAAACCAACACTTGTCCTCACACATAACAAAACTTTGACGGCGCAACTCTATGGTGAATTTCTATCCTTTTTCCCCAATAATGCTGTAGAGTACTTCGTGTCCTACTATGATTACTATCAACCTGAAGCTTATATTTCGGTATCTGACACCTTTATCGAGAAGGATCTTTCCATCAATGAGGAAGTGGATAAGTTGCGACTCCGGGCTACTTCTTCCCTGTTAAGTGGGAGAAGGGACATCATCATCGTTGCTTCGGTGTCGTGTATTTATGGTATGGGTAATCCGGAAGATTACAAAACCGGCATTATTCGTATTCACAGAGTAATGACGATTCCCCGAAATACCTTTTTGTACAACCTGGTAGAGAGCTTGTACTCACGTACAGAAGTTGGATTTGAACGTGCCACATTCAGGGTTAGGGGAGATACGGTGGACGTAAACCTTCCTTATGCGGATTATGGTTACCGAATTATTTTCTTTGGTGATGAGATTGAAGAAATAGAGAGAATTGAAGTAGAGTCAGGCAAGCAAATAGAAAGAATAGAGCATGCTGCCATCTTTCCGGCTAATCTATATATAGCTCCTCGTGACAGAATCCAGGGTATACTCAGGGATATTGAAGATGAATTGCATGAACAGGAAAAATATTTTGAAAAAGAGTCCAAATATCTTGAAGCCAAGAGGATAAAAGAACGGGTCACTTTTGATCTGGAAATGATGCGAGAACTCGGATACTGCAACGGCGTGGAAAACTATTCCCGCTTTTTCGACGGTCGAAAACCCGGTACCCGACCGTTTTGTTTGCTGGATTATTTTCCCGAAGATTTTCTTATGATCGTGGATGAAAGCCACGTAACCTTACCCCAGGTCAGAGGTATGTGGGGTGGTGACAGAGCCAGAAAGCTAAATCTGGTGAATTTCGGATTTCGATTGCCGTCTGCCATGGATAACAGGCCATTGAATTTTTCGGAGTTTGAATCCCTGGTAAACCAGGTCATCTATGTCAGTGCTACTCCCGGAGATTATGAGTTGGAGCAGACAGGGGGTCTAATTGTGGAACAAGTGGTCAGACCAACTGGTTTGCTGGATCCACCCATTGAGGTAAGACCAAGTATAAACCAGATCGATGACCTTTTGGAGGAGGTAACACAAAGAGTAGAACTTAAAGAAAGGGTACTCATTACCACCTTGACCAAACGAATGGCCGAAGAACTTACCAAATACCTGGCCGGACTCGGAATTAAGTGCAGATACATCCACTCGGAAGTCGATACCATGGAAAGAGTAGAAATCATCCAGGATCTGCGACGGGGAGACTATGATGTGTTGGTGGGAGTGAATCTCCTGCGCGAAGGTCTGGACCTACCTGAGGTGTCACTGGTCGCCATTATTGATGCAGACAAGGAGGGTTTTCTGCGTAATGCCAGGTCATTGACTCAGACTGCGGGGAGAGCTGCGAGAAATGAAAATGGACTGGTGATTTTTTATGCAGACAAGATGACTGACTCCATGAGACACACCATTGATGAAACTCAGCGCCGCCGATCCAAACAAATGGCATATAACGAAGAGCACGGGATTACTCCTACTACCGTTAAGAAGTCGCAGTCAGTTCGAAGTATTCTGGATATCAGAGACTCTGAAAAGCCTGCGACTTATATAGAAAGTGACGAACCAAGCCTGGCTGCTGATCCTGTTGTACAGTATCTGAGTCGAGATCAGATAGAAAAAATGATTGGAGAAACGGAAGCCAGAATGAAGGCTGCCGCCAAGGACCTTGATTTTATTACTGCGGCTCAGTTGCGCGACGAATTGTTTGCCTTGCGCAAACGTTTGAAATCGATCTAGGACAGATTATGCCAAAGGGTTAGCCCGGGATTAAGTTTCTCGATAGATCCTCCCTTCCCAGGGTTGGATCGACAGCTCGTGAAATGAGCTGTAATTACTTAGGATCAGTTCAGAGCCTTCGACAAATGAGGGTACGGCAAGTATCAGGTCAGAAAAATTGAGGATCACCAAAAACGATGTTCCTTCCAGGGTGCGTCTGTAGATATACAATTGGGGGTGTTCTTCTAAAACCAGGGAGTACTCACCGTACACAAAGCAGATGTTTTCCTTTCGCAGTGAGATCAGTTCCTGGTAGAATCGGTAAATACTGTTTTTAGACTCAAGATCCATCTCTACATTGATGTCCTTATAGTTAGGGTTTACTTTGATCCAGGGTGTACCTGTGGTAAATCCGGAATGAGGGGCATCTGACCACTGCATGGGTGTCCGAACATTATCCCTGGCCTGGGTACTCACGAGGTCCAGGTAAGTGGTTTCATCCATGTCTCCATCCTCCACAAAGAGTTTGTAACAATTATGAATCTCCACATCCCTGTAATCCTCGATATTTCCAAAGTCCACATTGGTCATCCCGATCTCAGAACCAAAGTAGATGCACGGGGTACCACGCAGGGTAAGGATAAGTATGGCCAACATTTTAGCAGATTCCACCCTGTACTCCTCATCATTTCCAAAACGTGAAACCATACGGGGAAAATCGTGGTTATCCATAAAAATGCTGATCCAGCCTTCATTCCCTATGGCCTGGTCCCAATCCGACAGTATACTCTTGAGCTCCCCAAGCTTCCATTTTTTACGGTCAAATCTACCACCGGGGCCATGATCGACCGCCATGTGGTCGAGTTGAAAGATCATATCGAGCTCATTTCGGTCCTTGCCTACATACAAATTGGCAAGCCGGGGGGTGATCCCCGGTCCTTCTCCCACTGTGGTAATATCATAGTCAGACAATACCCGCTCATTTATTCCCCTGATGTACTCGTGAATCTTTGGCCCATTACTATACACCTCTTCGATGACTTTGCCGAAATTTGATAAATCTGCATCAGGAAAATCAGTCCGTT
>JAUILF010000387.1 GCA_030433135.1 Bacteroidia bacterium | reverse complement strand
CAGAAATATTTATCAGACTCTGGCCAATCATGGCACAACCTCCCATACCAGAGAAAATACCTGACAACATATTAGCTGTACCCTGTGCTACTGCTTCCCGGTTTCCACTCCCACGGGTTTCAGTGATCTCATCGATAATGTTGAGTGTAAGGAGACTTTCAATCAAACCTACTCCGGCCATAATCACCGCATAAGGAAGAATGATACTCAATGTTTCGAGAGTAAATGGTACCTGCGGCAAGTGAAAGGGAGGAAAACCCCCTTGAATAGACGCGATATCTCCCACCGTCTTGGTCTCAATGCCCAGGGCAACTACAATTCCAAATACGGCCAATATGGCAACGAGTGAGGCAGGAATTGCCTTGCTGATTCTGGGTAGACCCCAGATCACTAACATGGTAAATAGCACAAAACCCAAAAAGATATAAAGCTGATCACCTACCAGCCATTGTCCCGATCCATCCTTAAACTGTTCAATCTGAGCCATGAATATCACTATAGCCAGACCATTCACAAATCCAAAGATCACCGGATGCGGCACCAAACGCATCAGTTTACCCAATTTAAAGACACCGGCCAGCACCTGGAGAGCTCCGGCCAGTACAACCGTTGCAAAAATATACTCCACACCGTGGGAAAGTGCCAGGGCCGCAATCACGACAGCCACTGCCCCCGTTGCTCCTGAAATCATCCCTGGTCTCCCTCCCAGTATGGAAGTGACCAGGCCCATTACAAAGGCAGCATAAAGACCTGTCAATGGTGACAAACCGGCAATAAGTGCAAAAGCAACCGCTTCAGGTATCAGGGCCATAGCAACCGTAAGACCGGAAAGGACTTCGGTTTTATAATCGACTTTCTGGCTTAAATCAAAGAGATTGAAAAACTTTTTCATTTAAATTGGTTCAATTAACAGAAACCCAAATAGCAATTCCGGTACATTGACTTCGTCCAGAATTTAATTCGGAATAAAAGTTCTGCCGGATGCAAAAAAAGAAAGCCCTTTCAGAATCGACTACCGCCTGATAGTATCTGAAAGGACAAAAGGTCTCTGAAATAAGGGCGCGAAGGTAGTAATTAACACATAGACTACCATTCGACGACCCAGGTTAAGCTGAGTTTAACCGAAAAACACCCTTGCTTTTGCAGATTCTTAACATTTGTGGGTTAATAGAGGTGCCCATTCAGCTGAGTACCTCTTCCCGTTCAATCTTTTCCCTGTCCAGTTCAATACCGAAACCAGGTTTTTCAGGGAAAGGAAGTACCCCGTTGTCGGTAAGGGGAGGATCTTTTTGAAAGTGCATTTTACCCGGCACGTAATTGATCAGATATTCCACCAAAGGACATACCTCGGGTGATTGACTGGCTACCACATGCATGGCAGCATGCAAATTATGGCCATGGGGAAAAACCTTGGCACCAAAAGCGGATGCCAGATGACAGATCTTTACCAGCTCACTGACACCCCCACACCACTCGGGATCGGCCTGTACAATCTGAATGGCATCACTCCTGAGAAAATTCAGCACCTCCCAGCGATTGTAAAAGTGTTCACCGGTGGCCACAGCAATGCGGGTACTTTCCGACAACTGCCTGAAACTGTCCGGCCGGTTAGTAGGAAATGCCTCTTCTATCCAGTATGGGTTATACTGCTCGACGGCACTGGCCCAGGCGGTGGCAAAAGGCAAATCCCATCCCATAAACGCATCAAACATCAGTTGGAGATCATATCCTACCGCCTCCCGGATTTCTCTGACCAAATCGACACTGAGCTTTAGTCCTTTGGTTCCACTTCCGGGTCCATAGGCTAAGAACCATTTCTGATGTTTAAAACCCTGATCATAAAACTGCTTAGCCTGAGGCCCTGCCTTTCCAGGTTCAACCGAATATCCGAGACAGCTGCCATAAACCCGAATTTCCTCTCGAGTGGCTCCACCCAGCAATTGATAAACCGGAACACCAAAATATTTCCCTCTGATATCCCAAAGCGTATTATCTACAGCACTCAAACCCATCATATAATGACCCGCCCGCGAATGGCGATTTCTTCTATACATCAGGTCCCACAACTTTTCAATCTGCAAGGCATTTTTTCCCAAGAGAAACGATTGAAGTTGTCCTACGATCGGCGAGACGGTCTCGGGATCCAGATAGCCATAGATGCCCTCGATACCACCCCTGGTGCCTATCCGCAGATAGTGGTGCGAAGTTGTTCCTGAGGAAGTCGTGGAACTCTCCGGTTCGCTATAGGGCTCAGGTCTGTGATCGGGGTAAATATGAACGGGTTGGGTCTGGTATTGCCGGTTCGTATTGGAGAATTGGGAAGGTCCAGTTACTTTCACCAGTTCTACTTGATCAATGATAGCATCACGGTCATTCTCGGTTTCTTTGATCTGCTCCTGCCTGGCTAACGGGAGCAAAGGCAAGGCAGAAGCTGTTGCCAGATCACCTATGAAACTTCGCCTTGTTCTATTGTTCACTACTTTATGATTTAATCATGATACTAAAATTCAGATCACATTTCTTTCCGACTTTGATAGAATCATTTAGTTGAGCTCTTTCCATACAAGGTCTTCACCGTAAAGTACCTGGATCCTGTCAGGTCGTTGGGCAAATCATTAAAAATACAAATCAGACAGCAAGTCCCACAGTGCAGTTGATTCAAAGCACCGAAAGAATTGATTTGAACGTTTATATTAGGTACATCGATCATTCTAAAGTTCCGAACACTGCAAAACATGCGTTATCAACCCATAGATCCGTCACTTTTTATTCAAAATCGCGAACGGTTTAAGCGACAGATGAAACCCGAGTCTGTGGCCATTTTCCATTCCAATGATCCAATGCCCAGGAACGGCGATCAATTCTTCCCATATGTTCAGCAATCAGACATGATATACCTGTCTGGCGTTGCTCAGCCTAAAACCATTTTACTGCTTTACCCGGATGCTCCCAGGGCTGAGATGAAGGAAATACTCTTTGTCGAAAAAGGGAATGACCACAGCACCATATGGGAAGGCAGCAAGCTGAGTAAAAAGCAGGTACGTGAAATTTCCGGTATCCAAAAGGTATTCTGGCTGGAACAATGGCAACAGGTTCTGACCAGTGTGCTCGTTGATGTCCGGAGAATCTACATCCATGAAAATGAGGGCAGCGCTTATCAAACTGATGTAGTTTCCAGAAACATGCGATGTGCCCGTGAATTACGTGATAAATTTCCTTTTCATAAGTACCATCGTTCACAGCCCATCTTACGCAAGCTGCGTATGAACAAGTCGGAGGAAGAAATCAAACTCATCAGGCATGCATGTCAGATCACGGATCAGGCCTTCAGATCCGTGCTTCGGAACATAAAAGCTGGTATGCGTGAATATGAAGTGGAGAGCCATATCATCCAGGCTTTTATCGCCAGGGGTTCATCAGGACATGCCTATGAGCCTATTGTGGCCAGCGGAGCTTCAGCATGTGTACTGCACTATATCCAGAATGACGGCACCTGTGAAGACGGTGATCTTGTACTACTGGATTTTGGTGCTCAATATGCCCATTATGCGTCTGATCTGTCTCGCACCATCCCGGTAAATGGCAGGTTTTCGCCCCGGCAGCGAGAAGTATATAGCGCGGTGCTTGACATTTTATATCGTACCAGAGAGATGATGGTTCCGGGCATCACCATGGAAGAACTGAACCGGGAAGTGGGAGCCATGATGAACCACGCCCTGGTCGAATTAGGGCTCCTAAACAAAAAGGATATCAGTGGCGAGTCCGGTACGTCGACCGCCTACAGAAAATATTTCATGCATGGAGTAGCTCACCACCTGGGCCTTGATGTTCATGATCTGAGCAACAGAAATACACCACTGCAGGCAGGCATGGTGCTTACCTGCGAGCCCGGCATCTACATTCCGGAGGAAAAACTGGGCATCCGCATCGAAAATAATATCCTGGTCACTGACGAAGAACCTGTGGATCTGATGGCTGACATACCCATTGAAATAGAGGAAATAGAATCCTTGATGCAGGTCGGGGTGCTGAATTGAGGGCACTGATTTTCACGTACCCAATCTAGTTACAGGAACGTAGTTGTTTACGGACGGAACGATATAGTAACATAAATGAGTAGTTTGACATGACTCAGGTGTAATTTAAACCTAACGAAATTCATTTTAAAATCTAAGCTAGATCTATCAAAACTGCCCTGCCATCACCACTCTGGCACTGTTCGGTTGTCCGGGGGTATCCAGTTGTTCCCGGGTTACATGTACACGTTTCACCAGGCTCATAAACGGCAACTTTTTCCAGGTTGTATCGGAGGGAGACAAACTCCCCAGGTTGGTAATGGACTCTCCGGTATTGGCCCACAATTGGTAAGTAGTGCCTTCCGGAGGAGCCGGTAAATGTGAAATTTTGAGATAACTTTCCTGATACTGGGGATTCCAGTAGATAGTGGCACAGGCATGAGGTAATAAAGAAGTACCGGTCAATCGAATCGGTATGGTCTGATCATCCTCCAGAAACTTCATTCTGTCCTTCAGCATCCTGTCTTCAGCCGCCAACCTTTGCATTTCTTGCTGCCGGTCATCCATGTCGTGACTGAGGTTGTAAAGCTGATGCCGCAAATCCTTATTGGACCACCAAAGTGTACCTGCCACAGCAAGGCAAAATATAGCGGATGCCAGTGCTGCGAGACCGATCTTTTTCCACCGGACAGACCTTTTAAGACCTGGCAATGACTTAAGGCGGGCTGATGGACGTTCTTCTACCGATCGCTTGACCATGCTGGTCAGAATAGCTTTCTTACTGTCGTTTCCAGATCGACGTTTGACACAAAAGCTATCCATAGCCTTCTGCATGTCATGAATGAGTTTGGCTACTTCCTCATCCCTGGACGCCAAGTCTTCGATCAGTTCCTTTTCCTCTGCCGAACTCAGCCCCAACACATACTCTTCAATCAAACCCGACTTGATCAGCTCTTTCTTGTCCATTGCCTCATCAAAATAATAATAGTCAGATGCACCTTGCCCCAGGACTAGCTAAAATGTTGAACTTTCAAACTATCTTCTGTCAAAGTACTAGCATACTAATAGACAATTAGACAAAAATGTTCATCACAAAGCATGAAAGTATGTTTGAACTTTCTTGTTTAGATAAAGTCCAGATTATCATTGTCTTCCAAAACAACACTGGGCATTCAGAAATAGAAATAGGACTGATCATGCGGTACATCCATAAGAACCAGGGAGAGCAATCCTACACCATCCACGCAGTCATAACGCATCTCACCGGTGTGACTGCGAAACATTCCATATTCATTCTGGTACAATAGGTCGACAGCCTCACGGGAGATCAGATCCGAGAGATCACCCGCCTGTTCATCTTCAAATTCTTTATGATAAGCCCTGAGAAAATGAATGACACGAGCATAGTTTTCAGCATAATAGAATTGTGTGCCGCGATCCTCCATTTGCTGTTGGATGGTGGTAAACCATCTCCTGGATGCTTCTCGATAAACCTCCTTACCGGTAGTCTTATACATAGCCAGACAACACTCTGCGAACTGCAACGGGTAATCATGCCGGGGGAAAAGTGGATTCCAGATGGATACATAATTATCCGGTTTATAGGGGTAATCATCCTGCCTGATAACAGGTTTGCCTGTTTCGACCTCCAGGGCACCATAATACATTTTCGCAACCGG
>JAUILF010000386.1 GCA_030433135.1 Bacteroidia bacterium | reverse complement strand
CAAATCTTTCAATGCGATTACCCACTATACGGACTGGACTATCGGGCATGTACATATTGGTGCTCTTGGGTGGAATGGCATGTTGACATTTGGGGTTCTCTACTGGTTGATCCCAAGGATCTATCAGACTTCACTGCATAGTACCAGACTGGCAAATGTGCACTTTTGGCTGGGTACTATGGGCATTGTATTCTATGCTGTGCCTCTTTATTGGGCTGGTGTCACCCAGCAACTTATGTGGAAGCAGTTTACCCCGGATGGTTTTCTGCAATACGGAAACTTCCTGGAGACAGTGACTCAAATCGTCCCGATGTATGCCATCCGGGCACTTGGGGGTCTAATATACCTGTCCGGGGTTCTTGTCATGTTGTACAACCTGGTCAAAACTATCCGCCAGGGAAGTTTCAAAGCTGAAGAAGAAGCCTCTGCACCAGCCAGAGTTGCCTATGTGCCTCATGAAGGCGAGCATTGGCACCGATGGTTTGAGAGAAAATCGGTGTTACTCACTGTTCTTGCTCTGGTCGCTGTCGGCATCGGAGGTGTGGTAGAACTGGTCCCAATGATGATGGTGGAATCAAATGTTCCAAAAATCGAAACCGTGAAACCGTACACCGCCCTGGAGCTCCAGGGACGTGACATTTACATCCGGGAAGGCTGTGTCAGTTGTCATTCACAAATGATCAGGCCATTCCGGTCCGAGACGGAGCGATATGGTGAGTTCTCCAAGTCAGGTGAATTCATATATGACAGACCTTTCCTCTGGGGATCCAAGCGCACAGGACCTGACTTGCACCGGGTGGGTAACAAATATCCTGATTCCTGGCACTACAATCATATGCTGGATCCGGAGAGTATGTCTCCGGGATCAATTATGCCCCCCTACCCCTGGTTGATCACCAACGAACTGGATATTTCCGATACAGAAAGAAAGATCAACACATTGGTCAAACTGGGGACACCATACCCTGAAAACTATGCGCGAAATGCCAACCGGTATCTTCAGTCACAGGCCGATGAAATTGCAGAAAGGCTCATTACAGATGGAGTCACCAGTGAAAACCTGGCTGACAAAGAAATCGTAGCTCTTATAGCCTATCTGCAAAGGCTGGGAACAGACATTAATAAAATTGGCACCGTGGCCAATTAAAATACTATCAAAAATGTACAAGTACATTCTTCAATCAGTAGAAAATATTAATTGGCTGGCTATTGGCCCCCTGATACTATTTTTTGTCTTCTTCACGGCAGTGATCTGGATGGCCCTGAGTAGAAAGAAGACCTATATAGATAAAATGGAACAACTACCCCTGGAAGACTAAAACTTTGACAGATGAAAACCAAGATAATGCTAACAATATGTTTTTTAGGACCGGCTACTTACCTATTGGCTACCCCGGCTATGATGCCCTTGATGACATATATCGAGCTGGGGTTATACTTATCGATGGCTTTGGTTTTGGTGGTGACTATTGCTGCCAGTATCAGTGTGGTTAAGCTGTTTGATTATTGGGTAAAACAAGATACAGATACCCGAAAGGCCACTGTGTCACAAACTGCGGCAGATCAACAAGGGAGCAGCACTCCCCTGTGGCAGCGGCTATATGCCAGGGCTACTGCCATGATACCGGTTTCCAGGGAAAAGGAAATACTATTGGATCATGACTACGACGGAATCAAGGAACTGGATAATGACCTGCCACCCTGGTGGCTGGCTATGTTTTATATTACGATTGTTGTCGGTGTCGTTTATTTCGTCTATGACCAAATGACTGATTTGTCCCTGTCATCAGAGGAAGCATACTATGCAGAAGTGGCAAAAGCAGAGGAACAAATAGCAGCTTTCAGGGCCACTCAGGCAAATTTTGTGGACGAAACCAATGTGGTAGCGTTAACAGATGATCAATCACTGGCGAATGGCAAACAGATCTTCACCATCAATTGTGCAGTTTGCCACCTGGAGAATGGAGCCGGGCTGGTTGGTCCCAACCTAACGGATCAGTATTGGCTACATGGAGGATCCATTAATGATATCTTTACTACCATTAAATATGGTGTCCCGGAAAAAGGGATGATTGCCTGGAGCGCACAGTTGAGGCCGGCAGCCATGCAGGAAGTTGCCAGTTATATTCTTACGCTACAGGGAACCAATCCCCCAAACGGCAAGGCACCGGAAGGTGATCTCTACCAACCTGGTGAGGAGGCTGGAGACACAGAGATATCGCCCGAATCGACAGAAGGAGGAGAGACCACCGAACCTGAATCCTAACACCATGACTTCCTGCCGGAAGTTTAAAATCAGGTACTATGATGTCAGACCCATTGCCAGATAAGGAAAGTTACCGCGACCACATTGCAACGGTGGATGCGCAGGGGAAAAGAGTTTGGATCTACCCTAAGAAGCCTGATGGTCGATATTATCAAATCAGAACTTATGTAAGCTGGATTTTACTGCTGTTATTGTTTGGCATGCCATTCATCAAGATCAATGGCCAACCCCTGATGCTCTTCAATGTCCTGGACCGACACTTTATCATCTTTGGAGTCGTATTTACCCCGCAGGACTTACATCTGTTTGCCCTGGCCATGATTACACTGGTGGTTTTCATTGTCTTGTTTACCGTAGTGTTTGGCAGGCTGTTTTGTGGCTGGGTTTGCCCCCAGACTATTTTCATGGAAATGGTATTTCGAAAAATAGAATATGCCATTGAGGGAGATGCCAACCAGCAGCGAAAGTTAAACATGGCGCCGTGGACGGCATCTAAGTGGCGAAAAAAAATCCTCAAGCATACTATCTTCTTTCTGATTTCCTTTCTGATAGCCAACACGTTTTTAGCTTACATTATCGGGATTGATGAACTCTTCTTAATCATCAGTGAACCCATTTCCCAGCATATGGGAGGTTTTATTTCACTGGTCATCTTCTCAGGGATATTTTACTTTGTCTTCGCCCGGTTTAGGGAGCAGGTATGCATCGCCGTTTGTCCCTATGGGAGATTGCAGAGTGTTATGTTGGTGAAAGAATCGATCGTCGTGGCCTATGACTGGATCAGGGGAGAGCCGAGAGGTAAAATTCGTAAAAAGAAAAAGGAAGAAGAGGTCACAACACCTGCCCTCGGCGACTGCATAGACTGCAAACTCTGTGTCCATGTTTGTCCCACCGGAATAGATATCCGCAATGGCACTCAGCTGGAGTGTGTGAACTGTACTGCATGTATGGATGCTTGCGATGGTGTCATGGAAAAAATAGGCCGTGAAAAAGGGCTTATTCGTTATGATTCACTGGCAGGAATTGAAGAGGGTCGAAAAAAGCTTTTTACCGGAAGGGTTTGGGCCTACTCCAGCGTTTTGTTGATACTGGTAGCTCTGCAGGTATTTCTCTTTAGTACTCGAAGTGAGGTGCAAGCTGTTGTTCTTCGTACTCCCGGTATGCTCTATCAGGAAGTGGAAGATGGATATCTCAGCAACCTTTACAACTATCAATTGATCAACAAGACCAATGAAGAAATAAACAACATTTCCTTTCACCTGACTGATCCTCAAGGTAGAATAAAGATGGTAGGTGTCATCCCGAATTTGGAGAGACAGACTGAAACAGAAGGTGCCTTTTTCATTGAATTACCCGGTGAGGACCTCACCGATCGCAAAACAACAGTTGAAATTGAAGTTTATTCCGGAGAAACCCTGCTTGACAAAGTCAATACCAATTTTCTTGGCCCTCCTAAATAACTATTATGAAGATTCACTGGGGTAGTGGTATCGCTATATTTTACGGACTATTCGTGCTTGTCATGATAGGTATGGTTATTATGTCTTCCCGCCAGGAAATCAATATGGTTCAGGACAACTATTACGATAAGGATCTCAACTATGAGTCGTTTCGGAAAAGCCGTGAAAATGCAAGTACGTCGTCTCATCTTGTAGAGATCAACTACCAGAACGGTTCGGAACTTATCCTGGTTTTTCCACCGGAACTCTCCGTTGAAGAGGGTGAGGTCTTACTGTACCGGCCGTCCGATCAGAGACAGGACAAATTCTTTCAACTAAGTCTGAACGATCAGAACAAGATGGATATCAGTACCGATGGTCTGGTAAGTGGTCCCTGGAGAGTCCAGTTGAGCTGGATCGCCAATGGCAAATCTTACTATAAAGAAAAACACATCATACTCTGACAATGTACCTCTGGACTGCATTCACAATTGGTTTACTTGGCAGCTTTCATTGCATCGGAATGTGCGGTCCCATCGCTATGGCCCTACCCTACTCCGGGCCTGCAGGTCAGTCTGGCACTGGCAATGCCTTACTGTACAACGCTGGCAGAATATGTACCTACAGCCTACTCGGCCTTATACCAGGTTTCATTGGTCACGGGCTCACCCTCGCCGGATTCCAGCAGGGATTGTCCCTGTTCCTGGGTATATTTATGCTCATAGCGGCTATCGTATCGCTTCCCTTTGAAAGGCAGATCCAGAACCTGGCTGTAGTCAAAAACTTCCAAAAGTGGCTACAACAAAAATTGGGGACATTTTTGAAAGGTGATGGCCGAAAGAGGTTTTTTGGCATTGGTATATTAAATGGATTTTTACCTTGCGGATTGGTCTATATGGGACTTGCCGGAGCTCTCACACAGAACTATTTCTGGCAGGGAGCTCTTTACATGGCAGTCTTTGGATTGGGTACGGTTCCCATGATGTTCCTTATCGGCATGAGTGGTCAAATAGTGGGTGCTAAAACCAGAAACTATCTTCGACGTTTGGTACCCGCCTTCATGTTTGTTATTGCATTACTATTAATTGTACGGGGTCTGGCTCTGGATTTGCCAGGCAATCTTGAAGAAATGATCTCCATGGGAATAATCCCAATGTGTAAGTAAGGTGCCGGATACTACTCCATCAACACGAGCAGAGGTAATTGAGTCTCGAATAATTCCTTTTTGGTATGACTACCACTGAAGATCTTCTGAAAGAAGTTCTTGTTGCGCCTCACCATCCCAATCATCTGGGCATCGACTTCCTCGGCAAAGAGATTGATGGAAGTGGAGAGGTCAGATCCCAGACGGGAATGATATGAAAAAGTGATATCATCAAGAGCAGCAGCAAGTTCCTCAGGGTATGACACCGATTCTTCGTCACTATCTACATGTAGCAAATACAGATGACTGCCAAACGCTTTGACCAATGCTACCAGTGGCTTCAATGCATTGGGGTCGTATGGGTCCTCATCAATTGCCAACACGACCTTTTCGGGGGGAGAAAAAGATACGGATCTTGGAATAACGAGGGTAGCTGTATTTGATTTTCTGATCATGGCATGGGCAGTACTACCCATAAAGACTTCCAGTGCACCGGTTTCTCCCTGAGTACCCATAATGACCAGGTCTGCCCCCTGCGTAGTTGCAACACGGTTAGTGGCATCGGCCGGTGTACCCTTCAATACATGACCGGTAACCTGTACCGCATTATTTTCTTTTCTTAACCTGGCCACCAGAGCATCCATTTCTGCAGTAGCTTCATCCCGGACAATTCCCTCAATAGATTTCAAATGTCCGGTTTTCTGGATCACATCATAGAAATGCACTACATAGAGCTCGCAATCAAGCGATTGAGCAAAAGAGATGACGCCCTATTATGAATGCTAATAATAGCAACTCCCCAAAGAGTCTCCCGGTGATGTGGATTGCGGGCGTGGGTGCCCTGTTGATT
>JAUILF010000385.1 GCA_030433135.1 Bacteroidia bacterium | reverse complement strand
TTGCATAAATTGATGTATGAAGATGTGGGAGAAGAATCAAGATTAAAACATGAGATGAAACAATTGTTTAGTAAATTGAGTGATAAGTCTTTCTTAATGGTTTTCTTAACATTTATTTTGCTGGCTTTAGTAGATATACGCCTGAGACCGCTTTCAGTAAGATGGCGTCCGCAATTGAAGAGACGGCTGGAATCCTGGATCAACGATCCCGCATGGTGGGTGGTGACTCTGAGTTTTCTCATGGTTCTGTTTGGAGGCCTATATTCAGATGATACGAGCTATTGGATAACTCGCTTGCGCATCAAAACACCTTTTCTATTGGCTCCGGTGGCTTTCTACTTACTGCCGAAAATATCAAGATCCACTTATCAATGGGTACACGTATTCCTGGTATTGGTCTTGACACTCAGCACTTTGCCCATACTATACCAGTACCTGACGGACTTCCGGGGAATCATGGAGGGCTTGAAAATGGGTAAGGCTGTTGAAACTCCGATAAGACATATCAGATACAGTCTGCTTCTGAGCCTGGCCTGTATCTCCTCCTTTATTCTTTGGAAAGAAAAGCTCAGGATAAGCCCCCGGCTCGGTCCCCATGTTTTCTTGTATCCCGGCATATTCTTATTCATCTTTGTACATCTCCTGGCAGTACGCAGTGGCATTGCCACACTTTATCTAACCGGATTCATTTTCATCATTCAGGGCCTGTACCATGGACATAACCGGAGAGCGATGATTCTGGCTCTGGCAATACTCATCAGTGCTCCGGTTGTGGCCTATCTGGTGTTTCCAAGTTTTGCCCAGCGCATCAGCTACATGTCCCGCGATGTCAGTCAATATCAAAAGGAGGAATGGAACGCCTATTCCGATGCAGAGAGGATACTCTCCGTAAGAGCCGGTCTTGCACTGGGTAAAGAGGCACCTTTGATTGGAGTTGGTCCGGGTGATCTGCGTAATGAGATGAGCAAATACTTTTATGCAAAATTTGACAAGGATACTTTCTTGTTGCCACACAATCAGTATGTATCAACTTTTGCCGGCAGTGGCATCTTAGGTCTGGTGTTGTTTTTGATAGCCATCTTCCTTCCCCTGATGATCCACCAACATTTTCGAAATCCTTACTTTCTGGCCATGAATTGTATTGTCCTACTTTCCCTACTGGTTGAAAACACCTTTGAAACCTCAGTAGGTGTGGCTATTTACATATTCTTCCTGATGCTGGGTCTCAATCACCTGAAACCAGATGATATTCAAAATGATGCTACGACTGATCCTGTGATCAACTAGCTCTTTCAACCGTGATAAGCTGAACCAGTGGCCTGAACACAAATCCCATGACCACACCGAAGACCAGGCCTCCCAGATGGGCAAACCATGCCGTACCGCCACCCTCCAGGTCTTCATAGGTACTCTGATAAGCACTGCCTATCTGTATTACAATCCAGATCCCCAGGAAAAGTAAAGCCGGAACCGTGATCTGACGCAAAATAAAAATCAGGAAAACCAGCACTTTGATCCGGCTATGTGGAAACATGACCAGGTATGCTCCCAGTACGGCAGAAATAGCTCCACTGGCTCCTAAAGTCGGAACGGTACTGTCCACATTAACATACACGTGAACCAGGCTAGCTACCACACCTCCACCAAGGTAAAACAACAGGAAACGACCATGCCCAATGGTAGCCTCAATATTGTCTGCAAAAACCCACAAAAACAGCATGTTACCCAAAAGGTGCATGAGACTGCCATGTAGAAACATGGATGTGAAAAGCGTGGACAAATGATGCCCTTCCTGAATGTAGGCGGGGATACAACTGTAGTGCTGAAAAAAGACTTCCAGTTCCTCCACGGATAGCGAACTCTGGTAGAAAAAAATCAGCACATTAAATGCCAGGAAGCCATAACTCAATAAAGGGTATGAGCCACCATGGATTCTATCATCACCGTAAGGAAAAAACATGACCTAAAAATAATCTTATGCAAAGAAAAAACCGGTGGGGAAACAAATATATGTTCGGCATGGATCCAAATAGCCTAAAATCCCAGCATCAGGATATACCCTCTTTGAGGATGTCGTGAATATGTACCACCCCCTGATACCCGCTTTCATTCATAACCAACAGTTGAGTAATGTTATGATCCCTCATCTGAATCAAGGCATCTTTGGCCAAAGTATCCGCTGAAACCTGCTTAGGGTCGGAGCTCTTAATATCGGACGCCGTGAGATTGCTAAAATCATCAGTTTGCTCCATCATCCTGCGAAGGTCTCCATCGGTGATAATTCCTGCCAGGAGGCCAGCGGCATCAAGTACAGCAGTCGCGCCCAATCGCTTACTACTGATCTCCACGATAACTGCCCTTACCGAATCCATCATTTTGACTACAGGCTTGATGTGTCGTTTGCTCAAATCTCCCACCGTCAGATGGAGTTGTTTACCCAATGAACCCCCGGGATGCAAGTGAGCAAAGTCTTCTGGCTTAAATCCCCGAAGATGGGCCAGTACCATACTCAGTGCATCACCGACGGCTAACTGCGCCATGGTACTTGCTGTCGGAGCAAGGTTATTTGGATCTGCTTCCCGCGATACCGGTGTGTACAGAACTACATCGGCCATTTCAGCCAGATAGCTACTCTTTTGAGCTACTATGGCAATAATGGCATTGGACCGGGCTTTCAACAAAGGAATAAGCACCTTAATTTCGGAGGTCTGACCACTTTTGGAAAGACAAATTACCACATCCTCCGGTCGGAGCATGCCCAGATCACCGTGAATGGCATCAGCAGCATGCATAAAAAACGAAGGAGTACCCGTTGAATTCAAGGTAGCCACCATCTTTTGGGCGATCAAAGCACTTTTACCAACACCGGTTACAATAACCCTGCCTTCGGACTCCAGTATGAGCTCTGCCGACCGCACCAGTGACAGGTCTATGTTCTCAGCAAGGTCCATCAATGTTTTGGCCTCCTGCGAAACTACTTCACGGGCTAGCACCAGGAGATTTTGCTCTGAAATCGTTATCAAAATACTATCATTAAAAATCCAATATGTATTAAAACCGTTTGTCTAAAATTGCCTAAATTTAAGTAAAAGCATATTTGCGTGAAGCTTGGCCATAGGCTTGGATTTTAGTTACCCCAGTGCCAGGATGATGGGCTCACAATCATCGCTAGATTCTAAACGTTAAGACAAGATGAAACAAGCAGAACTTCTGCAATCTTCACTCCAAAAATTCTTTGGTTTTAACCAGTTTAAGGACAATCAAAAGAAGATTGTGCAAAGTGTACTTGATCGAAATGATACATTCGTAATCATGCCTACAGGAGGTGGTAAGTCTCTATGCTACCAGCTTCCGGCACTCATGATGGAGGGTACTGCCATCGTAATTTCACCACTCATCGCCCTGATGAAAAATCAAGTTGATTCGATCCGAAGTCACGGAGAGCGGGATCAGATAGCTCATTTTCTCAATTCTTCCCTTTCAAAGACGCAGTCCAATAAAGTAAGGGAAGATATCATGGCTGAAAAGACCAAATTGTTGTTTATCGCTCCTGAGACACTTACCAAAGAAGAAAACATTAAATTTTTTCGTCAGGTCAACGTCTCATTTGTCGCCGTTGATGAAGCTCACTGTATTTCCGAATGGGGGCATGACTTCCGGCCGGAATACCGACGGATCAGAGACATGATTGATGGCATAGATCGTCATATACCCATTATAGCTCTCACGGCTACTGCAACTCCCAAGGTTCAAACGGACATCGTGAAGAATCTTAACATGACGGAGGTAAACACCTTCTTTTCTTCATTCAACCGAGAAAACCTCTATTATGAGGTACGGCCTAAGGGAAGCAAAGAAGATACCTTCAAGGATATTATCCAGTTCATCAAGACCATGGAGGGCAAGTCGGGCATCATCTACGTCCAGGCCCGAAAATCCACTGAGGAGCTTGCCAAAGTACTCAATGTAAACGGGATCAAAGCAGCTCCATATCACGCGGGGCTGGAAGCCAAACTGCGAAGCCAGACCCAGGACGATTTTCTGATGGAAAATGTCGATGTTATTGTGGCAACGATTGCCTTTGGTATGGGAATAGACAAACCCGACGTACGGTTTGTGATGCACTATGACTTTCCCAAGAGTATTGAAAACTATTATCAGGAAACCGGGCGGGCAGGCCGGGATGGCCTGGAAGGAAAATGTATTGCCTACTATGCTCCGGGAGACATTCAGAAGTTGGAAAAGTTTCTCAGAGATAAACCGGTAGCGGAACGTGAAATGGGCCTCCAGCTATTGATAGAAATGATGGCCTATGCCGAAACTGCCTCCTGTCGCAGGAAGTTTCTCCTTCACTACTTTGGTGAAGAATTTAATGAAGAGGGCTGCAATGAGAAATGTGACAACTGCCGTTATCCCAAAGAGAAAATCGAGGTCGGCAAATACCTCTTACTGGCATTACAGGCCACAGATGATCTGAAAGAGAATTACCATGGCAAGCACATTGTAAAATACCTGCAAGGCCAACAGGAGCTAAAAATGAAAGATTTTGGTTTCGACAAACTGGAACGATATGGTGCCGGGAAGGACAAGGATAAGGTATTCTGGGAAAGTGTTTTCAGGAATGCGATTCTGGAAGACTTTGTGTATAAAGACATAGAGACCTACGGCATCATCAAGCTCACGGACAAAGGCCGTGCATATATTGAGAATCCGGTTCCCTTTCACATGCCACTCAACCGGAACTACGATGATATACCGACCTTTAGCAATGAAAAACAAGTGGCGACTCTCGATGATACGCTGCTGAAAATGTTGAAAGCTGAGAGGAAGGCCATCAGTAAATCCAAGGATATCCCACCGTATATCATTTTCCAGGATCCTTCTTTGGAAGACATGGCTACCCAGTATCCCATTACCATGCAGGAAATGGCCAACATCTCTGGTGTTTCTGAAGGTAAAGCCCGTCGTTACGGAAAACGCTTCCTGGAAATTATTAAGGACTACGTTGAAGAAAATGACATTGAGAGGCCAACCGAGATTGTAGTAAAATCGGTTGCCAACAAATCGAAAGCCAAGGTGGCTATCATACAAGGTATCGACCGCAAGTTACCCCTGGACGATATCGCTGATAGTGTCTCTGTCTCGATGGAAGAACTTCTGGACGAAATGGATATCATTGTCAATTCAGGGACCAAACTCAATATTCAGTACTATATTGACGACAACATTGACGAATACTCCAAGGAGGACATTTACGATTACTTCATGGAAGCTGAATCAGATTCTCTTGAAGATGCGTTTTCCGAGTTATCCGAGGATGATATTACCATGGAGGAAATTCGTCTGGTAAGGATCATGTTTATGTCCGAAATGGCCAATTGATTCAGAATCACACTTACGGAAAGCCAATCATTTATGAAAAAGATCATGATAATCAACGGACCCAACCTTAACCTACTGGGCCGCCGGGAACCTCATATATATGGTAACCTCACCTTCGACGAATACCTCGAAGGTCTTCGTGATAAATTTGATGAAGATGCAGAGCTGCAATACTTCCAGTCAAATCATGAGGGAGCGATCCTGGATAAGATTCAAGAAGTTGGATTTAAGATAGATGGAATTGTTCTGAATGGAGGTGCTTTAACCCACTATTCATATGCCCTCGCTGATGCCATCGCGGCTATCATCACGCCGGTTGT
>JAUILF010000015.1 GCA_030433135.1 Bacteroidia bacterium | reverse complement strand
TCTTTTAACCGGGAACATTCCCGGTTTAAGTTGCCAGGCCTGAAAGGTCTGGACCTGATAGAATGGGGCAACGCCCCATTAGAATGATGCCCACTATAGTGGCCTGTAGGGTCACCTTCAAAAATGATGGTTCAATTTCGTCGCTAGCACATAGCAAGCTTCAAACAGTGGAGGGAGATGAAAAGCAGGAGCCTCAGAGAGGTGTAATGTTCTCGCCAGCCAAGGAAGTGACAGGTAAAGAAGGACAAAAAAGGTCAAGCCCCATCGGGGCGTAGTTGTAATTTGTTAACCCGAAGGAATGACATGCCCAGGAAATCTGTATGGTTATTAGAGCGGGCATTTTGGATTATACTGTTAATACCAAGCCCTTTATGGATCCATGAGAACCGCATTAGTAAATGGTCGGGGTGCCGGATAGTACGGCCTGACCTGGTGCTACCGCAACGATATGGGTTTGAAGTTGCAAACTTCAAACAGCGGATTCCATTTGAATGATGGCCATCACAAGTGTTCTGTAAGGTCGCATTCAATCATGGTGACTCAATGCTATCACAAAACCCATACAAAACCTTCCAATAGCGGGGGAGATTAAACTCCGGGAGCCTCAGAGAGGCGTATTGTTCTAGCCTGCCACGGAAGTGGCAGGTAAAGGAGGACAAAAAAGTCAAGCCCCATCGGCCCATCGGGGCGTAATTGTGATTTGTTAACCTGAAGGAGTGACATACCCAGGAATTCTGTAGGGTTATTAGAGCTGGCATTTTGGATTATACTGTTAATACCAAGCCCTTTATGGATCCATGAGAACCGCATTAGTAAATGGTCGGGGTGCCGGATAGTACGGCCTGATCTGGTACGACCGCAACGATATGGGTTTGAAGTTGCAAACTTCAAACAGCGGATTCCATTTGAATGATGGACATCATAAGTGGCCTCATTTTTCTGACAATAGCTTTTTGTATAGGGCTATATATTCCTTAATCGTATCATCCAGATGAAACCTCCTGGGCTCCTTATAGTCCCATCTGCCTTCAAGAGCTGTTTTCATGGCTTTAGCCAATAGTACCGGATCCTGATTATCATATGAAAGAAAATTTCCACCCACTACTTCAGGAAGTGCTCCCTGATGTGATGAAATAATTGGCTGGCCAAGAGCCACCGTTTCTGCTGCGGTAAAGCAAAATCCTTCACTGTAGGAGGGAATGATGACAGCGTCTGCACCCCTGATCTGTTGGACAAGCTCTTCATTGCTTAACTCTTGCCTGATGGAGACGTTTTCCGAAATCCCACGCTTCTCAATATCCCTGTGAATCAAGGTCAGCATCTTGACCGGTTTACGTGGCAATACCAAAATAACGGTAAAATCTGTTGCTTCCTTCGACAGATGCTCGATTGCTTCTAGCAGTACATCCAACCCCTTGGAAATTCCCAGCCTGCCGAAATAGAGAAAGGTGTATCTGTTGTTGGATTGCCCTTTTAAGGGTTCCATCTGGAGTTTTTCGTATTCAATGCCATTGTAAATCCGGGTAATTCGGTTTGACTTGATACCAGCTTCATGCAATTTTCTCCGCGTAAACTCAGAAACTGCCACAAACCGAGTAAAGGGAAGTTTTAACAAAAACTGCTCGAAGGTAGCATGTAGCATCTTGCTGAATCTGCCCATGTAGGGAAGTTCATACCAGAGCTTACCCCAAACCTCATGAAACGTAATCACCACTTTTTTTCCCGATAACCACCCCGCCAGGAACGCGGGGAAACCTGCATTGTAAGAGGTGGTTTGTATGAGGTCAGCATTTCGGGCCAGCCTTAGAGCCGGAAACAAGGCCAGTAAGGTAAACAGATAGCGATTCCGGAAGCGGTATCGTAGTATGGTGACATTTCCGGTTTGTTCTTTCCAGGGCTGATCCTCCGAGATCCTGTTGGTCAGGACCGTGATCTGATGGCCATCTGCGGCCAGTTTGTCGGCCAGTTGCTTAAACAGTTTTTCCAGGCCACCGATATTAGGATAATAGTATTCAAGAATGAGGAGAATCTTCATTCTCGGGGTTTTTGATCCTTTCCAGGTCGTCCTTGAGTTTCTTGTTTTCCAGGGCCAGGTTGCGAACCAGTTGAGTAAGCTGTTTTTCCAGTTTTTCTACCATGGCTGTGAGATAGAACATAAAGATAAAGAGGAATCCGAGGGCCACAAAGATCACTGCATTGATGTTGGACTTAAATCCCAGTAGCTGTGCCATGTTCGTGGAAATGAAGTCTGGTATGATAGCCAATACACTGATGATAAGCCAGAAAACCAGCCAAATGATCATACTTCCCACCAACCGTTTTTGTTGCAGATACTGCATGATTATACGGACCATGTAGAAAGCAGCAATCAGAGGAACCAGCCATTGATAGAATTCCATGAATGACGTTTATTCGAAGTTTATTTTATAAATGGTCGTCGTACCCGATGTGGGTGCAATAAA
This sequence comes from Bacteroidia bacterium, assembly GCA_030433135.1. GTDB lineage: Bacteria > Bacteroidota > Bacteroidia > Chitinophagales > Saprospiraceae > JABDMH01. Next base: position 30,938 of record JAUILF010000015.1, on the reverse strand, counting down.
CAAAGTCTGAAATAAATCGGGATTATTTTGAATTATCGGCAGAATACTTTGCCGGGATGCTCCACTGATTCGGTCAACTACCAGATGTGTAACCCCCTGACTTTTCCATAGTTCCAGTTTTTCTTTCTCATAATCAGCAGAATGGAATTCGGAGATCGTAGTACTTCGTCTGGTGTCCTTCTGGGAATAAAACCAGAAAATCCGGGGTTTGACGCAAGCCACATATGCATCCTCGGGCAAATTTTGATTACTCCACCTGGCAACCTCCACATAGTCGTCGTAATTGGGTCCGGCACCGGCCGTATTCAGCGTGATTACGGCTCTGTCTGAAGAAAAACTGGTAAACATCAACTGGGCCATAACCAGAAGGGGAATTAGGTTGACCCATCCAGCCTTAAGCTTTCTCCCCGTTAGTTTCCCCAATATCTTAACGATCATTCTGCTGCCCTCAAAGAGGAAAAAGATAAAAAAGGGAACCAGGATACTCATGTAGCGAATAATCACCATCTGGGCAGGTGTAAGGCTGGCAAATAAGATAATGATCCAGCAAATAATGGTGTACCAGAATACCAGGTTGTTCTTCCTCATGTAGGTAATCATACCTGCAAACAGGCACAGAAGAGCGGGCCAGCTCCAGATGGTCAAAGGTTGCACGCGGTAGTTGCCGAAGAAGATGTACCAGAGATAGGTGTCCAACCTGAATAGCATTTGAGAAAAGACCTGCAATGAGGACTCAAGGTTGATGTAGAACCGGTCAAAAATTTCACCGCGAAAGAAGATTTCAGCCTGTGACACGCCTGTATTCGAGAGCCAGAGCTGCCAGAATAGTAATCCCAGGATCAATGGACCAACGATCATCACCAGGTAGCGAAATGTGTCCTCTTTCCAAAGCTCTCGAATGCTTCCCTTTTTTAAGTACTGAATCCATGGTACACTAAAAAACATGTATGCCATCGCCGTAGCGACCATGGTCAGCCCCACAGGCCGGGTCAGATATGTCATTAATATGGAAACCAGAAATACGATGAGATATTTCCATTGATTCAAACCATTTTTGGCTAGCAATTGCATCATCAAAAGTGTCAACACAGACCAGAAGACGTAGGGTATCTCTGTCATTATATTACAGGCTGCGGCCAATAAATGAGGGGAAAGCACGACCACCATGGAAATGAGAATCGACTTTGACAGGGATATATAGTTTTGAAATAACAGCACTAATAATGGAAAGAGTGCCAACCCCATACCCATGATCAGCATCTTCATTTTGACGAGATCGAATCCCCATATTTTATAGATGGGTGCCAGGATAATCGGGAGTCCCCTTGAAGCCAGTGTGTTGCGAGTGTCAGCTCGACTGTTTAGCCGGTAAATACTTCCCTCCTCAACCAATGATTTGGTGTTCATCAGATACTCGGCGTTGTCACCATTAGGAGATAATTCTTCTGTAAATGCCATGGCATATAACGCAGTGAGAGCCCCAAAGGCCACCACACCAGCAACTATGTCCCACCGCCTAGGAAGTTTATAAACTCTGAGGATCCGAGCTGCGAAGTATCCAAAGACTATGATCAGGATAGAGAAAATCAATATTTCCCCGGTCTCACTAAAAGTCGAATGGATATTGATAAGCTTGCTGTTACGTGTAGGATGGGCACCAAAGTTTACAAAAAACCGAGTAATCATCCAGATGTATGCTATTCCAAAAACAACTCCTGCAACCCATGGCTTTGACATAAAAGCAAGCTTGGCAGATGATCTTTGCTTTTTCTCCGAAGGGCGTTTTTTTTGTGCCTTTCTTAAGGGTTGTTTTCGTTTCTTTCCTTTGCGCTCTTTTCTAGATGACATGTAACAGCTCTACTGCTTGGTTGGGGTTATGCTGGTGTCAAACTTATATCCTGAGTTTGATTGATTAGTCAATCAGGGACCAAATCCAACAGTAATCTCACTGCAAAGTACTGATTTAAGTAGGTCCGTCAAATACATATGGGCAGTATTTGCAATATATTAGGCAAGTCCCAACTTTTTGCAGTTTGATGGTCGCACCACAAGCCGTCTTATTCGTGTTTGTACTCAGCAGGGGATTAGAAGGTACCTATTCTGTCATTCGATGACACTACCGTCAGCTCCTTTATAACGGATGACGGTGCATTTTCTTTCCAACTCCGGTATGTCATATGCTTCAAAGAGATGCGCATTGTTTTGAATGATAGGAAAAATGACATCTTGCGTAGTACCACTCAAACCATCAATGATAAGATGAGTTACTCCTTCTCTTTCAATCTCTTCTAATTTTTCCCGGGCAAACTCCTCTGAATATTGGTCTCTTGTTGAAGCAATGTATCTTCCCTTTAGTCCGGAGTACAGGTAAGTGATCCTGGGTTTGAAAGACATAACATAGGAATCTGAAGGAAGATTTTTTCCACACCATGATGCTGCATAGATATAGGCATCTGCATGTGGCCCTGTACCTACTTTTGCCTTAGAAAGGTTGGTAATATTGCCGGACATACCCACCATGAAGATCGTAGCCAGTGCCATGACCGGAAAAAGGGAATGCCAGGATGACTTTGCATGAAATCGTTGGAAGATGGATCTGCTTGCCCAGTCCACACCATGCACAAAGTAATATATGATGAAGGGCATCAAAACAGATAAGTACCTCATGATCACCATTTCCTGAGGGGTCAGACTCGCCAGTAAAATTAACAGGAGAGCGGTCAGGCTATAGTATGCATTCAGATCCAGAGAGAGTAACCCTCTGACCAGACCAGCCAGGATCAGAAGTTCAGCCACCAGATATCCCAGGTCGGTTGGGCTAAGTCCAACATCTGGTAACATTTGATACCAGCGATAGGCTTCATTACTAAACAACATATGTCCTGCCACATGCATGGATGCTGTCATATTGGCATTGAAATAGGAAAAGAGGTCCTTCCCGAAAAATACATCCAGCTGCGAGATGCCGTCATTGGACATGCTCAACTGAAGAACCAGGAAACCGAGTACCAGGGGAACAGACACTGCCAGTAACTTAAGTACCGGCAATCGGTTTTCCCCGGCAAACACTCCACTACCTAATTTTCCCCATGGAATACGGAGAAACAGCGTGGTCAGCAAGGCCACCAGAATAGCCACCCCTACAGCCCGGGTCAGGTAGGACATTACGATCAGGATCAAAGTTGATGCATAATAAAACCAGTGAAATCTTTTGGAAGACAGATATTGAAACGAGCTGATCAGGGCAAGTAGTGACCAGCACAGATAGGGTGCTTCTGTCATTACTGCTGTCGCATTAGCAATGAGGTATGGGCTGGATGCTACCGTGATGGCCAGGAGGGCGCTGAAACTATTATTGTGATAATTTTTGAATAGCCTGAAGGACAAGGGAAATAGTGAAATGCCAAAGAGGAGAATCAGCATTTTCATTTTATAAATGTCAAATCCCCATATGGCATAAATAGGAGCCAGCATGACGGGTAGACCGATGGAAGCTAAAGTATTGGGAGTCTCGGATGGCGTATACAGGCGATAGACTCCACCTCTTTCGACCAGTGATTGAGCAGAAATCATGTACTCGGCATTATCGCCATTGAGCGCAATATCCTGCTTGAATGACATAGCAAACAAGAAACATATGGCAGCAAAAGCCACGCCCAGGAAGACCTTGTGTAAACCGGTCCATACCGCATTCCCAGACAGGTAATGATAGCCAAAATAACCAAACGCCGAAGCGAGTACCAGAAAGGTTCCAAGTTGGGGAACAAGGATTGAACTCTTGGGCACATTTGGAGGAAGTCCCATCAGATCATCGTGCCCCAAATAGATAAAGAAGGCACTCAGAGCCATCATGATAAAGATGGCCATAAAAGCATTAGCGGGAGTAAGGAAACGCGACAGGCGTGATCCCCGGCTGCGTTTTGGTACAGGTTTTTTCTTCCTTTTCTTTTTTATAGACTTCCTCGTCTTTTGTTCCGGGGCCATACGCAAATCTTCAGATTGGACTAAATGTTGTCATCTGCAGTTTGGTAACTGTTGGTATGGTAAGATGATAGGATCTGTCTATCACCACATACAACTGTACACAAATATATAGTATTGTGCCATGCGCATAAGGATTCAACCGGAATTATTCATTGCGGTTTTGTCATGAGAGCCTAATGGCAATAAAGACGGGCCACGTAGGGCGCAGCGCTGCAAGGCTTTTTGACTCTTATAAATATTTCAATCCAATAGATCTTACTCAATTGCGATGGGCTTCAGCCGATCCTCTGGATGGGGGTGGCCGAACTTTAGCCCAACTGCTCAAGAGGGGAGTAGGTAAGGTTCATTGATCAGCTGCCGTATCATTTGTGTCAGCATCCGCACACTTGGTATGAGAGTGAGAATCAAAAAGCCCTTATGTGCCCGTATTTGCAGCCCCCTGGCCAGTCATAGCGGACAGGCGGATTCAGTTCGTAATAGAAAACCTAAGTATAGTAACGGTTCCATGACTTTCTTGCGAAAACCCGAATCCGGACCCATGCGCTGGTGCCATGACGCCGAATGATTCAGTATATTGTTTGGATGTGCAGAATCACTAGACTCATAACGGGGTTGGTTATTTTAAGCTATCTGGCTTGTGTTCAAAACGAGGCAGAAAATGCTACAGATTGGCCGGTTTATAGTAGTGATAAATCGGGATCCAAGTACTCAAGGCTGGATCAGATTAATGTTGACAATGTGGAGGAACTTTCATTGGCATGGACATACTCTACCGGTGATGCAAGGCATTCACCGGCCTCCACCATTCAGTGTAATCCGATTGTGGTTGAGGGTGTCATGTATGTGACAACCCCCGGGTTGATGTTGGTAGCACTGGATGCGGCTTCAGGGAGGGAGATTTGGAAGTTTGACCCTTCAGCTCAAGTGGATTCCAGAGGGGTAAATCGTGGTGTCACCTTTTGGAGTGATGGCCATGAAGGGAGCATTTTCTTTGTGGCCGGATCCAATCTCTTTGCGGTCAGTGCTGCAGATGGGGCCTTGATCGAATCGTTTGGAGATGGGGGTGTGGTTGACCTCTATGCGGGGCTGGGAAGGGAGGTAAGAGGTCTCTTTGTTACCGCGGCAACTCCAGGGATCATCTACGATTCATTGTTAATTATGGGGACAACTCTGGGAGAAGGTCCCGGCCCGGCAGCTCCTGGACATATTCGGGCCTACGATGTAAAGACAGGAGAAATAAAGTGGACATTTTACACCATTCCCAGACCCGGGGAATATGGATATGAAACCTGGTCCGAGTACTCATGGCTTCACAACGGAGGTGCCAACCCCTGGGGTGGATTTACCCTGGATGAGGAAAAAGGAATAGTATTCTGTGGTACAGGCTCTGCATCTTACGATCACTGGGGTGGTAATCGACTCGGGGAAAACCTCTTTGCCAATTGCATATTGGCCCTGGATGCGGCTACAGGGGAGAGAATTTGGCATTTCCAGGCGGTTCATCATGATATTTGGGATTACGATATTCCTTGTCCTCCGAATCTGGTGGAAGTGGAGGTAGAGGGAGAAGTTATTGAGGCCGTGGCCCAACCTACCAAGATGGGCCATCTTTTCGTGTTGGAAAGAACTAGCGGCAAACCGGTATTTCCGATAGAGGAAAGAAAGGTTCCTGCCAGTCAGATCCCCGGAGAGGAAACCTGGCCTACACAGCCATTTCCACCGGAGGGGTTGCGGTATGCAGTGCAGGGATTTACCCATGAAAATGTCACCACTATCAGTGAGACTTCGGCGGAAGCAGTTAGAAGTAGACTGGACTCCATGGATACCGGGGATATTTTCCTCCCTCCCTCAGAAAAGGGAGCCGTGGTTTTACCGCAGTTCAATGGAGGCACAGACTGGGGAGGAGCTGCCTATGATCCGGAAAAAAGGTGGCTGTTTGTCAATGCCAGCAATGAGGCGGAATGGATATCCATGCAACCTTCGGAGCCCCCGGAAAGGTTTTCCAGTTATTCTCTTGGAGAGCGAATTTACCAGTCAAATTGCCAGGTTTGTCACGGTGCTGACACCACCGCACAACCGGGATCCCATTCATTGGTCGTGCTCAGAAGCATTGTACCAACTCGCAGTAAAGAACAACTTGATCAACTTCTGAAGAATGGCAGAGGACAAATGCCCGGATTTGGTACATTGACCAATGACGAAAAAAAATCACTACTGGACTTTTTGCATGACAGAGGGAAGTCAGACCTGTTAAACAGGGCGGACGTTGAAATGAGTTTCGCTGAGTCCATCCCCTATGTTGCTACCGGTCATAATGTGTTTAAGGACCTGGAAGGATTTCCGGTCAATGCTCCACCCTGGGGCACCCTATCGGCCATTGACCTGGATAAGGGCGCAGTGACCTGGCAGATTCCGCTGGGTACCTATCCCGAACTGGAAGCAAGAGGTTTTCCTCCTACCGGTACTTTCAACATGGGAGGTCCCCTGGTTACAGCCGGCAATCTGGTTTTTATTGCTGCTTCTATGGACGAGCGCTTTCATGCTTTCGACAGTGAGTCCGGCAAGATGTTATGGGAGTATCAGATGGAAGCAGGTGGTTATGCGACACCTGCTACCTACGAGGTACAAGACCGGCAATATGTGGTGATCGCAGCCGGTGGTGGTGGCAAACCCGGAACCAAAGCAGGTGATACTTACTACTGTTTTGCCCTTCCTGAATAAAAGGCTTTGAAACGATTTGAGGACAAAGCGATATCTCCACACTTTGAAATTTAGTATCTTATTGAGGTACAACATATACTATATCATGATGAAAGTCCAACTCTTTGCATTTACACTACTTTATATGTACACCTTCTCCAGCTGTGCTCAGGACAATATTCCTGACCGTGAGATCCAGTTGGCCTCGGCTGTCATGGCTGCGCCTGAAGAAGACCGGGCCGGAGCGTCCGTATACGGATATGATACTGACGGCAACCTGGTTCAGTTGAAGGAGGGAACCAATAGTCTGATTTGCATTGCAGATGACCCCAATCGTGATCGGTTTCAATGTGTTTGTTACCATAAGGACCTGCAATCGTTTATGGAACGTGGAAGAGCACTGAGAGCTGAGGGTAAATCTGACAGTGAAGTCTTTGATACCAGAGAGCAGGAAGCAAAGGCAGGAACGTTGCAGATGCCCGAACAACCAACCACTTTACATTTGTTGGAGGGAAGTGATGGCAGGTACGATCCGGAAACAGGAACGGTGGTCAATGCCAATTATCGCTATGTCGTTTATATTCCCTGGGCCACTGCTGCATCAACCGGTTTGCCGTTGAAACCCATGGTTCCGGGTGGTCCATGGATCATGGATCCTGGCACGCACCGGGCACATATCATGATTACACCGCCGCGTGAATAGTAATTTCCCAATGACTTCGATACCATGAAAAAATACAGAAAAGCTACATGGTGCCTGGTACTGCTCTTATGGGCACAGAGTACATCGGCTCAACTTTTGTCGATAGAGGAACAGGTTATTGATGATCAGGTGGATATAGGCTACGGTCTGGCCATTGGTGATGTGGATGGAGATGGTGATCCTGACATCCTCATGGCAGATGCCAGTGAGTTTGTGTGGTATAGCAACCCAGGCTGGAATCGACATGTGATGGTCGAAAATCTCACCGAAAGGGACAATGTTTGCCTGACCGCCCGGGATCTCGATGGGGATGGTAAGGTGGAAGTAGCGGTAGGGGCTCGCTGGAACCCCGGGGAAACTTCGGATCCAACCTTATCCGGTTCGGTCCATTACCTGCAGAGACCCGACAATCCTATGGAAAAGTGGAAGGCGATAGAATTACCGCACGAGCCGACGGTACACAGAATGCATTGGGTTATGACCACGGATGGTGCCCAGTTGGTGGTTTTGCCACTCCATGGCAGGGGGAATGTTGGAGGCAAGGGTGCGGGCGTAAAAGTCTTTGCCTATGGATTACCTGAAACTCCGGGCAGCCCATGGAAGAAAATTCTGGTGGATAGTTCCATGCATCTTACCCATAATTTTGAAGTGGTGCCGGGCAGGAGTCAGGATGCCTTACTTATAGGTGGAAAGGAGGGAAGCAAGTTTTTCGGATATCACGATGGCACATGGAATCAGATTGAAAACCCTCGTATGACTTTGTCAGATGGGGCATTTGGGGAAATCAGATTCACGGATCGATTTATTGCAGGAATACAACCCATGCATGGTAAAAATCTGGTGGTTTATCCCGAGGATGGATCCAAACAGACTTTGTTAAGCAATCTTGCGCAGGGGCATGCAGTGGCCTGTGAGGATTTGATTAATCAGGGCTTAGAGCAGATTGTCGTAGGTTGGAGAGAAGCTAATAGTGAGGGAGATGTTGGAGTGAAAATCATGATCGCCAATGATGGAAACTGGTCTAGCTGGCAGGAGCAGTGGATTGACCAAAATGGGATGGCTTGTGAGGATCTGAAGATAGCTGACCTCAATGACGATGGCAAGCCTGATATCATTGCAGCAGGTAGAAGTACCCATAACCTAAAAATCTACTGGAATAAAAGGTAGTACTCATACTTAGGACAAGGTTTTAATTTTTAGACTATCAACTTTTGGTAATCCTCTATGTAATAGGTCGTCCGACCTGCAATTTTACTTTTGCATATACGTCCTTTTTCTTCCAGAAATTCGATTTTGTCTGTTCGCCATTTCCAAAACCAGTCATCGGGATAAACCTTGTAATAGGCATCACGGTCACAAGCCGTTTGCAGTATTTCTCTCATTTTCAGATATAAAGAATCAGTGTGTCTATCGCTCAGTGCACCTGCTCTCGATCCGGGATGTAGCCGGGCCTGGAAGCATATTTCATCTGCATATAAGTTGCCAATTCCGGCAATGAGTTTCTGGTTCATTAGCAATGCTTTGATGGTGGTCTTTCGACCATCGAAGATTTCCCGGAAAGATTTGGCATCTATTTCCAGGGCATCAGGTCCCAGACCTATTTGTTCCAGATAGGCCTGGCGGTTTTCCAGGATGCGGATGTCAGAAAACTTCCTGGGATCATCATATCCCAGTTTTAGCCCGGAGGAGAATTTGATGCTGAAACGCTCATGTGGCGGGCGATCTGCATCATCATGGTAATAGATGATATCGCCAGTCATCCCCAGGTGAAAAAGTACAGCACTGCCATCATCCAGATCACCAAAAAAATATTTTCCCTGTCGATAGGATCCGGTAAACGTTTGTCCTGTGAGGGTGGATTCAAATTCCACACCGCTTGCATTCCTTAGGATCTTGTCGTCATAAACCTCGACCTCAATGATCTTGAGATCTAATACTGCCTGGTCAAATCCTTTTCGGACCGTGTTGACTTCTGGTAACTCCGGCATCTTTTTCCACCGAAGTTACCATACTGAAGATGTTCGTCAAAACGATTCAAAACCACGGAGTTATTTATTCGAAGGAGGTTAAGAGGGATACCTATTCATATTGAATAGCTTTTACCGGGTTGCTGAAAGCCGCCCGGGCAGTCTGAAATCCAACCGTAAGCCAGGCGACGAGCAAGGCTGAGACACCGGCAAAAACAAAAATCATGATCCCAATATTGGCCTGGTAGGCAAAATTTTCCATCCAGTTTTGCATAATCATCCATGCCACAGGAGCTGCTATGAGAAAGGCTACCACTACAATCCAGGTAAATTCTTTGGACAGAAGGTATACCAGTTCCATACTGGATGCCCCCAGGACTTTGCGGATACCTACTTCCTTTTTGCGTCTCTCAGCCGTAAAAGAAGCCAGACCGATCAATCCCAGGCATGCGATGAATATCGCCAGACCTGCAAACGTTCCGAAGATCTTTGCCTGCCTCTCTTCATTTTGATAGAGTTCTGCAAAGTTCTCATCGACAAAGGTATACTCGAAGGGCACTTCCGGGTTGAACTGCTCCCATTTTTCACCGATAAAGGCAATGGTTTGTGGAATGTCGCCGGATCGGATACGTATTACATAGTTCCATGCCATGTATGGTGCGACGAAATAGACCGTGGGAATAATCTCCTCCCGGAGTGATTCGAAGTGAAAGTTCTTAAGTACACCGATTACTTTTCCATCCCGGTTTTCCCATTGACCCTCTTCCCAGTCACTGATTTCTGAGCTGCCAAAGGATTTGTTGAGAGCCGACTCATTAGTCCATCCTATTTCCTCTACCGCGGCTTCATTAAGGATAAATCCGGTCGAAGCATCGGCCGGAAAATCCCGTGAAAAGCTTCTTCCGGCTGCCATTTCAATACCAAGAGTTTCAATGAAGTCAAAATCGGTCCATACCGTTTGCATGCCACGCTGCTGATCTTCCGGGATTCCCTCGGGTCTTGCCCTCAATGAGCTGGTCAGTTGCCCGGGAGGTACCCGGGAAGAACCACCTGCATTGACGATTTTCGGGTTGGACAGTAACTCATTGCGAAATTGCTCATACTGCCCTCTGAAATCCAAAGGGGTACCGGCGATCAGAACCAGATTTTCCTTGTTGAACCCAAGGTTTACATTCCGGGCATATTCTAACTGCTTGTAAACTATGGCGGTCACAATGAGTAGGAATATCGAGGTGCAAAACTGGAAGGTTACCAGGACTTTGCGCAAGCCACCTCCCTTAAGACTTGTTGTTTGCTTTCCCGAGAGCACTTTAACCGGATCGAATCGGGATAATAATAGAGCCGGGTAACTCCCTGCCAGTAATCCGACGATAAGTGTCAGGGCCACAAAGATCGCCAGGGCAGGTATGTCATTAAAGATGTGCAGGGTTATCTCCCGGTCAGCGAGGTTGTTGAAAAAAGGTAAAGTGACTTTTGTCAGAAGCACTGCAATGACCAGGCACATGAATGCCATGATGATACTCTCACTCAGGAATTGGCCGATAAGTTGTGATCGCTCTGCACCTACTACCTTTCGCAACCCCACTTCACCGGCTCTGAGGCTCGACCTGGCAGTAGCCAGGTTCATAAAATTGATACAGGCTATGATTAGAATAAACAGGGCAATAACGGAAAAGGCATATACATAAGTCCGGTCTCCTCCGGGTGGCCAACCAGCCAAATCACCGGAGTCCAGATAGAGATCTGTAAGTGGGTGCATGGCAATGACAGGAGAAAAGGATTTCCATGCTTCTAATTTTACTGCTGTAAAATCAGCTAGTCTCCCCCTGTAGTCTTCAGGTGTAGACTCCTCAGCCAATTGTACAAAGGTGACTACGTAACCCTCGCCCCAGTTCTCCAAAACTATCCGGGAAAAAACCTGGGGAGCACAGTTCATCGATACCAGGATATTGAAATCAAATTGGGAGTTCCCGGGAATTTCCTCCATGAGCCCCTTTACCGTAAAATCACGATCACGTAATCGAACCACTTTGCCGACAGGCTCATCCGTGCCAAACCACTTGGTGGCTACAGCTTCGGTAATTACAATCGAATAGGGATCATCCAGTACCGTGGAAGGCTCACCCTTGATCAGCGGAAATGTAAAGGCTTCAAAAACACCATCATCTACAAATGCCAGATTTTCTTCACGGTAAGTCTCGTCACCGTACTCCACGGTTTCTCTTCCCTGGGCAGCGAACCTTATGATATTTTCGAAATCCGGAAAATCCACGGCAAGTTCATCGGCCAGCCGATAGGGGCCAATGGCTCTCCTGGTTACTTCACCCGTCTGAGGATTGGTTCCCTGAACATTGAGCAGATATATTTCATCTTTATTTTCGTGGAATTGCTCGTAACTGATTTCTGATCGGACATAGAGCATGATCAGCATTACACAGGCCATTCCAATGGCGAGACCTAACATGTTTATGGCTGTATATCCTTTGTGCTTCCACAGGTTCCGAAAGGCAGTTTTAATGTAATTCTGAATCATGTCAGGTTATTGATCGTTAACGAAAAGTGGTGCTGGCCGGCCCGTTTCACCCGAAATAAGCAACAGAAACTTCTATGGCATGCTGTGCGTTTAATACAAAGACGGATTCAAAAATGGATTAGTTGCATAGGTGCTCGCGTTTCATTCGTCCTGAATAGCTTCGGCAGGGTTCGCTGAGGCTGCACTATAGGTCAGATAGCTAACACTGATAAGTGAAATCAGGGTGATGACTATTCCACTTAGCAGGAAGACGTACCATTTAACATTAGTATGGTAGGAAAAGTTAGCTAACCATTGCTCTGCCATCCACCATGTAGCAGGTATGGAGATGAGCATGGCGATACCGATCATCACCAAGTACTGACGGTTTATCAGGAGAAAAATCCGGGTGATTGACGCTCCCAGGACTTTTCGGATACCAATCTCCTTTTTTCTGCGGTTGGTTGAAAAAGCCACCAGTCCAATCAGACCAAGCATGGCAATCAAAATAGCAAGTCCCGTAAAGCAGGCCAATAGGCTACCCAGGCTTTGCTCTTCATCATAAAGGTTATTTAATTCTTCATCCAGGATGGAATAGCTGAGTGGAGTCCCGGCCGAACGTACATCCCAGCTTTCTTCGATAGATGCTATGACTGCAGACAGGCTCTGCTGCTGGAATTTTACCACGACATTTTGCTGATCTCCCCACATGTCAGATCTGGAATGAAACAGGGCCAGGGGTGAGATATCCTGCCTTAATGATTGAAAGTGAAAATCATTCACCACTCCAATAATATCGAATGGCTTTTCATGGCCGGGGTATGTGATGGTATGATCCAGTGCCTCCTGGTTAGTCCAACCAAACATACTTGCCAGGCTTTCGTTAATGACTACGCTGTATTGATCGATGCTACGATTTTCACCAAAGGCCCGCCCCTCTGCCATTTTCATATTCATAACCGGTACAAAGTACTCATCGACCTTCAATTGAGCTACCGAGAGTTTTAGATCAGAACCTTCAGTGGAAAAGATATCTTCCCAGGTTCCTCTCCCGGGTACATCCATAGCAACAGATGCCTCCACAACACCCGTGGTTGCCGCAACCTCATGTCGAAAAGACTCAATATCTGTTCCCAGTTGATCTGCGTAGTTAACTACGAGAATGTTTTCCCGGTCGAAACCCAGGTGTTTGTCATTCAGGTAGGAAAGCTGGCTAAAGATGATCATGGTTCCGGCGATAAGTGCCAGAGATATCGTAAACTGGGTGGTAACCAGTACTTTTCTCAATTGATTGTTGCCGGTGTTTGATGTGATCGTCCCTTTCAGCACCTTGACCGTACTAAATGAAGTAAGGTAGAGAGAAGGGTATATTCCGGCGATCACTCCTACGATGACCGGGATGATCAGGAACACACCCACATACTTTGGCTCCGACAACCAGAACGAAGGAATCTCTAAGCCTACCAGGACATGAAGTAGCCTCTTGAGTCCGATCAGGAGAGGGATGGCCACCAGGGTAGCCAAAAGCGATGTCACGATAGATTCTGTCTGAAATTGTGAAATGAGGTTGCTGCGAGATACTCCCATCGCCCGTTTGACACCTACTTCCTTACCTCTCTCGCTGGCCCTTGCTGTGGCCAGGTTGACAAAATTTATGATAGCAATAAACAGTACCAGGAAGGCCAGTAAGCGAAAAATCTGAACAGTTTGAATACTGCCGGTATTACCAAGCCTGTTTCCAATATCCTGAGAATAGAGATGGATTCTTTCAACGGGCTGCAGGTAAAAGGACCACTTACCTTTGTCTTTCATAAAGTCTTCCATATCCATCCCTAATCGTGCAAAGGTGGATTGAACATAGGAATCTTCTATAGATGCCAGTTTGTCTTCCAGTACTATCGCGTCCGCATCCTGACGCAGCTTTACATAGGTTGCCATCTGTGTCCAGATCCAGCTCCAGTTGAATTCCTCCACACCGGCATTGGTGGGCATGGATAGCAGGAAGTCAAAATGGAAATGCATGTTGTCCGGTTGATGACCAGTAACCCCGGTTACTTCAACCGGCATTTGATCCTTACCTATTAATAGCGTCTTTCCCAGTGGGGACTCATCACCGAAATATCTGGACGCTGCATCACCGGAGATAACAGCTTTATTAGTGCCTGCCAGCGCATTATCGGGATCTCCTGCCAATAATGGTATGGCAAAGAACTCAAAGAAATTGCTGTCGGCTGCAAGAACATGGTCTTCCTGAAATACGATGAGTTCCCGGGCCCCCTTTTCATATCTGACTTTCATGTCACCAGGAGTGTTGATCCTGGTGGTGGATTCAACCTCGGGGAAATCATCAGCCAGAACTTGCGCCAGGGGTGGTGGCGTTGATCCCATAATACCACCATCGGAGGACCAGATGGCCGTCTGATTTACCCGGTATAGACGGTCAGCATCAGGATGAAACCGGTCGAAGCTATCCTGATAACTGGTGTAGGAAAGAATCAGTAGAAAAACGGACATACCCAAAGCAAGTCCGGCAATATTGATCGTACTGAATCCAGGGTGCCGCAACAAGGATCTGAAAGCAATTTTAATGTGGCTAATAAGCAGAGACAAGTAAATCATAGTACCCAACAAGGTTTGATTGAACCCGGATTATTCATTGGGGTTTCGTCATGAGAGTCAAATAGGCAATAAAGACGGGTGCTCCAAGTGCTTTTTGACTCGCAAACATAGTTAATCATTATGGTGAGAATCAAAAAGTGCTTATGTGCCCGTATTTGCAGCATATTTGGCTCGTAATAGAAAGACCTAATGCATAGTCCGGGTTGAATCTTTCTATAATAGGAAATCCTGGCTTGTGACACACATATTTTATGACCAAATTGGCCCAACCTTCGACTTGCAGACTGATTTTAGCGAAATGAGTCCCGCTGTTTCAGTCAGTTTTAGGTAGTACTTTCCTCCAGTTGTTGAGGTTGATAATTGAGCAGATACTTGAACGATTCCATGATGAAATGCGTGGTTCGTCGTGGTGGTAGGCTGTAAAACTCAGTCCATGCATCTGCCTTACGATCCTGGTAAGAGTCTTCCCATTCAGGGTGAGCATCCAGAAAAGCCAGCCGTACCGCATGTCCATTGATCACATCAAAAACCAGGTAATCGTCAACATAGAGTGAGGGGTTCTGCTCCGAAAACCGGGCGGCTACGGTCATGGCCTCCAGGGTAAGTTGCCGGTACTCCGGAGCGGGTATTTTGTTTAAGAGGTGTTCGATCCTGAAGGCAAACGCTTTTTCGCCGGGTGTCATATCTGAAAGTATCAGGTTGCTATCCAGCCGGTTTCTCTTTTCTAATTTACCACCAATAATTAAACCTTTACAATGTTCGAAGAGGTGCCATATCCCTTTGATCAGATTGCGGTCCAGTCTGCTCAGCGTACCGGTAGATTTTCTCCAGCTCAACCAGCCTTCTTCAGGTGTGTCAACGGGCTGATTGAGGTCATTTACCCAGGATAACCCTCTTCCTATTTGTTTGACCTTGAGAGATTCCATGTCCCGTACCACATTTCTGGCAGATTGATACTGTGTCAGGACTTTTTCCAGCCTGGCCTGAATACTTGATGGCGCCATATCCATTAATGCGTCAATGGCATCATCCTGCAGAATGTCAAGTTCTCGTGCTACGTCCGAAGTAAGCAACAAGGTGATATAGCTCACCCTGATCGTGATCATATCCTTAAATATGTCAGGGTTGATCTTGTTGAGCAGACCCACGTAAATCAATATTTCTTGCGTAAATACCCTATCCCTGAGGTCATCCCTGCAGAAGGTATTGATCTTGGACATAAGGTCACTGAAAGGTATGGGCCTGATGATGAGCGAATCATCACTAAAAGCCTTACCCACCTGGATGATTTTTTGCCGTGCGAGCAAAATATTAATCGAGTGTTGGAGATTAATATCCACTTTGCCCAGAAGGGCTGAGGCGAGTCTGACAACAGACCAGTGATGCAGACGACCGGCCTCAAAGTAAATTTGTTCGGTCAATGTACTGACAAGGGTCTCTTCGCCATTGATAGAAATCGAATGATCGAGACCGGAGGTCTTAATAATTTGTTCCAGGATTTCGATCTGCTCATAGATGTTGACCGAAGTAAGCAGCATTTCCTCCAGTAATTTCGGATTGGCTACCAGTTCGATTTCGAGCTCCTGTTCATTGCTCAATGGTACCTGTTCACCCCGGATTTTGAGAAAGAACGTTTTCTCGGTATGTAGTTCAAGTGGTTCGGGTTCAAGATGGATTTCAGGGTTGTTGACGGGAGTCATCGTGGTGTAAGGAGCTAATTCATCGAAAGATCCAAGTTTGACCGGCAATCCCACCACGGAGCCTGTCTGAAGTTCTTTCAAAAACGTGAGGCCAAGGTTACCGGAATGCCACATAGATTCGGTCAGTAGCACTGTGACCAGTGGCTGGCCAGGTTGATTCCAATGCCGGTGGATATAACTCAACTCACCCTTAAACCTGTTAATCAAAAAATCTACATCAAAGGCGAGATAGAACTCTTTGGGGAGAAAGAACAAAGAAATACAAATGACCTGTTGACCATTGATGTTAAAAAGTCTGCTTGTAACCAGCGTCTTCAGTCGCCTCGGGCTTCTTCCGGTGAGACCCAGTTTTTTATTAGCACCGACATGAGTATATACCTGTGAAATAGTATCTGGAAAGCAAACGATCGTATCGCCGAGATCTTCCGGCGATTGAACCGGAATATTTTCTTTCTCCAGCAGCCTTTTGATTAAAGGACTTTTGGTAAGCAAAAGGATTTGAATGGTAGGGTGGCGATGAGATATCTTCTTACTCAATTTGAGCGGGTCGATGTCGTGTATGGTCAGATGGCCATCCTTCATCAGTGATCCCAGCAGGTAGAGACTTTGAGCCCAAACCAGGGGGATATTACTATTGGGGAGCCGTTCCTGTGAATGAGGATTTCTTTTTTCTTTTTCTATGCTGACTTCAGGCACATAATAAAGCTCCGGTATCAGCGACATACCGGCTTTTTCCACCATGACTTCCTGAACCTTCTTCTGAAACTTCAGCGCCTCTTTCTCATCTTTTTCGAAGAGGGCATTCAGAAATTCATAACAATAAAACAGAGGCCATTCAGACTCAATATCTTCAAACTGTTTGAGTTCTTCCGGATTGTAATAATGTCTGTCCGGGTCCTCCATAACCGTCTGATGGCCATCCAGTAGAAACCTTTTGTAGCCAAATCTTCCGGCGAGTTTTCTGCGAATAACCGATTTTACCAGAGAGACCAGATCCGGATCATGCACGGCAAAAGCCGGGAAACCAATGATACTCAACAGGGCACTGTCCACTTCTTTCGTGGAGGACTCCCTGGGGAGCATGGACTCCAGTGTGATCTCGGCATAGGCAATATTGTCCTGCATGACATGTACTACCGTCGATTCTTCGCCTTTATTACCAAAGAGATTGAACCCTGACATTGCCCGTAGAGCTGAGCGAGCCATTCCCATCGAGCTGGCATTCAATTCCACATATCCGACGTTGGTTTTTTCACCCCTTTCCCAGATGCCATAATCCGGGATCCTGTAAGCTCGCTCAATGTAGTATACCAGGTTTTGTATAAAATTGACTTCGTCCATGGTGGAAATAATGGGAAGTCCGGAACCGATCATCTGGCCCAGCATGACCAGGTAAATGGATGTCGCATCAATCTGCAGGTGGCCCCATTCGTGATCACCAACCACGGTATTCCCGGTCTGAGTATCATACTTGGCATGAAGAGCATCGTGAAGTGCCAGCGAGGATTTAAATTGCTCAACTTTATGAGACTGGCGCATCATGGAGCGCAATAACCCTCGCATCAACTTGATGGTAGCGCTTTCGAGCTCGTAAGCACGAGCTGGTCGGCTACCACTGTTGCGGTATGCAAGTGCCAGCCCCCACACAGCAATAATACTATAGACGTTGTCTCGTACCCAGGCATCCCGGTAATCACCATGTATAGTGACGGCGGTACTGGCAGGGAGCAGACCTGTTACCGGATGCTGTCGATCCAGAATTACGGTCTTGATCTGCCGATAGTAATCATCTAATGATGTCAGTTTATCCTTGATGGACATCTTTTGGTGTACGGTTTTAGGGTGCTAAGTATACAAAATATTGAGACTGATAAATGTTTTGATCCTGAAACTTTCGTCAACTTTAGATCTGTTTTGTTTCACCCAACAGACTGCCGGTTGGTTATCAAGTTATGGGGGTACAGTATTTGCTTCTGGTTGCTTCAAATGCCTTACGGATCCGGTTCAATAGGTTGCCATTGACAGACTTGATGGTTCTGCCATCGATGCTTCGGACCGGGGTTAGTTCGCCCATACTTCCGGTCGTAAACACTTCATCTGCATTGTACAATTCGGTGAGAGAAAGATTTTTTTCCACAAGCGGAATGCCCAGTTCCTCACAAAGTTCGATGACCAAACCTCTTGTTATTCCGGGCAAACAGGCATCGGCATGAGGAGTGAGAACACTTTCATTCCGTATAGCGAAAATGTTAGTCCCGTTTAACTCCGATGCAAATCCGTGAACATCCAGCATGAGAGCAGCATCAGCCCCGGCCACATTGGCCTGAATCTTAGCCAGGATGTTATTGATCAGATTATTGTGATGGATTTTGGAATCCAGGTGGTTTGGGGAATTACGTCGGATAGTAGAAGTGATAATGCTTACTCCCTCCTTATTGTCGTATACCGGGGGCTTCCATTCCGCCAATACTATAAGACAGGCACCGGATTGGTTGAGTCTTGGGTCCATCCCCGAAGTGATTTTTTCACCTCTGGTTAGAGTAAGTCGAATATGGACATCTTTGTCCATGTTGTTGGCACGGAGAGTTTCTATCAACTTGTCCTTAATGAACTTCAGGTCTGGCAAAGGGTCAAACTGCATGGCATGAGCTGATTCGTACAACCTGAGTAGGTGACGATCCAGTAAGAATATGCCTTCCTTATAAAGCCTGATGCCTTCCCAAACAGCATCCCCTCCCTGTACGGAAGAATCAAATACGGATACTTTGGCTTCCGTCCTGTGAACCAGCTGGTCTCTTACAAAAACAAGTAGGTCCTGGTTCCTTTCGTCAAAGGTCTGAAGCATGTTGTCGATTTTCTATTTTTTCGGATAAAAACTGGTAGTAGGTGAGTGCTTCCTGATATAAATCATCAAGATGTGGTGGAACCTCAGGATCATGGTTCGATGATGCATGAAAGCCAGTGGATTTTTGCACAGAACTATACCAGTATGGTGCCCAAATACCATCATACGTTTTAGGACCTGCAGGCCACGAAAGCATCTTTTGATCGAATTCAAGGCCCAGATTATCACAAAGTGACTGCAATTGTTGGGATGGATAAAGTGCAATCTGAGTCGAATCCACTACAAGGGGAGGCTTACCCAATTGGCTTAAGTGTTCGTACAGCTCAAATTGGCGTTGTATTCCAATATCCTGTTGCGTAGGGGCATGGATCACCTTATCAAAGGAGATAACAATTCTCTTGGGGTCCCGGATCAATAGTACATTCTGGTGGTTCACACATATGCCGGGATCTAGCACTTTGAAATGCGATGCTATGTTTTTGATAAATACATGACTGGTTTTGCCCAATTCTGCTATACGATTGAGGACATGGTCGGTACTGTCCGGCATGTGTTTGATGATCTCATCCCGGCCAGGGTGATCAAAACCGGTATGGGTCAGATAGATTCCGTAGAAGGGTTCGTCCCAGACCACGGTGTCGGCTCTTTGAGCAAAGGAGTACATCAGGGCTGTGGAGATCGTCCTTGGACTGGATATTAGATGAATGATCATTTGGGGATGTCAATATTATAGAAATCAAGGGCGTTTTTCCCCAGGACTTTGTCTCTCTCCGTCTGATCAAACTGGCTTAGATAGCTATCAATTACTCCAAAGACCTGTTGATATGAGCCTGCCAGGGTACAAACCGGCCAGTCGCTACCATATACACAGCGATCTACTCCAAAATATTCAAACACGGTGTCCATGTATGGATGGAGGTCTTCCGGTTTCCATTTGCTCCAGTCTGCCTCGGTGATCATGCCAGAAATTTTGCAATAGATGTTGCTATGACCGGATACCTCCTTCATCTGGTGTCTCCATTTGCTTATCTCACCATGCTTGATATCCGGTTTCGCCAGGTGGTCAATAATAAGCCTCTGACCTTCCAGGTGAGGAATAAACTTTAAGACATCATCCAGCTGATGTGCATAGACCAGTATGTCATAGGTGAAATCAAACTTCGCCAGTAGCTGCACACCCCGGATAAATTCGGGTTGTAGCATATAACCTGCTGGTTCTGCCTGAAGGATATGTCGAAAGCCGACCAGGGTTGATTCTGATTGATAATGTTCTAAATGTTTTTCAAGATCGTTGGCCATCAGGTCAACCCAGCCTACCACACCAAAAACAATATTACTTGACTGAGCTTGCTCCAGCAGAAATTGAGTCTCGGCCTGACTTTGATCGGCTTGCACCGCAATGGTGCCATCAATTCCCAATTTATCTAATATGGGAGCCAGATCTGCCGGTAAAAAGTCTCTTCGAATGGCCTGCATGGAGGATGGGTCCATCCAGGTGTCCCTTACCGGATCAAATTTCCAGAAGTGCTGGTGTGCGTCTACTACCATGGCTTAAAGGCTAATTCCTCTTTTCCAGGGGATAAAGTCATCTTGCCCGAGTCGTTCTGCGGCGGGAAAATATTCTCCACTGGCGGTCCTGATCAAAAGTTCCAGAAGTTCTTCTCCCTTTTGCTCAATAGTATGCTCACCAGTAACAACTGTTCCGGCATTGATATCTATAATGTCAGACATCCGTTGGGCCAGGGCGTTATTGGTAGACATCTTCAGGGTAGGGGATATGACGTTTCCGGTCGGGGTTCCCAGGCCGGTTGTAAAGACGATTAAGTTGGCACCTGATCCGGCCAGACCGGTCGTGGACTCCACATCATTTCCGGGCGTACAAAGTAGGTTTAGCCCCGGTTGAGTAGCGATTTCCCCATAGTCCATTACACCTGAAATCATAGAGGTGCCTCCCTTTTTAGCCGCGCCCAAAGATTTAATTGCATCCGTGATTAAGCCGTCGCGGATGTTGCCGGGAGACGGATTTGACTCAAATCCTGTGCCATCAGCCTTGGCCCTCTGATTGTATTTCTCCATCAGGGTGACAAATTTTTCCGCCATGGCTTCTGATTTGCATCGATTTACCAGTTCTTGCTCAGCGCCATGTAACTCCGGAAATTCGCTGAGTATGGTAGTGCCTCCCAGAGCGACCAATAGGTCAGAACAGTGACCAAGCGACGGATTGGCCGATATACCTGAAAACCCGTCTGAACCTCCACATTCCAATCCCAGGGTGATATGCGAAATGGATGCAGGCTTTCTCTCTATTTTATTGATCTGTTGCAATCCATCAAAAGTGCTCTTCAAAATTTGAGAAAGAAATTCCTTTTCGGATTTGCTGGATTGTTGTTCGAAAAAGTACACCGGCTTACCCAGATCCGGTGAGAGTTCTTCCAGAAAGTCCTGAAGAATCCTGATCTGGGCATTCTGACATCCCAGACTTAGAATAGTAGCGCCACCCACATTGGAGTTACTTATATAGGTAGCCAGTAACTTGCAAAGCATTTCCGAATCCTGTCTCGATTCTCCGCATCCACCTTCATGAGTCAGAAATTTGATGCCGTCCACATTGGGGAATACCCTGTCAGAGCTCTCGGAAAATGTTTTCTTCTCCACGCTCAGATCAGCATAAGATGACCCTTTCTGAATTGCCTGAATCAGTGGTTTAACATCCATGACCTGGCTCCTCCGGTTGTGATAACCCAGAGGCTCCAGTAGGGAGTCCTGAAGTACCCGAATATTACGGTTTTCACAAAACACCAGAGGTATAAACAACCAGTGGTTTCTGGTTCCCACTTTTCCATCTTTGCGATGGTAACCGGAGAAGGTGCGATTTTGCCATGCGCTTACATCAGGGCCATTCCACTCATAGGTTGTGTCTGCCTGCGTTACTTCGGCTGTAGCATGTATGGTGTTTTCTGTGGTGATCGATGTACCTTTGAATATGGGTTGAAGAGCTTTCCCAACGGTAGTTCCATACATGGTGATCAAACCACCTTTCGGAATATCAGTAGCTGCTACTTTATGCTTGGCCTGAACCGTGCTGATGATGGGCACTTCTGTACCAGCAATCCTTACCACTTCATCCGGGTGTAAATCTTCCAGTGCCACCCAAACATTATCGTCGTTATGTATCCTCAGTACTTTTGACATTGAACATCCTGGATTTAGAACTCTTATGGCGCGAATCTATGTAAAATTACATCAAGACTGGTTTTCATCAATAAAAAGTGTTAAATTAAGAGAGAAGGTAAAAATGGTGAGTAATGAGAGGTAGACCTGAGATAAAAAGAAATCAGCGAAAATCAGGTGCTCTTGGTTTGATTACTCAACATTCTTAAAACCTGTGATCAATCTTAATGATCACATTTTATCTCGCCACCTGAAAAGGCTGTTGATCCCCCAACGGCCTTTTTTTAATGGTTCCCGGAAATACTGTGATCTGTTCGCAATCGATCCGGGAGCAGACCAGTTAAAAAACCAATGAAAAGAATGGTATACATTTGATATTTGTTGTTGCATTATATTCATGGTATGAACCGTCCTGCTGCTAATCACAGACGCAATCAAAAGGAGAAGAAAATCATTGATGCTGCTGAACACATTTTTACGGCTGTCGGCTATGCCAATGCCAAGATGGAAGATGTAGCCAGAGAAGTAGGCGTCAGTAAGGGTACCGTATATTTTTACTTTGATACCAAGGAAAACCTATACATGGCAGTGACCTATCGAGCACTGCAAAGTCTCAACGAATACCTGTACCGTAGCCTGGAGCACGACCGGGAAAAGAATGGACTGGAGAAGGTGATGGGACTGGTTAAAACCTATCTGGACTTTTGTGATGAACACTTTTTGTATGCCGAGGTGATCCTCGACTATATGAAACTCAACCGCTCGAGTAAATTTGGCCGCGACCAGGCCAAACTGACTACGGCTATGAAAGAGAGTATGTATTACCGAAGGGTGCAGGATATTCAGAACCTTCCCATTTCCCTGATAACCGAGGAAATTAGAAGAGGAGTGGCAGATGGTAGTATTAAGAACAAAAACAAACCGGAATTGCTGTATCTCACAGCCTGGTCATCCGTTATCGGTTTTGTGAAACTCAATGTTGCTGCGGGTACCAATCGAAAGACTCTCCTCAATGTTGAAATCGATAAATGGAGAACCTATCTGATCAGTACCCTACAGCATACCCTACTGCTCGAAGATTAAATCTTTGGTGCGGGAGTCAGGATAAAGCATATCCATCTTTGGCAATAAGGTGTTTGGCAATAGCCCTTTTATGTTCTTTTATATTGACGGGTGGATACCCGGTAAATCTCTTCACTCCTAAGATAAAGGTTTTAAGCAAATCACCTGTTACAAAACTTACCAATGCATCAGTAGATAGTTTTTGCATTCTCGAATTGGCCTCGTAAAAGTGAACTTTCAGGATTGACTGGTATAGTTCTGGCGACAAGGGTCCGTCATTTGATGAAATTTTTTCCACCCGGAGCAGAAGTGACTCTGCCAGTAGTATTTCGGTGAGAATGTCCGCCCCAAGCATGAGTACCTCCTGTTCATTCTTAAGATCCAGCTCTCCGTCCATCTGCATCTTGGCAGCTGCTCCCAAAACCATAAGCCCCAGCTTCTTAAAATCCTTAAGAGCTTTGTGTTCTACTCCAAATGTGCCCTGGGGTTGTGACAAGTCTGGCATTCGGGTTAATTCCTTCTGAACCTCCCAGGCAGGACCCACCATATCTATTTTACCTTTCAGTGCTCTTTTCAGTAACATGTTTACCATCAACATTCTGTTGATCTCATTGGTGCCTTCGTAAATCCGGTTTATTCGTTGATCTCTGTAGGCTCTGGCAGCAGGGTATTCTTCAGAAAACCCGTACCCACCGAAAACCTGAACCATTTCATCTATGATTTTATCCAGGTATTCGGACCCGGCGATTTTTATGGCGGCGCATTCTATCGCATACTCTTCAGCAGACTGAAGCATCGCCTGTTCGATCGATTCTCCTTGCTCCAACAATGAGTTCTTTTGCTGTTCAAGTAATCCCGAGATACGATATACCGTACTCTCCAGTACAAAGGTTTTGATTGCCTGTCGGGCCAATTTTTCCTGGATAGCACCAAAATTGGCAATGGGTTGCTTGAATTGTACCCGGGCATTGGCATACCTGATGCTTTCGGTATTGGCCAGCTTGCAACCTCCCATAGCCAGGTTTCCCAACTTATATCGTCCGATATTCAAGGTGTTGAAGGCAATTAGGTGACCCTTGCCTACATCTCCCAGCACAGCCGACAACGGCACCTCTACATTTTCAAAGAAAACCTGTCTGGTAGAGGAGCCTTTAATGCCCATTTTGTCTTCTTCCTCTCCGAGCGTGATTCCGGGCAGGTTGGCCGGCATCACAAAACCGGTGAATTTTTCTCCTTCTACCTGTGCAAATACAATGAATACGTCCGCAAAACCCGCATTGGAAATCCACATCTTCTGACCGTTGATCACATAGGTATCTCCGGATGGTTTTAAATCTGCCCGTGTTTTGGCAGCCAACGCATCCGAACCGGATCCGGGCTCAGTCAGACAATACGCGGCTTTCCATTCACCACTTGCAAGTTTGGGTAGGTACCTCTGTTTTTGCTCCTCGGTTCCAAAGTATAAAATGGGCAACATCCCTATGCCGGTATGTGCAGCAAAGGTGGTGTTAAAGGATCCGCCACCGGCACCTACTTCTTCGGAGATCAAAGTGTTTGTATTAGTGTCGAGCCCCATGCCACCATATTGTTCCGGAATATGTGCTCCCAGGAGACCTAAAGCACCGGCCTCTTCCATTAAGGAGACTTGCTCTTCGAGTAGATGCCCCCGCTCACGGGCTTGCTTCGATACAAACTCGCGCGTCATGTCCCGGATCATTTGTTGATCTTCATCAAAGTCTTCCGGAACAAAAATGTCTGAGTGATTACTATCCTGAATGAGGTAAGCTCCTCCTGCAATAAGCTTCTTTTCTAAGGTTTGTGTATCCATTTGCTGACCTGATGTTAAAAATGAAAAAGGGCGTTATCCCCTCATTGGCAGGAAACAAGATATAAATAATACAGCATTTTGTCCACTATACAAGCCTTAAAATTGACTTAAAGTCAATAAATGATATTCAGTGCTTATTTTGACTTGAGAAGACTTGAACCCTTGAATTAAAAAAAAGCGTACCCATGACCCAACCCTGAGTGACTGCTTTCCGGTCTTACCAGATAGATAACCAATGATAAATGACATGAGAGATCTACTTCCGGTTTGTTTTCTATTGCTGAGTGGTTTGCTCATCACTTCTTGTCTGAAGGACGAGTGTAACGAGACCCAAACATTCGTAGAATTTCAGCCCGTCTACCGCAGCCAGGCTCAATTGAACCAGCCTGTCGAAATACAGGAACCAAGACCACTGCAAAGACCTGGAATTATTTACTATTATGATCACTACCTGTTAATTAATGAGCTCCAGAAGGGTATCCATATTTTTGATAATTCGGATCCCTCCAACCCGGTGAACCAGGGCTTTTTACACATTGATGGAAATGAGCACTTTGCCATTGTCGATAATCATTTGCAAGCCAACAAGTGGGATGCATTGCTGACCCTGGACATATCCAGCATCCAGCAACCCGTCGAAAAGTCAAAGATTGCCAACGCCTTCTATGATACCTGGGAAGAGCCTGGTCGTGGATTTCTGGTAGGATACCGGCCAACGGATCAGTTGCGAACCATCGACTGCTCCGATCCCAATTTTAATAGTCTGCGTTGGGGGAATAATACCGGTGGAGGCTTTTTTATTAGACAAGATGTCGCCTTCGATGCCCTTTCTTTCGCACCGGATCAAAATGGAAATGTCGGAACCGGGGGTTCTACGGCCCGCTTTACTATTAGTCATCAGCACCTATACCTCGTATCCGACTATGATTTGAAAGTATATGACCTGGAAGATCCCTCCCGACCTGTTTCTCGAAACCAGGTTAACCTGGGCTGGGGTATTGAGACTATTTATCCCTTCAAGGACAAGTTGTTTATCGGGTCCACCGCGGGCATGTTTGTCTATGATGTTACCCAACCATCATCGCCCTACCTGTTATCTACATTTGATCATGCCAGGGCTTGTGACCCGGTCGTGGCTGATGATAATACAGCTTATGTTACACTGAGAGACGGAACGGAATGCGAAGGTTTCAACAATCAGTTGGATGTGATAGATATTACTGAGGTTACTGCCCCCAACCTTCTGGCAACCTATGCGATGGAAAATCCACGTGGACTGGCTTTGCAGGGTGAGTACCTCTATATCTGTGAGGGTGAATATGGCCTGAAGGTGATGGATGTAGCAGACCGTGAGGCCGTCAGGGAGTTGGATCACCACGAACAGATCAAGGCAGAGGATGTGATCGCTTTGCCAAACGGCTTGCTACTGGTCATTGGAACCGAAGGTATGAGACAGTTTGATGCCAGTGATCCCCGAAATCTGCAGTTGATTAGCCATATACCGGTTCAAAATCAATCGTGATTACCCGAATTAAAAATGGCCTTATGAAGAAGCAATTAGTATTAATCGGGCTCTTTATTCTGGGGATTACAGCTTTGTCGCAGGCTCAACGGAATCTGCTCTACAGTGAAGATAATAGTGGCTGGGATGAAATTGAATTGACATTGAGGAAAGGAGTAATCCTGAAGGGTAAGTTGATTGGCTTGGAAGTAGGTCAGTCCTACCGCATTGTCGCCGAATTTGGTGACACGATAACCATTCCCCTCAAGGAAATTAAATCTGTCAGTTATCCGGACAGAGTCAGTGGAGGAATGGCAGCTTTGCCAAAAGTAAAGGCACCCAAGCCATATATGTTCAGGGAGCAGGGGTACTATCATGCGGCAACTGCCGGAATTGTATTTGCGACGGTCAGTGAAGATGGGAGCAATGGAGTAGGTAGTGAATTAACCGCCGTTTTTGGTTATCAGAAATCACGGATGCTGGGTTTTGGCCTGGGAAGCGGCGTGGATTTTTATCAACCCGGTACCAATGAAGTGATAATGCCCATCTTTGCTGAGGTACGCGGCTATTTTCTTCCACAGAAAGTAACACCTTATTATACGGTTCGTGGAGGATATGGTATAGCTTTTAAAAATCGTGATGTGGGGATCTGGAATGCACAGGGAGGCTGGATGTTTAATCCGGCTGTTGGATACAGACTGGGGGGCAGTAAGGGCATGAATATGACTTTGGACCTTGGTTTGAAATTTCAAAAAGCCTTTTTTGAGCGAAGAGAAGGGTCAACAACTTCGGATATTGAGTTAATTTATCGCAGGATGAATGTCCGGATTGGATTTTTGTTTTAATGAATTACGTTGTCAAGATATGATGATGGCTATTGAGTGAATGCCGAATAGAGAATACACCGAGGAGGAACTGGTCAGGGGTTGTGCAGAGAATAAGCGAACCTTTCAGGAGGCCCTGTATCGTCGCTTTTTTGCGACCATGATCGCTATGTGCAAGAGGTACACCTCTGATGAGGAAGTGGCATTGACGATCTGCAATGATGGTTTTCTCAAAGTATTTAAAAATATTCAGTCGTTTGCTTTCAAAGGGTCGCTGGAAGGGTGGATCCGCAGAATTGTCTACCACACTCTGGCAGATTATTTCAGGAAGCAGTCGAAATACCTGCAATTTATGGTCTTTGAAGACTATGATCAGGCACAGAACCCTGAAGTAGTGCCAGGTCTTTACCTCGAAGACCTGATGCGATTGATCGAGCAATTACCGGCAACATCGGAACGTGTGTTTCGGATGTATGCCATCGAAGGATATAACCACCGGGAGATCGGAGAACAATTGGGGATGAGTGAAAACACATCCAAGTGGCATCTCGCCAATGCGAGAAAAAAGCTGCAGTATTTATTAAAAAAACAAAGCAAAGATTATGTCCGGGGAAATGAAGGATAAAGACCAAATGAGCCTGGAGGACAAGGGATGGACGGCCATGCAGGAACTCCTGGATAAGGAGATGCCTACTCGAAGAGTAGTACCTCTGTGGTGGTTTGGTTCTGCGGCAGCCGTTGCCTTGCTGCTGGTGGTGGTGGGATGGATCTGGTATCCAAAGCTGATCGTAAACAGTATGGATGGAATAGAACTGGTTGAGCTTGATTCACCACAATCGGGAGTTAGGGAAAACGAAGCCCTTGTGGCGGAATCAAACCCTGCTTTGGAAAATGAAGTAGGCGATTCGGATTTGAGGGTTAGCAGTGAATTGAAAGATCATGTAGGAGAGTCCGAAGGGGACTTGGATTCACGCAGTGATCGACTGAGTGCCACGTTTCAGGCTGATGAACACGATGTAGACCAGGTGAGACAAGGTACCGAATCGAGCCTGGTGGATGCTGAAGAACCCTTGAAAGTAGAAGAAGCGCTATTGTCTACTGACGAATCCAGTAAGGTGGAAGAGGCGACAATGGATGTTGCCAGATCTTCTGAAGTAACAGTAGAGAGAGAACAGGGTGATTTGTCAACCGTGAATGTCGATGTTCTTGAACCTGTGACTTTCAGTCCCAAAGTACTTCCCGAACTTAATCCGGTACTGGAGGGATTAAGGGTGGCTGATTTCCGCGAGGAGATCGTTGCCATCGACATCGAGAAAAAATGGAGGTGGAATGTAGGGATAGGGGCTTCTACCACAATGTCGTTTCAAAAGCCTGGGTTGCATGCAGGGCTGGGTGTGAGTTATAGCCTGGGTCGAAATGTCGCCATTGGCATGGGAGTGAGCTATTGGAGGGTCCCGGATAATCAGGATTTTTCTTATCTGCAGGAGGACAGTCAACTCAGTGACATCAATCGACTTGACCCTCAGTCATTCAATGCTGACCAATTGGGAAATGTATCGTCTCTGACAAACGGTACCGTATACTCCGGAGGTACGGAGGTTTTGAGTTACCTCCGTGTGCCGGTATCGGTTACGCTATTTCCTCAAAAAGTTTTTTCACCACATCTGGGAGTGAGTATGATCTCACTTTTGTCCAATAAACGAAGTGGATTAGTGAAACTGGATGCAGCTTCACCCAATATGCCAACCTCACTACGGTCCGAGCGAATACCGGATCTTGTGCGGAATACTAATTTTTCCCTGGATATGGGTTTTGAGGTAGGCCTGGGCAAAAGGCTGGGCCTGGATCTGACTTACATCCATGGATTTAATTCTTACATCAATTATGAGATAGGAGACGGTGGTGTGCCGGAGTTACATCGTGCACTGTGGGCAACCTTCCTGGTCAAGTTTTAACATGTCTGAGTTTATAGAATGACATAATAATAGTAGTTTTAGTGTCAAACTATTTTTCAAAAGGGTCGAACACACTCGTTGTTTGGCCCTTCTTTTTGCGACTCTGGCAATGGTCTATTCCACAATCTTAAATCGGAAATGCCAGATTGGTAGCTGATGACTTTTGAACGTAACATCCTCTCCAAGCATGATTTTATTGATGTTGATAAAGTCACCTGGTTTTAGCCTGTCCAAAACCTTTTTTAAATTTTTTCTTGAACTGATGGAGCCTCTGGTGCCATAGCTGTTATCATAAAAGAGCTGTGTCTCAAAAGGAATTCCAATATGGTCAATATACCTTAAGCCCAGGGTGACTGTCTGTCTGCTTCTTTGATCATTTATCCTGATTTCCGGACCCAACATCAGTAAGTTTTCAACTTCGGCAACAGTTATTTCACAAGTGTTGTTGAGACGGTGATCTCCATTTGTATAATCGAATCCGGCTTTGTACCCAAAGCTGTTCCAGGTTTTTAGCATGGGTTGATATTCATTCCGGCCTTCCGCATAAATTTCCAGATTATTCCACTTTATAGAAATATCTTCATTTACCCTACTTCTGATGGCAGGAACCATGCTGAGAGGGTCCTCTGATTTCAGGTCTGCCCAGTGATTATATTCAATCGTTGGATTAGATTCGTCATCGAAAACTGAGAAATAACTGGTTCCTTCAATGCTAAACCGAATGGTAACAGGATATGGAATTTGCCTTTCGTTTTTTAACCGGTTTAAGATTTGATCCCGATCGACTTCGACAGAGGGTCCATTGGATTCAAGGATCGTGATATCTGTCGGATGCCTGGGAATCCCCTCTGTAACAAATGTCGTCTCATTTGAATTGAGAATCTCGATCAGATCCGAATATTCCACTTTATTGATTTGAGGAAGGAAAGGGCGATAGAAAAAGCCATTATTCTCGTTTACTTCAAAGATCCTGGGACCGAATTTTATATAATTAACTTTGGATGCTGGATCATTTATATTAAAATGGACTCTGATATGTCTTGTGACTCTGTTTTTGATGTCGTTTACGTTTCCGGTAATAGATACTTCTGATTTATCAGTTAAGTTGCGAAGTTCTTCTTTGAACTCGTTTGAAAATTCATGTGATAATTGATGAATTTTTTCTTCAAATGACTTTACAGAACCATCGTTAAATTGAGTTATGCTCAGCCTTAGATTGATGTCCTGATATTCGTCTCTTGAAATGATTTCAAATGATTGTATATCAATATCCTCTTTGTTCAAATTGTAAGTCAAATGAGGAACGAGTGGCGAAGTCTGATCAGAGATAGTTGCGGGAATTCGGTACCTCTGTTCGCCCCATTGTAAAACCGGACCATTTTTTTCAGGTATACTTTCACTTCCATATATAATTAATGGCTGACTTAAAGTTTCTAGAAAACCGGGCGTGGCAAACAACAAATCAGATTCTGACAACCTCGCACTATTGCTGAGAAAAAGGAGTGCTAAAATGGGTAAGGCTAGGAAATAATGCAAGTTGGTGCCCTTGGCAAAACGACTCTTATAA
>JAUILF010000384.1 GCA_030433135.1 Bacteroidia bacterium | reverse complement strand
GCCGGATTGGATACGAAGATGCGGGCTGTCTCATAGGTCGGATCTCCGGTCATCAGTTCCTCCGGAGCCTCTTCACCGAGGAGGGAAATGATCTGATCGAGTTCGTCACGATTAGCAACGGCCTTTATCAGATCGCCTTCACGCAGGGTGGTATCCCAGGATACCAGGGATGTACCCCCATTGTGCAAAAGACGGCCAAAGACAACTTCCCATTGATGCTTTTTGATCAGGTCGCGGATGGGGGTATGGGCAAAGCGATCGGAAGTGATCCTGATGACCGTGTTCTTCATATCTTGCTGGATAGGATGTTCCTTACGCAGGATCTTCTGTTCTTCGCCATAGTCGATCTTCAACCATTTTTCCATTAGTGCGATTGCCATCATAACGCCGATGACTCCCATGGGATAGGATATGGAATAACCTACCACAGCCTCCTTACTAAGCTGATCACCCATGGTGCCGACATATTTATTACTAATGGCATCAAGTAATCCAGCCAGGGCAGGGGTATTGGTAGTTACTCCGGCAAATAGTCCTGCAGTTGTCGATGCCTTGAAACCAAAGAGATAATGAAGACCAATGGCGATAGATGCCGACAAGGTCAGCATCAGAATCACAAAAGACACGTCGCGTAATCCGTGCTTTTGAATATTGCGAAAAAAGCCGGGACCACTTTGCAAACCGACGGTGTATACGAAAATCGTAAGTCCAAGAAAGGAAATGATTTCCGGTACTTGCAGGGCAGGGTCAAGAGCTCCGAACAGCAATCCCACGAACAAGACTGCCGCAACACCCAGCTTGCTACCGCGTATTCTGATACTTCCTATCCAGTAGCCGAGAGCCGTTACTACAAAAAGTAATAATATTGGTGAATGGATAAAGGCTTCAATCATGATCTTAGATCGACTGCAAAAGTATTTTATTTATTTTTGGAAGAAGCGATGGTATGTTTGAATATCACACAATCCGGATGGTAAAATGTGATATTCAATGGTACTACATGTAGCTTTAAGAATTTTGAAAGTCTCATTTAATTGTAAAAGGTCATGAAACACATCATTTGTAATTTGTCCCTCTCGCTGCTAATTGTCCTGATCACTTCAGCCCAGGTTTGGTCTCAAAGCGACCATATCGGTGGATGGACTACTACCATTGGCGAAAACAAAGCGGTATGCATCATTGCGGATGGTTACTTCTCCATCGCTTACTTCCAAAGTGACAACCATGAGTTTGTAGGTACAGAAGGGGGTACCTGGGAAGAAAGTAGTTCTGGTATGGTGTCCTTTGTGTATGAATTTAATACTGCGGATCCTGAGCAAATTGGACTAAAACAAAGTGCTAGTGTATCGGTTAGCGGAGATATGCTCTACATAGAAGGTGATGGTTGGAGTCGTCTGGATGATGGAGGCCCCGGAGAGTTGGCTGGTGCCTGGCTGATTACCGGAAGGGAACGTGATGGCGAATTGCAGGCCATGCAGCGTGGCCCACGTAAAACCATGAAGATTCTCTCCGGTACACGCTTTCAATGGATTGCCTACAATGTTGAAACCAAAGATTTTCGCGGAACCGGTGGTGGTACTTATACGACTGAAGGAGGCAAGTACACAGAGACCATTGATTTCTTCTCCCGGGATGTGAGCAGGGTAGGAGCTGTGCTTCCATTCAACTATGAATTGAAAGACGGTGCCTGGCATCACTCGGGAAAGAGTAGCAAGGGCGATCCCATCTACGAAGTCTGGAGCCAAAGACCCTTGGAGTAATGGCTGGTTAGCCGGTTAGCTTGCTGGCCAGTTAGCTAGTTTGCTTGTTGGCTTTTTGTGTCTGATGCAATGTGGTATTCTGGATAAGGTACAAATCTGTGTAATCCCCAAAATCCGTGTCTATCCGTGATCCCGAATAAGAAATAATGCTCACCTAAATCTACCGTGCAAATATGTTGCACGGTTTTGATTTACCTTAGCATTGTAATCAAAAGATAATGACATGGTATATTCAGAAATCTCCAATCAGAATAATCGCTCCCAGCAAATGATCGATGCCATTGCCTGGGATCTCAAGAGAAACAACGGGCTCTTTTACGAAAGTAGTGGAGAAGCACTGGCAGAGCTCCTGGGCTTGTGCCCGGAACAAAATGTCTGGATGTATGAACCCGATCCCTCTGATCCGGTAAGCGAGATTGTCTTTGCCACCTTCCGACTCCATGCATCCGAGGGTACTACCTTTCACATTACCTGTAAGCTGGATCCCGCAGGCAATATCCTGGAATGGATTGGACCGCACGACATCAGTGAAATCGATACCCCCACTAAAAAGATGGTAAAGCGTGGTATGGCAGCGTAAGATTAATTTCAACCATTCCATAAACATAAGGTGTCGCACCTACGGCGCTGTATCTGTTTGCACAATTTGAGCTACAAAGGTTTCAGCCCTCCGGGCCTTGATGGTTGCAGTTCACCCCTCCATTAATCTGGTTTATTTTCAAGCAGGACAAACCAGATGTAACTCGTAAAATGAATATCGAACAAGCCTGCCTGGTGGTAGACAGGGACTAACGAACGCCGATTAGATGTCTATACAGTTAATGGATTAGCTAGAGGATCATTAATGATCGGATTACACGGCAATACTTGCCAGATCACAACTCAAGAAAGATTATCAGAGTTCGATTTTCGGTTATCAGGCCTGAAGGGCCTGCAACTGAAAGGATGGGGCAACGCCCCATTCACAGTGTTGTCGACCATAGTGGCCTGTAAGGTCACCTTCCATTAATCTGGTTTATTTTCCAGCAAGACAAACGAGATGTAACTCGTAAAATGAATATCGAACAAGCCTGCCTGGAGGTAAACAGGGATCAACGAACGCCGATTGCATGTCTATGCAGTTGATGGATTGGCTAGAGGATCATTAATGATCGGATTACACGGCAATACTGGCCAGATCACAACTCAAGAAAGATTATCAGAGTTCGATTTTCGGTTATCAGGCCTGAAGGGCCTGCAACTGAAAGGATGGGGCAACGCCCCATTCACAGTGTTGTCGACCATAGTGGCCTGTAAGGTCACCCTCCATTAATCTGGTTTATTATCAAGCAAGACAAACGAGATGTAACTCGCCTCACCTACTGCTTAATAAACGGCAGTGCCTCAGACCGATCCTCGAAATGCAGGTAATACATACCTGAAGCAAGTTGGCTGATATCGATGTCCGAACGGTGATCTTCGGTATCAATTGACCTGTATACTTTACCGTAAGCATCTATGATATGGAATTCGGAGGGAGTCTCCTCGCCAAAGTCTACCGTGATCATAGTACTACTGATGTTGGGATATACTTTTAGTTGACCATGGCCTCCAAAGGCTACATTTACCACATTGGAGTATTCATAGGAGCCATCCAGGTCCATCATTTTCAGACGATAGTAATTGTCCCCGTTCATGGGCTGAAAATCGGTATGCTGATAATCGGTCAGTATTTCACTAAAACCCTGGGCATCTACAATACTAATATCCGTCCAGAACAGACCATCGTCTGATCGCTGTACGATAAATTTTTCACTATTGACTTCACTGGCTGTGGTCCATTCCAATTTGACTTCATTGTTTTGTGGGAAAGCTTCAAATCTGGCGAGTTGGATGGGCAAGGAGGTTCCAGAGATGGAAAGAGTGAAACTTCCCTGGTTATACATGATCTCACCATTTTCGTCAAAGCCCTCTCCATCTACAATAATCCAGTAGACACCTGCAGTATCAAGTTCTGCCAGTATACTATCACTCCCCACCTGATTGCTGAAGGCAATGCAATTACCGGGGCAATCCTCACCATCTACCTGATAATTATCCATGATAATCAGATCCAGATTTTCTTCATTAGAAGTAAGTGAGACCATCACTTCATACCCTTCAGTGAGTTCCAGGCGGTATAATTGATCTCCGGCAGAGTAATCAAAAACATCTGCAGGTCCGTCTATGCAGTCGGCGTAATCTATTTCACTGAAGTCACTAATTTTTCCCTCTGTGGATCCATCGTAAGATTCGTCAATGACCACGTCAGTGTATGTTTTACCACAGTCAATCTCCAATCTGAACTCGCCTTCATTAAAAAAATCAGGAAATCCCACACCGTCAACTATGACGTAATAAGACCCTGCTGCTAATGGAGACATTGAGATGACAAGCTCTCCATCCATTTGCATTCCATTTGCCATACAGGCTCCTAAACTACCATCCATATTTCTCTCGATAAGAAACACCTGACCAAGATTTATCAGATCACCAGACATAGAAATTTCAATATCCTCCGGTTGATCCAATTCAAGTAAAAATGTTTTATCTCCAGATTGAAAAGCACCGGAATTCGAAACACAATTGTCATACTCAGTACCATCATACATGCTCATTCGACCAGTCGTATTGTCAACCACTGCATCACCACAAGAAATGGTATCAAAAACTCCCTCACATTCCATTGAAAGAACATAACCACCTTCAGGTTCAGTTCCTGGAATATCCACGACAATCCAATATATACCAGCGGAAAGGTCCTCAACCAATAGATCATCATCTTCTGTTATTCCTGCAGCGAAACAAGTGCCGGGACAGTCAACACCATCTACTACCTGATTGTCCAACAAGAACATATCAAAATCGGCGTTATCCAGTGTTTTTAAGAAGAAACTGACAGATGTCTGTTCTTCAAGTGTTACTTTGAAAACACTGTCGACCCCATCATAATTATCGGCCCCCATGTAACAAGCATAATCGGCAGCAGTAAAATTATTTTCACCCAGGTTATTAGATCCCGCAATAGCCTCTCCACAATCAATCGAATCGACAGGAAGATCTGTCGGGTCAAAAGCAGAGGCAGCAACGGTTGCACAAACAAGAAAAATAGTAGATAGGAATGTTTTAAGGGTATAGGCCTTGATCATCTTCTTGGAGTTTTAAACGAAACGCTTCAGAAAGATACTTAACAATTTCTGAATATGCATAATATGGAACTGGATATCTACCGAATTGTACGAAAAAGCATGCCAGATGATCTGTAAATCATCTAAACTCCCCATTTTCAGGAGGTAACGTTCGCCAGATAGGACTAATTTATGGCCGTCTGAATATCAATCTGCGATACATTACTCACCCTCATCTATGGACAGAATATTGATCTCCACCCGCTGATTTTTACGCCTGCCTTCCGGGGTACGGTTGGAATAACGGGGATTGCGTTTGCCATATCCACGGTAATACACCCTTTCTCCGGCTACTCCTTTCTGCACCACATATTCGGCCACTGACTTGGCTCTGGCCGTACTCAACTTGTCACAAAATTCATCCGGTGGAATGTTGTTCGTATGTCCTTCTACCCGAATGACTACCCCGGGATTGTCTTTCAGGAATTCGTAAACCTCATCCAGGATGGGCTCAGCCGAATTGTTGATATTGGTACTATCCGCATCAAACTGAAGCATTTGCATCTCCACAACTTCTCCTTCTTTCAGGCTGGAAATGGACAATTGTGGCAGAATTTTCTTTTCCGTCTCAAACGTAACTACCTCACTACAGCCGTTAGCATCGGTCACCGTAACTGAGTGATTGCCAAAGGATAAGTTCTCGGGTTGGTCGCCATCAAAACCATTGTCCCATTGATAATTATAAGGCTCAGTGCCGCCCTTGATGTCAAGCTGTGCCCTTCCGTCTGAAGTGGATTCATCGGTGACTC
>JAUILF010000383.1 GCA_030433135.1 Bacteroidia bacterium | reverse complement strand
GTCAGCACGATGATCAGGGTGATGGGAAGGTATTTCATGAACTCACCCATCAATCCCGGCCAGAACGCCAGTGGTACAAACGCGGCGAGGGTTGTGGCTGTAGAGGCAATAATGGGCAGGGCCACCTCACCTGTGGCGTACTTGGCGGCATCACGACCATTGTAACCCAGCTGCATATACCGATAGATGTTTTCCACTACCACAATGGCGTTGTCCACCAGGAGTCCGAGCGCCAGAATCAGCGCAAACAATACCACCATGTTCATGGTCACTCCGGTCAGTGAAAGCCACATGATGGCGGTCAGCATGGACAGGGGAATAGCCAGACCTACAAACATGGCATTTCTCAGGCCGAGGAAAAACAGGAGTACCAGCACCACCAGGATAATTCCGGAGATAATGCTGTTTTCAAGATTTGATACCTCATTCCTGGTATACACTGACTGATCATTGAAAATGCTGATATTCAGACTCTCAGGAAGGTTAACTCTGGTCTCCTCCACCAGCGCTTTGATCTTGTCGGATGCATCCAGCAAATTTTCGCCCTTGCGTTTGATTACATCCAGGGAAACTACGGGAGAACTACCGGATCTGGCATAGCTGGTTCGGTCCTGAAAGCCATAGGTAGTATTGGCTATGTTTTTCAGATAAATGGGACGCTGGTTTTCGCTTTTGACAATCACATTGCGAATCTCGTCCACATCTTCAAATTGTCCCATTACCCGGACAGCCCGGCGAAAATCATTATTGATGATCTCTCCGGCTGACATATTCATGTTTTCGGATGCAATGGCATTTTCCAGGTCATTAAATGTAACCTGCAGGGCCTGCATCTTGTGCAGATCAACATCTATACGCACCTCTCTCTCCAAAGCACCCTTAATGTTAACACCGGAAACTTCATCTATTTCCTCGATTTTGTCTTCCATAAATTCCGCATAGGTGCGTAACTGATCCATGGAAAACTGTCCCGACATATTGATGGTCATGATGGGAATCTCTGCCGTATTGACTTCCAGTACCAGGGGGTCCTGGTCGAGGTCGTTGGGCAATTCACTTTTTGCCCGGTCAATGGCATCTTTTACCTTACGCAAAGCATCCTCCATCTCAAGATCCGTATTAAACTCAGCGGTAATTACGGAATAGTCCTGCATGGATGTAGACTGGAGGTTTTTCAGTCCGGTAATAGACTGGATCTCCTTCTCAATGGGCCTCGAAATCAAATTCTCGATTTCAGCTGCAGAGTTACCAAAGTAGGGTGTATTGATGTATACGGTGGGGAAGGAGGCATCAGGATACTGTTCCTTGGGCATACTGTTATATGACCTCAACCCAAAGAGAAAGATCATGGCTGTAAGGATGAAAACTGATGTGGCATTGTCAACTGCCAACGAAGTCAGTCCGAATTCACGAAGTTTCTCTTTTATTTTTTGTGTACTCATGTTTACTTCATTTGACTGTCAGCAATAGCAATCAATTCCTGGTCTGTAGCACTTCGGGCTCCGTCTTTAATCAACTTTTGATCCGGAGTTAACCCCTCTTTGATCACCACAGATCCTTCATAACTATCTCCAGTGGTCACATACACTTTTTTGGCTATCCATTCTTCTTCTGACTGATCGGCAACCAGTACGAAATCATCACCACCTACTTCTTGTTGTACCAGTTCCTGGGGAATGACTACCACATCTTCTTCGGTAAAATCATTGATTCTTACTTCAGCCAGGAGATTTGGCTTGATCAATCCGGAACGGTTGCTGATGCTGGTTTCGATCTTGAAGGTTCGGTTGGCCTGATCTATAGTTCTTCCAATTAACAGTACCCGGCTGTCCAGAGTATCATTGAAAGCGGGCAAGAAGACCTGAACCCGGTCACCTCGATGGACGGATCCCAGCAGGTTTTCCGGTGCGTCAGCTTCTACCTTGAGTTTGCCGGTATTTAGAATTTGTACGATCGGCGCACCCGGACCTGCCAGTTCTCCTTCCTTCAGAAATACCCGATCCACGGCTCCGGAGATGGGTGCATATACATCACCTCGGGTTTTCTGAAAATTCAACGTCTCCAGCGATTTTTCCAGACGCTCTTTGTTGTTCTTGGCTTCGAGATATTGAATTTCCGAACCAATTTCCTGGTTCCACAGCCTGGATTGGCGCTCATAGATTTCACTCGCCAGTTCGAGTGATTTTTCCAATTCGGCAATCTGTTTGTCGATGCTTTCGAGGTCCACTTCCGCAATGAGTTGACCCGCTTCTACATTATCTCCCTCGTCCACGGTAAGATTGAGAATTCTGCCCCCAACTTCGCTGCTGGCATTGACAATGTCATCTGAGGCTACCTGCCCCTGCACGGTCACGTAATGCCTGAAGTTTCTCGTTTCTACCGGCATAACCGTCACGAGCCGCTTTGATGCCTGGTTATTGGTATCAAGGGTAGCAATCTGATCCTGAAGATCTTCAATCTCACTGGTCAAAGCCTTTTGAGCAGTTCTTTTTTCTGCCAATAGTGCCCGGAGACCTGCCAAATCTTTCGGTGCTGTCTCCGGTGCGGTAGATTGACACGCACTGATGGTAAGGAGGAGTGCAAGTGCGATACTTAATTGGTATGGTAAGTTGTTCATAGTAATTGATTAGAGGTTACCGAGGGACCTTTCCAATTCAACCCTTGCGATTAGTAATTCGTATAATGCATTGATATATTCTCCCTGCGATCTGTAAAGATCCCGTTCGGACTGTGTCAGCTCCAGGCTGGATCCCACCCCTTCGCGATATTTAATAAGGGAGGTGTCATAAATTTTTTGAGCCAGTGTCTGGCTGTATTCAGCAGCTTCAAGTGTATTCTTTGCGTTGTCAAAAGCAATTTTTGCATTTTGAACTTCGAGGGTTATGGCGTCCTCGAGGTTGTCAATGTTGATCAGGTGCTGATCTCTCTCAATTTCCGCCCGGTCGATTTTTACCTTCTTATCCATTCCGTCGAAAATGGGAACATTGAGTGTGAGGCCAACGATACTGGTTGGAAACCATCTGCCATCGGCAAATTTGTTGCCTTGCAAGACCTGTGAATAATTGCCAAATCCCCGCAACACCGGCAGATAGCGATATTGAAGTCTCTTGATATTGAGTTCATTGAGCTCGTTGCCGACCATCATGGAGGCATAGTCAGCCCGGTTCATGAAATCAGGTTGTACGGTGCTGTACTGTGCCATTTCATATTCCGTAAGGATCAAATCTTCGATGGTCTCACTCACTGTGAGTGTATCTTCGATAGGATATCCCATGGAAAACTTGAGCACATTCTTACTGACATCAATCATGCTGCGAACACGTTCTTCCTGTCGCAGCAAGTTGTTAAGGGTTAGTTCAAGACGATCGAGGTCCAGCTTTTCTATAAAACCTTGCTCATAGGTAGCAGCAGATTCGTCATAATTCTCCCGGATAACATCAATGTTTTCCAACAGTATTTCGTGATTTTCCTTTGCAACTACCACTCCCAGGTAGGCTTTTGCCACCTCATAGCCAA
This sequence comes from Bacteroidia bacterium, assembly GCA_030433135.1. Taxonomy (GTDB): domain Bacteria; phylum Bacteroidota; class Bacteroidia; order Chitinophagales; family Saprospiraceae; genus JABDMH01. Next base: position 2,213 of record JAUILF010000383.1, on the reverse strand, counting down.
GATCCTCCTGAGTGATCTCCGTTTGTTTCATCACCAGTTCCTTGAAGACTTTGGATGCACGAAGACCAACAAAGAAGGAACCGTCGAAAATCAGGAGATCCGCTCCAACAGATGCGGTGAGGGTGTTTTTAACACCAAATTGCACGGCCAGGTCCTCCTCCGGGTTGGGGGGTATACCCTGATCCGGATCTCCCGGAAAAAAACTTCCGGCAGGTAGAATCGAGGTTGGGATATCGATGTAGTGCTGGTAATCGACATTGCCATTGATCTTGGGTAGTCCAATGGCCGTATATTCCTTGATACTTTCATCTGCATCAGCAACTTTCAGCAGGTCACTCTTGACCTTGTTGTGATTCAGCCGTGCATATTGAATAGCCTCTTGTAAGGTAAATGCGGGTACCTGTGCCTGCAAGTAGGCTGATATGAATATTAGAATAGGTAGAAGGATCAGGCGATTCAAACGATATTTAAGCATAGGTCATTCGTTTAACAACTGTTCATATTGATTCAGGAGGGTTATCCCTTTTTCCGTAGCGATTCCCCGGATGTGATATTTCACGAATTCAGTATAGATTTCTGCTTTCTTTTCCTTGTGACGGTCAAATATCTCTTCATCTGTTACCAAGACAGTAGCACGCAAATACAGAGTGGCTAAAAGGTCCACGTCGATATCCTCACGGTACAATCCACAGTTGACACCATTGGTCAAATTGTTATGCATCTGCTCCATAATCAGATCACTGCGCTTCCGGTCTATTTCCTGCCATTGAGCGGCGTAGTACTTTTTTAAGTCGTACATGGTGTTGGGTGAGATTTCTTTGAGCATTTCCACCATATGACGTGCGATCAGTACCAGTTCGTGGATGGGGTCGGACGCCGATTTTTTGAGCTTTTCTATGATTGATTTCTGATTCTCAAAATGTTGATTGAGCACGGCTGCCACCAGCCCGGTCTTATTAGGTATAAACTGATACAATGTCTTTTTGGAAATTCCTATCTGTTGGCTGAGATCATCCATACTCACGCTTTTTATTCCAAACCTCAGAAACATCGCCCGTGCCTGTTCGCAAATCTTATCTCCTTTCATTTTTCTGCTTATCTTCGACAAAGATAAACATGGAAACTATTATAGTGTTTAAAGTTTCCGTTAATTTTTACAGAAAATTACATTGGTAATGATGGAATGCCAAACTAATTCGATGAATGGTAGAAATAGTGGGTTAAAAGGTGATTATGCCAGTGTTAATGGTATTTGCCGGATTGGATACCTGATTTATAATTGTAATTAGAATTATCTTCCAGACATTGGTTTGATGTCCGAATATTATATTGAGTATCCAGGGTGGTGCTTTAGAATGTTTGACGGAAACTGTTAGAGTTTCCAAATATTACTCTGTCGTGAAGGCATCGTTCAGTCTGATGGATGGTCGCAGTCGATCCCATGTTTTGCCATATTGCCAGTGCATAATTGAGGCCGGCTTCCTAAAATGGCAAACACCAGGAGAGTATGAACATCACTAACCTTAGGTATATAAAATGCTAAAATCGGGTATTGTGGTGAGGGTGGGAGAGAGTTATCATTGCACTCATGAATGTCAACGTGGATATCGACACTTTTCAAAAAGGAACTTTGGGCTTCATCGCACTTCCTGTGCTGCAACAGCCGGTGATACCTGTCGAGAGTAAATCCTACAAGAAGAAGTGCTGTAAGAAGTACAAGAAAGGAAGTGCCTGCAAACGTTGTCCAAGACGAGCCCGTTCACCGTTCGAGGCTTGAATTAAACGGTCTCTTATAGAAAGGCCATTTGCGAAATTGGCTCTTCGATCCAGTTATTACCATCACGTATGCACCAGCTCTTGTAACCTGCTTCAAAAAGGATTCTGGCACCAGTATCAAATCCCTTTATAATGTTATCCGGATGATGAGCATCAGAGGCAAGATGGACCGGTATGCCCAATTCACTGGCGATCTCTAAAACCCATTTCGACGGATACATTTCTTCGATTTCTCCGTTGTAGTATCCTTTGGTATTGACCTCCATGATTACCTGTGAGTCTGCGATGACTTCGAGCGTGTCAATGACCTGGTTTCGGTACCATTCAGATTGTTCATTAAAGTACTCACTGTTTGTGTTCAATTTCTTGATTCTGTCCAGGTGAGCAACTCTATCCGGACAATGATCAGAAACCATTTCACGAATTAGTTCAAAATA
>JAUILF010000014.1 GCA_030433135.1 Bacteroidia bacterium | reverse complement strand
GCCCTGTCCTGGTTTGTAAATGAGGTAAAAAGATTCATCCCAACTTTCACAATCTCATTTAATTTGTGATCTATGTTAGCTCGCAGACTGTACCGTTTAAATTCAGTATTAATTATAGTACCCTCCTGATCAAGGTAACCGGCGCTAATCATGTAGCCGGTCTTTGCAGTACCACCTCTCGCCGAAAGATTAGCATTATATACATTAGCCGTTCGTAATATTTCATCTTGCCAATCGGTATCCACTTCCGGATTATCTATAAAAGACTGATCGTAGACAGGAGGTTGATCAATTTGAGCCATACCCTCATTTTGCAATACAGCAAAATCAGATGCCCCGAGAACATCATATCTGGATGTCACGTCTGATATACCTGCATAGGCATCAAAAGAAATCTCTGACACACCTTCCGATCCCCTCTTAGTAGTAATCAAAACTACTCCATTTGATGCTCGAGCCCCATATATGGCTGTTGCCGCAGCATCCTTAAGAATTTGAATATTTTCTATATCAGCAGGATTAATCTGACTTATTCCATTTATTCTGGACTCACCGACATTAACATTCGCTGTCTGAATATTATCCAAAGGAATTCCATCTATCACATATAGAGGATCATTACCTGACCCAATAGAAGACGCACCCCTAATTCTCATCGTGATCCCTCCACCAGGTTCTCCCGAGTTACTTACAACCACTACTCCGGGAGCTCTTCCCTGTATGGATTGATCAAGACCTACAATAGGCATTTCTTTAAAGTCCTGAGAACTGATGGTACTGATCGAACTGGTTAATTCTCGTTTGCTCTGAGACCCATATCCCACAACAATTACTTCATCCAATGCTTCTGTATCGGCCACCATCACAACATCAATGGTGTTTCGCTGATCCACCTGTACCTCCTGCTTACTGAAACCCAGGTAGGAAAAAACCAGTGTTTCATTTCCATCGCTTACCTCAAGCTCATATGAACCATCAAAATCTGTTACAGTCCCAACACCTGTTCCCTTTACGACGATATTTACACCAATCAATGGTTCGCCAAACTCATCAATTACCCTCCCTTTTACCTCAAAAACCTGTTTTTGAAATTGCTGCAGATTTGTAGCCACATTTTGCAGGTGATCCAGGCCCCGGTTTTTCTTCATGTAAAAACCAAGATTGCCTGATTCTTCGATTTGTTGAATTTGCTTAATTTTTCTTCTCAACTTCCGGATCGAACGCTGTCCCTTTTTTGTATCACGGTATATGACATAATACTTAGTACCCAGGTGTTCATAATTTAAATTTGTCTGACGCATTACACTTTCAATGGCAGCATCAAGGCTTCGAAAGCTCTCCTCTTCGAAATTAATAGTTATTCCTTCGAGAGTTTTCACGTCATAGGTGAAAATCACTTCATAACGGTCACTGATTTCTTTCAAAACATCCACCAGTAATCGCTCGGCAGCGTCAGGACTACTGGCATGCAATGGAGCATTACCTAGTGCTATAAGACAAGCTACCCAGATGAATTGACTGAAAATTCGATTTTCCGATTTCATAATTAATTCTTTTACGAACAATAGTTCAGAAGTTGTTTTCCAAGCATACCCGTTCCAGTTGGCACCTGGTTATAACCAGATCCATCCGAAGTTGAATACAGCCAGTTCAATTATTTCCTACCTCCGAAAAGTCATAACTATTTGTTACTTCTCGTCGGTTTATTTCAGCATTACCTGATGATCAATCGATCCTCGGCATGTTCAATATCCAAAGCATAAATTGCCTGCAAGGTCTGAATAAACACGTCCAGATCATCGCTGGGCACTCCTCCATTCAATAACTTATTGGGATCCGCAGACTCCTCAAAGATCACATGAACACCATAAATATCTTCTATAGTTTTCAACACTTCAGACAATGGAGTGTTATCGAAAATCAACATACCATCTTTCCAGGACGTATGTAGTTCTGTATCCACCTTCTCCTCCTTCCTGATGATTTTCTTCTCTTCCATCGAGTAGCTAACAAGTTCCAGACCACCACGTTCCATAATAAGATCACCCTCCTCCTTCATATCCAGTCTGACTTTACCCTCTTGCAATACTACCTCTGTCTTTCTATCCCGGCTATTTACATTAAATACTGTTCCCAGAACTTCAACATCGAGATCCTTGGTCACAACATAAAAGCGCTCACCCGTATCGGGCTTTTTGGAAACGGTAAAATAGGCTTCACCATCCAATGTTACTTTCCTTGGATTATTGCGTACGTAACTCAAGGTGGAATTAGCATTCAGATCCACTACTGTCCCATCTGCCAACTCAATCACTTTCCTCTCACCAAAAGATGTAACGATGTCCACCTCCTGATGCTGATAAATATTATACCCGACCATTGACACCACCAGGATCAAAACAGTAGCAGCGATTTTCAACCAGTTCCTCCTCAGAGAAAACGGAGATTTTCTCCTGTTTTCTGCTAATCGCTTATTACGGGAACTACTAAACTTTTGCCAGTGTCTGTCGACCTCATCTTCTGACAAATATTTTGGTACAAAATCCACACCTTTGACGATAAGAATTGCCCTGCTGATCACTTCCTGTTTTTCGGGATGATCCTGCACCCATTGATTCCAATGTTTCCAACTGACTTGATCCGACTGCTTCACCCAGGCAATGAAACTCTCATCTTTCAGAAAATCCTCAATTTGCTCATAGTGATCATCCGATGTAAATTCTTGCATAGCTCTGTTAATGCTTCGAGGTTGATTCCCGGAATCGCACTCTGTACTCGGTTTACTATCTAAGAGTGCAGAATAGCGAATTGGTCACCTACTTTTTTGGGAAAAAATTTAAAAAATTGAAAACTGCAGCATAAAAGCCATAATTCCATACTCAAGAAGAGGTATGGAATCCTTTTGCTCTCTCAGTTTCTTCAGTGCTTTATAAAGTGTGTTGACAACACCTCGATACGTAATCGACAACACCTGGGAAATCTCTTCAATACTCAAGCCATTGTAATACCTGAGATAGAGAACCTCTCGTTGTCGCGGAGGCAAATTATTCATGAGGCGGGCAACAACTTCAGCCTGGTTTCGGGCATGATGCTTTTGAACATGTACTTCTTCAGGACTGACTTCAAAGGGACCATGAATATGATCTATTTCCAATTGACCACTATTCTTATTCCTCTTCCATAAACGTCTGCGAAACGACTTAAACAGGTATCCTCTAACAAACCTAACGTTCATAAATTGCCCCCTTTTCTCGCATAGGTAGAGAAAGAAATCCTGTAAACAATCTTCCACAAGCTGGGAGTTACCGGTCATTTTAACACCAAAACTATGTAGAAGTGCATAATATTTTTTAAAGATCTTATGCAGTGCGATATCATCACCTTTCTGGAAGGCAACCCAGAGTTGCAAGTCCGAATTCATCTCTTTCATAGCAGCAGTAGTTCCCCTAACTCTTGATTCGGCAGATTGTTAGAATTACACAATATAAAATAAATGCAAAGAAAGTTAATTAAATGCGAATCAAAAAAATGAAATTCAGCAAGCATGGCAAATAAAATTAGAGCCTCCGCCATAGCCCCACGATGGATCATTAAAATTAGCCAAACTCTACTCCGGCAGCACATTCACAATGACCCTTTGATAACGGGTAAGTGAAGGAACTCCATCATCAGTGACTGCCAGAATAAAATGCATGGTTTCTGATTTTGCTACCGAGGGTGCATTGAAAAATACAGTCTCACTGTCTGGATTATCCAACTTAAAATCACTGGCATTTAGAGTGCCCACTTCCTTGTAAAATATCCATTGGTAAGTCAATTGATGACCATCAGGGTCAGTAGAACCCACTCCGCTTAAATTGACCTGCTCCCCTGATTTGACTGAAATTTCATTGGGATTTGATAGCTTGACCATCGGTGGATGATTGGCATCTTCATAAGTTGAAGTATTGCTCCAATCAATTCTGGCTGCAAAATCATGTTGATAGGCTTCTCTCCATCTCCAGATAGTAGCATGATTACTGGTGTGGTGCCGGTTGGTTATTTCACTCCACACTTCATCCTGTGCATTCGTCCATATGGGTCGGGTTTCAGGTTCGTACATATACTTTTTAAACTGGGGAATATATAATTCGTAACGACCACCCCAGCCACCATAGTTGGGGTGTTCAGGATCGTTCATACCATTATTGACAAGGCCAAGGAAAGAAGGTGTGTCTCCCTCCATCAAATACTCGGTATGCGGATGCTCAGCTCCAAGGGGACCATGATTCTGTCGAATATGTTCATCAAGCCAGGGGTTATCGACGATGGTAAAATCAGGGCCACTAAACCGTCCGTGAAATTTATCTCCTGAAATACCCGACCAGGTAGCATAGTGATACTGACCTCCTCCATTTTCCTGATAACCCGGACTCACCACATAAAAAATACCCGGAAAATGATTCCGTATCCAGGGTCCGGTGTCATCCTGATCCGAAATGGTGTATACCCTGATCCTGGTGATAATGTCATCCAGTTCAGATCTGGAAAGGGTTCGTTCCATTTTCCAAAGAGCCTGAGCCAGCACATTCGCTCCTCCCCAGGCCTGTATATAAAGTGGTCGGGGATCGTCTTTTTGCAGACATTGGATTAACCAATCGGATCCTTCAGAGTCCTGTCCTTCACCTACTCCCAGCATTCCGAATTTAGGTATCCCAACTTTGATGATGCTTTTCAGATAATCATACGATGGATAACCTTGTTCATGCACCTCGAGGTTGTCACGGACCTTGCCATAAGCATCCACTATTTCGTGGATTCTCCACTCGGCAGTTTGATCTCTCTGCCAGCACGAAGTGGTAGCAACAATTCCCTCAACATCCCAGTGATTGGAATAGGTCAGAAATCTGACCAGACTCTGAGCATCATCCGGTTCATTCTCAATATCGGTAAGTACAAATACCCGGGGTTTTTCACTTTGTCCCAGGGCAATCGAAAAAAACGAAAGAAAAGCTGTCGTAATCAACAGCTTTGACCCTGATAGTAACAGCCTAATCAAACTCATTGCTATGAATATTTTTCTATGGATTCTCATATGAAAAGTTGCTAATCCTTAAGCCAGTCCAACCGACGGGCCCAATCAGCAAGAAAGGCTTCTCTCCATTTGGAAACAGTACCTGCTCCCTGGTAAATACCGAGATACGTATTGTCCTCCATCCGATCTGTCCACCAGTGATTCAATGGTATATTGGTTGGGTGTTCCTCACCGGGCCAGGGATTGACACTGACAAACTCACCGGTATTTCCATCTAATTCAGTGAAGCTGGAATGCACGGTGTAGGTCCAATTATCGGATCGCTTGGGTACAAACCTGACCCTGTATTCTCCTTCCTCCTCACTGTAAAAACCGTCAATACGTTGCCCGTCTATCGATATCCAGACAAAAGGATCAGCCCCTGATTTTTCCTTTTCGCCTTCAGCAAATATCCACTCAATCACGCTGTAAGCAGGGATGGTATCTGAAGTGGTGGTCTGTCTGTAAACAGGCCTGTATGCACTGGAACGCAGAGGAATAAAACTACCTCCCCAACTGTCACCATCCGGTTTCTCCGGGTCACCCTCAAGCACATAGACCATAGATGGTGTATCACCCATTTTGATCTCTCCGCCATAATAATTACCGAAGGCCGTTCCCATGGTTCCTTTGCCCCTGATGTGATGTTCATAGAAACCCACATTACTTAGTTTCGTACTGAAACCTTCGTCTATAAACCATCCTCGATAAGTGGAGTTGGCTTCAATAAAAAAGAGATCCGGAAAATGTCGGGCTATATACAGATAAGCATGTACACTCCACTTTTTGTTTGGCCCCCCAATCCAGTAGACTCTTATTTTGTCCTCAATGCCCGGATCGTCGTGTAATGCCTGAGCCAGGTCTTCCAGTCCACCCCAGACCAGCACCCAAAGTGGTCGGTCACTCCCCTCGTTTGCCCTTTGAACAATCCATTCTGAGCCTTCGGTAGGCTGATCGCTCCAGCCCTGTGGCGGAGCAAAATCAGTCGCCCCTTGTTTAGTAACAGAACGCAAGTTTTCAGGATCCGGAAAATCACCATGCAGCGAAAGCCGGGGTAAATCTTTTTCATACAAGTCGATCATATCAAGGATATCCTTGGCTCGACCATCACCATACGGCGAAGAAATCAACCCTTCGGTGTCAAACCGATCCGCATACATCAGGTAATGGATCATGGACTGAAAATCATCCGGATCCGTTCCACCAATATCGGTACTGATAATTACTCTGGGTTTATGGAATTCCTTTTCCAAAACTTTCTCTCTCCAGATAGGGTACTTCTGCAAAACCTTCGCGGGAGATTCGACATACCATCGGTAACCGTTCCTGCGTTCATGGCTAATCTCTGCCAGGGAATCCTTCTTGACCCCATCCCGGCTACAGAAGTAAGGCTTTCCAGTTTCCAGGTCATAAAACCGCGCCCATAAAGTCGGGGCTCCTTCTTCCTTCACAACAATCAAATCTTCCTGACCGTCTTCATTGATGATCTTGTTGATCTTAATGCCCTCAATCTTACTTTTTTCAAACCATTCTACCGCACCCTCAACCGCTGTGATCACCTGGTCATCAGGGTGATCAATACTCATCAGTAACAGCACCACGCCAACCGATTCGGATCCACTAAAGGATGGAAGCTCATAACTCCGGGCTCCTGTTGGAGCCAAAGTAACCTTATCGTGCTGGGCACACCAAACCGTTGGTTTTCCGGCTATCCTGATTTGGGACCGAAGAATGCATTGCAAGCCCTTATCAAATGACTGACGTGCCTGGTCCTTAATCATTTCATCAAGTTGCAATGAAGCGAATTCATCAGTTCCAGAATATATTTCCCGGAGCAAATACATGGTATTAACCATGGCATCATCATTATATGTGATTTGCTCATAGTATCCTTTCCTGATTGGGTAATACTGAGGCCAACCTCCATTATCATACTGTGCATCCAACAAATAGTTGAGGCCACTGATAACACTTTCCCTGTATTCGATTTCTCCGGTCTGAGCATACACCTTTGCCAGGAATCGCATCTGAGTTGAAGTAGCACCATTGTCCATGGTAGGTCGGTTCAATTCTGAGCCCTCCTGACCCTTTTCCTGTACGATGGATGTCTTCGCTTCCTTATCCAGCCTCCTGGCCATATCGATATTCTTCGGCCACCCACCCGTTTTGTGCTGGTACAACAATATGTTGTCAGCAATCCTAATAGCCTCTGTGCTTGCATACCAGGCACTTTCCTGCTCCAATGCCTGTCCCCAGGAAACGATTTCAGGACCATCCTGGGCCATTAGGGGGGACAGCCAATAGAGCAACACAGCAGGGTATACCAGAGTAAAAAAATAATGACCGGTTTTCAATCTCTGCACAATCTTACATTCAAAGGTCCTGTAGAAATTAGCCATGGTTCCCCAATAACACAAAAGGCTTTATGCATTCAAGGAAAACGGCAGTAGCAAAGCCCATTGGATTAAACCAACTGAAGTCAGCTTTAACTTTGTAAATTTAGTCTAGGTTTTAAATGCAAACTACCCATTTAGCGGATAAAACATGCCGAATTCCGAGAAAATTAAACGATTTGATGAGAGTCGCACCAAGTTTAATCCTTATGGTTTAACCTGCGAGTTATGGGTTCCTAACCTGATGCGAAGGCCGGATCGACACAATGAGATTGAAATAAACTACTTCCCCCACGGAACCTTAACCTATCTGTTTCAGGATCAGCGAATCACCATACCCGAAAAAAGACTTGCCATTTTCTGGGGACTTGTATCACACCAGATCATTCAATATGAAGGAGATAAGCCCTACTTTGTGTGCACCATACCATTGTCTCAATTCCTGGAATGGAATCTACCTACCTCCTTCGTGGACCCCATTTTGAATGGAAACATTTCGATTGATTCATCAATGGAAGATTCGTTTTATGATGAATTCTTATTGAGGCGCTGGGTTGAGGACATCAATTACAGGGATGCTTTAGATGTGATCCTGTTGGAAATGCAAGCAAGACTACACCGGATGGCCCATAACAACCCTTCGTCTGACAAGAAAGCGTCGATAGCGTTGCTAAATGCAGAAATGTCACAAGTTGAGAACATGTCACTTTACATTGCTCAGAATCATGCAGACAATATCAAGGTCTCTGATGTAGGAGAAGCCGTTGGATTACATCCTGACTACGCCAATACCATCTTTAAAAAAGCCTTTGGTATTACCATTGGGCAATATATCATTGAAGAGAAAATCTCCCATGCCCGAAGAAAACTGGTTACAACCAAGACCAATGTAACCGAAATTGCATTTGAATGTGGCTTTAATTCGATCAGTCGTTTTAATGCTGCATTTCGAAAAATCAATCAATGTACACCCCGAGAATTCAGAAACAAGTTCTTGCTAATTTGACAACGCATGGCCTATAAAAAACTCAAATACTGGTTTGACAAGGAGCTTGCCATCCTCCTGGCTGATAAAATAACCCGGCACTATCCTGATTTTGATCGTAAAGCCTTTGTATCTGCCGTTGATCAGCAGGTACCCGAGCTCGAGCTGAAGGACAGGGTAGAGGTGATAACAGATGAGCTCTATAAAGCTTTGGACCATGACTATTCCGAAGGGCTACAGATATTGATGCAAATACTTGGGCCGGAGAACCCGGAAGAAACCGGCATGTTTACCAACTACTATTGGGTGATGCCGATAGCGAAATACGTGGAAAAATACGGTCTTGATTTCTTCAACCAGTCGATGCAAGCCATCGAGGAAATCACCAGACGAAATACAGGTGAATACACTATCCGGCCATTTATCGAAAAGTACCCGGTTAAGACCATCGATAAAATGAAAACCTGGTCCAATAGTCCCAACTTTCACGTACGCAGATTAGCCAGTGAAGGAGTCCGACCCCGCTTGCCATGGGCATCCAAACTGGACCAGTTTATCATCGACCCCTCACCTATCTTACCCATACTTTCCAATCTGAATGATGATCCCAGCAGATATGTTCAAAAGTCGGTAGCCAATTGCCTCAATGACATCCTCAAGGATAACGTGGAGATCGGCCGGTCCCTCCTTGATGAATGGAGCCAGGGCGAAATGACCGGTTCCCGCAAATGGATTATCAGGCACGCACTTAGAAAGCAGGTCAAAGACGGAAAAGACTGGGCCATCCAGTTGCAGGCCCAACTGTAGTGAGTGGGGTGGTGAAAATGTCTATTTTTATCACATGGAGTACGGTAACATCGGTACCAAAAACAAACTTGCCCACGGTCAATTATTCAAGATCTCTCCTTTCAAAGCTAAGATCAAGAAAACAAGACCGCATAAGCACGAAGGTTACTACGAGCTGATATTTATTCATGAAGGAGAAGGATTTCACTGGCTGGACACCGATCACCACCAGATAACAGCTCCTGAGATCTACTTCCTAAAACCTGGCAGTTTACATTGTTGGCAGTTTACATCTATTCCGAAAGGCTACGTCATGCTTTTTAAGGATGAATACTTCGACCAGGTAAGGGAAAGTAACCTGGTTCAGTTATTACAACAACTCGACACCCAGGTAAAAGTTAATCTCACAGACAGCTTTGACCCACAGGCTATTTTCCATGAAATTTGGAAAGAGTTTCGCCATCAGGGTTCCAACTCGGATCTGATTATTCATGGTTACCTGCAGGCTTTGCTGGCACGTGTACTAGACATGTCCAACTCCGGCCAGATTTTGACCACACCGTCCACCTCACTACATGATCGTTTCTTACGATTGCTCCCAACCAGGTGTCCGGAGCTACATCTGGTCAATCAATTTGCCCAGATCTTAAACACCTCTCCTCAGAATCTGAATGCTGCATGTCGCAAATACACGGATAAAACGGCTGCCGGGCACATTTCAAGCCAACTGTTGCTTGAGGCCAAAAGAAATATTCTACATACGGACAAAAATGTATCTGAAATAGCCTATGTCCTGAACTTTAGTGATCCTTCCTACTTTATTAAATTCTTTAAACGTCACACCGGACTAACTCCCCTGCAGTTCAGACAACAGTATTTTCAATAGTACCAATCTCTAACCTTATATCACCATATTTCGACTGCAGATCTGAATACTTTTGCAGGGATGTTGTCCACCCTACGTTTTTGGTCGTTCATCTATCCTACCATGTATCCAATGCCATTTCACATTGCTACAACTGTTCTATTCGTATGCCTACTTTACGGTCATAGTTATAGTCAGGAAAGCACGTTTAGTGGCACCGTCCTCGATCAGGCTAGCCAGGAAGCCATCGAATATGCCAGTGTAGCTCTATACGACATGGACTCAGCTTTGCTAACCGGCACTGTTACCGAACTCGATGGCTCATTTGAGTTTGAATACAATACAAGTGAAGACGTTTTTCTGACTGTACAATTTATGGGCTATGGGACCTATTCATCAGATATTTTTGGCGGAGTAGAAGGCCGGGACTTTGGGACTATCAGTCTGTCATTAAATACCAGTTTGCTGGCTGAGGTAGAGGTTACCGGCAGGGAAATGACCACACTTCACAAGCTGGACAAACAGGTGTTTAGCGCCGGGCAGTTTGAAAATGCCCGTGGAGGTACTGCGCTGGATGTTGTACGAAACTTGCCCTCGGTTTCTATAAATGCTGAAGGAGAAATCTCCGTAAGGGGGGCTGAGGGATTTCAGTTGATGATCAACGGCAAACCCGTGCAAACGTCCCCCTCTGTCATGCTGAGCCAGATAGCAGCCAATGCCGTGGATGATATAGAAATCATTACGGCTCCCTCGGCCAGGTATGATCCTGATGGTAAGGCGGGTATCATCAATATCAAGACCAGTCAGACAGCCCTGGATGGTATGTTTTTAGTAGCAAATGCGCAGTTGGGTCTTCCGAGTATCGAGCCTTATGACAATGCTGAGTCAGCCCATCGCTATAGCGCCGATATCACGTTTAATTATAAGGAAGGAAAATGGGACCTGGCTACCGGCCTGGATTACAGGCGCAACGATGTGTCAGGACGTCGGGTAGGTTATGTAAATACCTACATGGGTGATGTACTTACTGAATTTCCATCTTACGGGGAACGCAGTTTTGACCGGGAAAACTATTCTGCCAGGGCTTCGGTAGTATATTCTCCTGATGAAAGACAAAGCCTGGGAGCAAGCTTTTACGCAGGTAAACGAACTCAGTACCGAACGGCAGATATCCTCTATGATTACCAGCAAAGGACCCGGGTCTCAACCGACCAGTTTCGTGGTCCTGAAGCTTATTGGGATCTCTACAATGAAACAGGTACCGTTTACCAGGGAGGCATCCGCATTGATTCACTGATCTATTTCAACGAAAATCTGAGGGTTCGACGGGGAGACTTTTTGATTGGATCTATCGACTATGCGTTTCAATTCAGTGACGAGTCCAATATAAAGATCAGTACGCTCTACGAACGTACTTTACTGGGAGGTCCTACTGATAATATCAACCTGGCTTACCCCAACCTTACCGATACTTTACAGTTGCAGTATAATGACAACGACAATCCACTGGATGGTTTTCGGCTGCAAATTGATTATGACCGAATGTTGGGAGAAATAACCTGGGAAAGTGGATATCAGTTCAGATATCTGCATCACCCGGGTGATTTCATCTACCTGGATCGCAATTTTGAAACCGACAGTTGGGAGGTAAATCCTGAATTTACCAATAGCATCGATCTTACCCGCACCATTCACTCTGTATACTCACAAGTATCAGGACAATGGGGACGACTCTCATTTTCCGGAGGTCTGAGATTGGAATATTTTGACAGGGAAGTAGGACTTGAGGTTCCGGACACCACTTATTTGCTAAACCAGTTTAACCTCTTTCCCTCTCTTAACCTGCAGTATGAAGTATCAGAAGACTTTTTCATTAAACTGGGATATAGCCGACGGATTGACCGGACGACCACTTTTTCCCTGACCCCGTTTCCGGAAAGAGAGCATTCCGAAACCCTGGAACAAGGAGATGCTGAATTGCTGCCCGAGTTTATTAACCTGGCAGAATTAGGTGTGGTAAAAAACTGGGGAGATCATACTGTTTTTGCCACTGCGTACTGGCGAAATGTAGAGAATGTAATTAACCGGGTAAACACGATATACAACGACACCATTCTAAATCGAATCTACACCAATGTTGGCACTGGGCGGGCCATGGGCCTGGAGGCCGGGGCCACGCTCTATCCTACTAAATGGTGGGCGGTGAACCTGGGAGGAAATGTTTACAGTTACCTGATTGAAGGGAGCTTGTTTGAAGAGGACATCAAAACTTCTAACGTGATCTATTCCATCAACGCCACTACCACCTTTGATATACTGCCAACCATGACAGCTCAACTGGCATTCAATTACTTGTCGGAAAGAGTGACTGCCCAGGGTCATGATTCACGCTTTTACAACCCCAGTCTGACGCTGCGGAAATCATTCTGGGATGAAAAGCTGTCAGTAACATTCCAATGGTTAAATATGGATATGGGATTGCTTAATTCTAACGAACAACGGATTACTACGGTCAGTGATGACTTCTTTACCACCACCAATTACATATATGAGGTGGATATCTTGATGCTGGGAGTCTACTATCAACTCAATCAGCCATCCAAAGTGAATTTATTGAAAAGCGAATTTGGGGATCAGGAGTTTTAGTGTGACGACCCTTCAATTAAACAATTCCAGCCAAATAATAATGTTACTTAACCAATCCAGCCATCTGAATTAATATCTAGTATTCCTTTTCGAAAAGATTTGGATATCAGATGAGCGACATTTCGAGCATCCAATTTTCGCATGATACTACGACGATGAGATTTTATAGTATCCGGACTGAGATAGAGTCGTTGTGCAATCTCCTCTCCCTTCAATCCGGCAGATAATAATTGCAAAACTTCCATTTCCCGTTGAGTGATATTCGCAGCAAACATTTTATTCTGGTTAAAGTAAAGTAAAAATACTTACGAAGAACTCCAGGTACTCATAGCCTCTCGAATCGATTTTCGAAGCATGTCTGCCACTGCTTCATTCATGTCCACATTGTTGTTGTTGAAATCATCAATAAACACTCCAAAAACATATTGTACTGATGAAGCACCGTCACTCAGAGGCAGCTGGATCCACCCGGCATTAGAAAAACAGCAAGTTACATTACCAGCCTTTCTTGCCGTACGAATACTACCTTTAAAAGCATTCAATTGACCTGCTGATAATCCTACTGCCAGGTTTTCCAGATCTACTACGGAATTAATATCATTGATAAATCCATCATTGGTTTCATTCAACATCAAGCTGTAAAAATTCGCTTTCGCTGATCCTGATAGCACATTATCGTCCTCACCTATTTCTTCATATATTTCTGCAAGATCGGTTAGACGGGCTTCATTGGATGGGTTGTTGGAAACATTCCCACAGGCCATTTTATGATGTAGTTCGGTGCCATTGGATAACCCGAGTATGAACCAACCCATTTGATTCATCAAGCTTCTGCCGAGGCTGGGATCACCGCCACCAAAAAATTCCTGAACGGCATTGGTAGATCGGTTGTTGGAATTACGCATCATTCGCCGCAAAGCGGTCGATAACGTTTCCGAGATGGTGTTGCCTCCGCAGTTAGCATTGCTGTTGGCATTATCAGAACAATTTACGCCGGTCGTGTCACAAACGGTCAGGATAGAGGTGTTTAAGTTGACATTTCCTGCCTGCACTTCCCTCATGGCATGAGCGTGTTGCAAAACTTTGATCGTACTGGCGGGATAAAAGATGGTATTGGCATTATGCGAGTATAGCACCGGACCGTTCACTTCCTTTAAATAATATCCCACTCTTCCATCAGTATCGTCAATCATCAAAGTATGAACTCTTCCAGTATTTCTAACAATTAAATGTGAGCCGCTTTCTATATCTATTCTATTTTGACTCAGATCAATATTAAGATCTCTACCCGGAGGAATGATCAAATCGCTGTTATCCTCAATAAAGACATTACCCCTAATAGATGCGCTTACCAAAAGCTGACAATCACTGTCCACCACCCAATTTCCATTGGCAGGCGGAGTGCAAGCAGGTTGACCATCAGCATCATTGGATGACCCAATCAAAACAGAAAGAATAATTATGATAATCACTATTTGCATTCTCATGACTCTCGTATTTTAATTTCCAATAATTATGTCCCCATTATCTAACAGTCGAATTGACGCACCACCAAAATCATTTCTGATGCTCAGGTTATTGGTTGAGTTGAAATATCCGATACCTCCAGTCACACCTCCTCCGTCCTGACTAAATACAATCCGGGGTTGGTTGGCTTCCCCACTATTATTCGTATCTGCTTCAAGAAGTAATTGTGCACTACCTGTACCACCACTTACGTGCAACTCCGCCTGGGGCGAGGTGGTACCAATACCAGTATTTCCATCCGGATCAATCGTTAATTTCGGTTCGGTTCTGATGACCAGATGTACACTACCAATATTATTAAACACACCAGTACCGAAGTCCATGTCAGCATTGCCGCTATAGACCCCGTGATAACCTATGTACCCATTATCCGTGTAATATGTGGAGAAATTATCATCATTCGTGGTTGTGGTTCTGAAGGGATTGCCTCCACTGTCTTCTACCGTTAGTTTGGCAGTTGGGTCGGTAGTGCCAATACCGACATCTCCACTGTTCTCAATATGAAACATACCATCCGGCACCGCGGATTTCCCGATATAAAAACCGCTGTTACTTAAATTCTCTTGATTTTGAGCTCCGGAAAACCAGTCTTGATTTCTTCCCCGAAAACGTATGTATTCACCACTGCCCTGGTAGTCGGTAGATCCTCCGCCGATCACTACATCATCCAGGACCTGCAAAAGAGTCAGAGGGCTTGTGGTACCAATGCCTACTCTACCCGCCTGCCCCACATACATACGAGTCTCCGTATTGGTGTTGAAAAATATTTTATCGCTGCTCTCCAGAATAATATCCGCAAACGTATTGGCAAATACGGGACTGGTGGCCGTAGCCAGGGTTAGAGTGGGGCTATTTTCGGAACTTGCACCTGCCGGGTAAATAGCACTGAGAGATCCCACTTGAACGGGATCTCCCGAGCTATCGTCACAAATTTCCAGGGTGTTATTGAGCTTGACATCACCTTCCACTTCTGCCAGTTGAGCCCGGACTATCCAGGGAAAAAGGCAAAGGGAAATAATTAATAAATTAATTGCTTTCATTTTCATTGATTTTTAGTTTCCTAATTTAATCTTGTACATACAAGTATGTTTTTATCAAGAAAGGTTAACCGGTAAGAATGCTTTTTTTACCACTAAGGCCACTAAGACTCTTTTTTTTGAGAAGGACACTGAGAAAGAAGCTCTGCGAGCTCTGCGAGAGACATAGAGGTATTTTGGTTTTGTGGTGTTGTGATGAAAAAACATATCCGTGTAATCCCCATGATCTGTGAAAATCCGTGATCCCGACAGCTGCCCCTTTTTACCACTAAGGCCACTAAGAATTCTCTTTTGAGAAGGACACTGAGAAAAAAGCTTTGCGAGCTTTGCGGTCTCTGCGAGAAATGAAATGGTATTATGGTTCTGTGGTATTGTGGTGTTGTGGTAGTGGGAAAAAACATATCAGTGGAATCCCCAAAATCTGTGAAAATCCGTGATTCCGACAGTTGCCCTTTAATCAAGCACTAAAATTTAGTGGGATCCTCCTCGCAACTTTCATTGATGGCCTGGAATAACGCACCTTCCTTTACCTGGAAGCCGGAAAGGAGGTCTACTGCTTGACCTCCCATGAGGATATCGGCAGTATTTTCGATGACTGCATCAGAAGAGATGGTCATTTGCGAATGAAACTCCGCATCGTTGATCAGGGTACCGGTAACATTGAGTGACTTTTCCACACACTCATTGACCTGGGACTGGACAGCAGCACAATTCAATGCTGCCTCATGATCTAAAATGCCATCGCTCACTACTAGCCCACTCAATCCTGACACTTCCTCTGCGGACTGAATAATGCAGGTCCGTATTTGTTGGGCAGTGAGATTGGGGTAATAGGCCTTTATGATGGCACCTGTCCTGGCCACCCGTGGAGCTGAAATGGAGGTGCCAAAGACCGAGTCACGGCTTTCCAGGGTGTTTCCACTAAGAACTGACCCCGGTGTAATGATATGATCTACCGCGGCCAGATCGACTGTGGTAGCTCCAAAGTTGGCATAGCTGGGGACAAGATCATGGACATCATCATAGGCAGTGACGGCGAGCAGGTTATCGTGATCGGCATTAGCCGGATATTTTCCTATGTCCGGATCGTCATTGTCGTTACCCAGATTGCCAGCGGATGCTACTACCAGTACATCGTGATCACGGGCTTTGAGCAAAACCTCTTCCAGTAAGGGTGGATACTCGATGGAACGAAAGCCCCAACTGGTAACCATAGTGCTGGCTCCTTCATCCACAGCGAAGGACATCCCGCAAAGGGCATCAAACAGCAGATCCTGTTGTCCATTGTAGAATTTCATGGACATCAGCTCCAACTGAATATCAGCAGGAAAGTCCTTCACGATCGTTCCTGCTACCCAGCTGCCATGGCCTACGCTATCCTCGGGTGTCTCCAGGTGGTTTTTGAAATCATAGCCCACACTCTTGATAAACAGACATGGATCAGATGAATCATCGTTTTCCCACAGGGCATGTTCAAATGCTTCGTGTTTGGAATTGATCCCGGCATCAATAATAGCTACTCTGCTTAAAGCCAAAGGTGTTGCCGGAACATATTGATTTAGTGGGTTGCAGGGTCGCATGGCATCACAGGTCCTGATGCCGGGAAGTCTTCTGTCCTCAAGTAGGTAATTATATCCGGTGCCTTCCACATCGGGATCGTTCTGTGCCGTGAGTCTTCCATCGAGAAATACATCAAAATCCAGGGCTTCAAATAATAGCAACGGAGGATCGGGACAAGGGCAAGAGTCAACCACTACAAATTGACCAGGATAATTATTGACATCAAAGTGCTCACCGGGTTGCAGAATCAACTGATTGGCCCGAAAGCCATCACCTTCACCGGATATATCGTCGCAGATGATCCAGTCATTGATGTTGCCGGAGAGCTCATGAGCCGAAACGCTGAGTGTAAAGTTGGGTGTGCCAAAAGCGTCCCAAATACGGATGTAGTAATTGCCGGGAATGGGATTCTGGAGAATAATGGCGTTGGGAAATTGCTCCAGGTTATAGCAACCCTGGGAAGCGGCAAACTCACAGTTCGCAGGTGTATTGTCAGTGGTGAAAAAGACTTCGGCTCGCGCCTGAATGGTGGTTCCGGCCCTTCGTCTTATCATATAGCTGCTGGTGGAACCCAATGGCACTTGGAGGTGTACCCAGGCATCAGGTGGATCCGGATTGACACAACTGTTTGCCGGTGATACGGAGGTGGTGTAAACATCAGGTCCAATAATGGTAGGAGTGGTGCCACATACCTGTATCGAGGGTACCAGGGTGGTCGCATTCCAGCAGTCATCCTGCGCCCAAAGACAGGAAGTAAAACCCACCATAATCATCCAGAGAATGCATCTCAACATAGGCCGTTTTTACCATAGTCTCCCTTTCGTGCATTCGGTTAACCATAAGGTAAGTATTTTTTTAACGCAGGATTAGGTTTCATGAATAACGAAAAGAGGCAATCCACGCTTGGTGTCTTGCCTCTTTAACTTCATTCCTAACTTCTTTGATGGTCTGTACTGAGTGGCTTCCTACTAACTTATTGCCATCATCAAAGTGACCCACACGATGCAATAACGTTGCTTTTTAGCCAGGAAATGATCGACATTCATCAATCCTGGCATCCATCCTGGATAATGTTTAATATAGTGGTCAAAGGCACATTGACATCAGATCCTAATAGCACATTGGGTGCTGATAGTGTCACACTTTTGCCAGCTGAGAACTGTGCTCCTGACATCACTGAGATTTCAGTACCAGCCGAATAAGTGCCCTCCAAAACGCCCATAGCACCATTTATCACCATTTGATCTGTGCAGGCATTGCAATTTGCTACTTTATTACTACCAGTGATCCAATTGGAAGTACAATCTGATTGGAGGCTGAAGTTGTTCAAGGAACCATCAGCAGCGTTTGGTGAACTATTATCTAACGTTAAATTCCCACTATTGGAAAGACATGGAGGAGCATCATTAAAATCATAGTAAACCAATAAAGCTGCATCCATGGTGTCAGGTCTAATGCTCATCCTATCTGTAACTTCAGATTGTGAAAAAACCGTGGACCATATGCTCAGTTCGTCAATACTACCTTTAAAATTATTATCGTTAAAAACGCTTCCCTGTTTACCAATTTGTAATGGATCACTGCTATTTACATAAGGACTCAAAAAGGCTTGTTCTGTCGTCGCGCCTTGATAAATACCGTTTATCCAAAATTTTGCCGTGCAAAGGACCCCTTCCCTGGTGAAAGCAACAGCCACATGCGACCATTCATTTAATTGAACTTGCTTTGATGTCTCTGCCACCAGCCACCGGGAATCAAAATTATCACCAATGTACAAAGCCAGCTTCCCTCTTAATTCAGGTTCAAAAAAGGGATGGTTATAATCGGAAATCTGAAATATGAAACTGGTGGAACCACCAAATCCAGTCCCTTTCGAGGCAATCGTATTAAAACCATTGTCTGTTGGATAAACCCAGGCACTGATACTAAAATCCGCACTAGTTAAATTGTCAAGAGCTGAAAAGGTAGGTGCCTGTACAAAATCATCAACTCCATCAAAATTCAGGGACGCATCAATTTCCTCGAAACAAAGATCATCGCAATTCTCTATCCCATCGCCATCTACATCAAGACATGCCTCAGCGCATGACGGCAGTGACGCATCTCCAAAATATGCGCTGATAGTCATTTCTACAGCTTCTGACTCAAGGGGTGAAGCTGCACCTTCACCATCTTCACAGTTAGGATATACTTTTATTGCCAGATCTTCATAAACATCTAAGGTGTCGATATTGTAACCTGAAGGAGCATCATCCTGATTTCTTCCAATAGTCATGACCAGCGTTGTACATTGCCCGGCAAACACATCTTGTTCAATGACGTTATTAACATTATTGAGCTCGGTATTAGCAATTTTAACCACTGCTCCCCTATTGTTATTTTCTAATTCTATTCTGAACGGTCTGGGTTCTAATCCATTATCATTACACACCTTAAGATTTAAGAAGGTCTTTTGATCTCTGGGAATCTGACTAATGAAAACATCATCATTCTGACTGCCACAAGCAAGTATTCCTCCTGAAAACCATTGCGCGTATACACGTGGCTGATCTCTTCGAAACCCACCTTCATAAGGACAACTTGAACTTGTACCTTGATTAAGACGGAAAATTGGTGTGCCATAACTGGGATCACGATATGCCGTAACATCAAATACATCACCTAAATCATTATCCGAAAGTTCATAAAATAAAACTTCGGTGTTTGTTGTTGAATTGGCGGTTGTGCCACCTTCATTCTGTGTAAAGCTAATTTCTGGTCCTCCGGAGAATCCTGTACCCCCTACCATCATCGTAAGATTTAGGGCCGTATTACTTTCTATGGCAATATCAAAAGACCTCGTATATACCTCAGAAGTTGTTAATACTTCCTCATATGTCTTTTCATTATTTGCCCCGTATGAGTAATCTTTGATCTTAGTCGCCTCTGATACATTTGCCTTGTTTTGCTCGTTTGTAGCCAGTACATCTCTCCACACTTCAACCTGATTATAAGCCCGATCTCGTTGTAAGGTTGAGCTATCTGGATTATTAGCTATTGCTAATTGCTTTTCTATATCTTTCTCAATATCTGCAGCGGTAAAAGCAAAATCTTTAGAACCATTTTCATCAGGGTAGTAGCTAAAACGATTAATGATGCTGAAATCACATTGATCAATCACAACATCATCAAAAATTCCATAAAACCAGGTTTCTCCCAGACCAATAAACAGATCCGATTTTTCGCCAGGATTTAGTTGAACGTCCGACGTTTTAAAGCCATTGGTTACCTCAAAGCAACGTTCTGTAGTCTCTGATTCGCTCTCAGTTTCTGTATAACTGAACTCTTGCTTGACACCAACCGAAAATTCGTAAGGCACATCTACTCCCAAAAATCCTGCACTTCCTGCCACTCCCGCTTTGATGACCAGCTCAAACCCTCCGCCAAGAGATGATTCGTAGTTGGTTGTTGATGTTCTACAATACTTAGTGCTTTTCTCAAACGTAGCGAAACTACCATCTCCAGGAGGATCATGTACTATTAAATAAGGAATTTGTGGTGTGATTAGAGATCCTAGTATAGGTACTTCATCATTGACGACTCCTTCAACAACCACAGGTATGTAGAGATTATAAGTTCCTGATGTAGCAGTGATTTGAATATGTATAATATCACCGAGTGATCCTTTTTGGGGAGTATGGGTAACAGAGAATGCTTGCAAATTCCCAGTGATAGCATCACCAACAGGACTAGCTATACTTGATTGATAGATACTCTCTACGGATTCGTTTTGTGTGCCTGCATCTGAAATATAAAACACTTCAATTGGTGAAGTCGGAAACACCAGCTGATTAAAACTGCCAACATGTATTAAAAACGAGAATGACTCGCCCCTTCTTGCTCGTAAGTATTTCGCATGGCTTGCATTTAGGGCATCCCCAATACTGGTAGTGCTTACCCCGCTTTCATCTCCACAAACCGGTTCTGGCAATGACACAACATTCACAAATCTTACGTTTGGGCTAAAATTAATAGCAGGAGTTTTATATCCTGGACAATCGGCCCCCGGAGCAATATCTTGTTTAATAAAGTTAACATCAAAGCCATTATCACTCCCCGAATTGTCGATATCGTAATCACCTACGAATCGGATTTTACCGGTTAAGCTGGGCACAGTTATTACCGCATATCTTTCACCGTCAATTCCACCTGGGACATCGAGACCTTGCTTTAACTCGAATCTGACTCGATTACCCTCACTACATAAATCCCATGGTCTACAATAATAATTTGCTGCTACCGGAGTGGTAAAACTCGTTTGATTGCATGAGCCTTCATGAATAAAACCGGTGGACGCACTAGCACTTAATTTAGCCTCCAATGTTTCACTACCATTTGGATTTAGGCTATGAACCTCCATCCATCTCAAGATATTGACCGAAGGACAAATCTCACCAGTATTATTCAAGGGAAAAGTTACGATGGCCGTAGCGGAACAACTATCGTAATCAACTGTCGTTTTAGAAATTACGTCTGCTTCGTTATTTAATTGTGCAAGCAATGATGACTCAGGTAGAATGATAAATAGAACAACCAGTATGATAGAGACAGCTCTTTGCACCATCTGGAACCGAATAGATCTAAGTGGATCACCACCTTGTGATTTCTTCGTCGATAACAACCCCAACTCAAAACTTCGACGCACCAGTCCAGCCGTATTTTTCACAGAAAGTTTCTGCAATAAATTCTTACGATGGGTTTTTACCGTCTGATCGCTGATGTACAACTTTTGAGCAATTTCATTATTGGTGTTTTCGTAGGCGATGAGCTCCAGTACCTGGCGCTCGCGGTGGGAGATTTGCTGTGTGTTCATTTGTGTTAGGAATTGAAGTAGTTAGATTTTCAAAGTGTTATCAAGCTATGACAGTAATTCCCCATTCGATGAACCGATTTGGTGAATGGCAGGAATTCGTCAGTGAATAGCAGATCTGGTTGGCGAAGGAAATCTTACCAGGAGTGTAATCGGTAAGTACTGAGAAAAGAACTCAGGAACCCCGGGGACAAAGGCGGTCAATACACCTCTTCAATTGGATAGCCGTGAAAGGTTTTAACAAGATGGCAATATGCTTCCTATTCTTATCCTGCTCAGGCCTGTAGTGTCCCAGGCCGGTCACAACCAATACGCTTATCTTCCTGGTATCAAGTAACCGCAGAAGAGTATCATCCACCCAACCATCCGAGAGCCGGAGATTGGTAATGATCAGGTCCACGGATGAAGAATCCATAAAATGAACTAGCTCCTGCCTGGAATCCAGATAAGTAGCAGACACCGAGGAAAGGGAGTCCAGTTGCCGCGTGATCATCCAACCCGTCACGGGCTCGTCCTCGGCTACTGCGATCCGGCAAAGATCCCTGTTCATTGTGGGTACCATTTATTGTCTATCATGAAAGTCCGGAAAGTATTTCCGGGCCCAGGTAAAGCTATGATTACCAGATGGTTTCTATGAGGTTGGCAAATGGATCACCGATTAAAGTTGGTGAGCGCACCCGATCGATTGATAAACAATTTCTTATCCTTATGCTTATTGTTTTGAAAACGATAAATACATTAGGTTGTTGGAATAAGTAACTAAACAGTGGATATGCTTCTATGGATAAGATAAGAATCATAATTGTCGAAGATGAACCGCTGGTGGCCTTTGACCTGAAAAAGCAATTGGAAAAGAAGGGGATGGTGGTGACCGGCATTTTTGAGTCCGGTGAAGACATCCTCGAATTCCTGCAGCAGCATGCATTGCCCGATATCATTCTTATGGATGTGCAACTCTACGGTTCATTAGATGGTATTGATACCGCTCATGAAATCAACAAGCATCACCAGGTACCCATCCTGTTCCTGACCGCCAACACCGACACAACCACCTTCAAACGGGCCAAACTTACTTTCCCACACGCCTTTCTCTCCAAACCCTTTCGGATTCACGATGTCTTACATGCCATTGAGTTGGCGTTGGACATAAAAGGTGATACACCCGAGGAGGAGCAGACGGAAAATTATCTGGCTGACCGATTTTTTATTCGGAACAACGATTACTTGGAGAAAGTAATGTACGACCACATTCTCTTCCTTGAAGCGGACGGAGCCTACACCAAAATCCACACGAATGCAAAATCCTATATAGTATCCCAAACATTGGGGAAGGTCGAAAACAAAATCCAGACATCCTTTATGCTAAAAGTCCACCGATCTTATACGATCAATACAGAACATGTGGATAAGATATCGGAGGGATATGTACACATTGATAAGTACAGGATACCGGTGAGTCGAACCTATAAAGAGGCCGTAAATAAGATGTTTAATATTTTTTGATCGTTTTCAACCCATTAATAACACTCCGCTGTTCGAAGGTTGTACCTTCGAACTTTAATAGCCGGGGTACATGAAGACCACTTAATCATACCTCCCGCAAGACATGTTCTTTGGGGTCAACCATTTTATATCGCTTAAAAAGAATGGTGGTACTATACCCTTCATCAGTATCCACCGTAATTTTTCCTTTTAATTTCTGCGATAAAACTTCGATCAGATCTTTACCGAAGGAGGTTGACTTTTTATCATTAACTGAAACTACACCAGGACCATCATCAGCCACTTTTAATCCTAATTGGTCATCAGCAGTAATCCACAAATCCACCTGAATATTACCTTCTAGTCGATCACCAAAGGCATATTTAATGGAATTAGTGATCAGCTCATTGATAATTAACCCCAGGGGAATGGCGGTTTCCACATCGAAAAATATTTGTTCAACGGAATATTTGATATCAATCACTTTTTTTTCCGAGGAAAAGGTCTCACTCAAATGTTCGCACAGAGCAGATAAATATTTTCGCATATCTACAGCCGTGACATTTTCATGCGAATACAACTGCTGATGAATAAAAGACATGGATTGCACCCGATTACCTCCTTCGGTAATAGCGTCCAACGCTTTTTCATCCTCAATATACTCTGATTGCAAATTAAGCAGGCTGGAAAGTATTTGAAGATTGTTTTTTACCCGGTGATGAATTTCCTTCAAGAGAAAATCCTTCTCTTTATTGCGCTGGTCCAGAATGTTATTCATCTTCTGTTTGCTGCGGTAACGCATGTAAAACAAGATGGCCACCGCCAGTACGGCCAGGAATAAAGCGATGCCATATTTGCGCTCGGCCTTTTGCCGGCTGATGAGTGCATCCTTCTGGTCTGACTCGTATTTGGTTTTCATTTCCTGCAGCGCCTCATCCTGATTCTGGGTGAATAAACTGTCGCTGTAGCGCCAGTTCATTTCCATATACTTATAAGCACTGTCGTATTGCCCCAGACCGGCATAGGATTGGGCGATATACTCGGGAATCTCCGTCATGAAGAACAGTTCACCTGACTCTTCCACCACAGAAAGAGCCTCATAAAGCAGGTCAATGCATTTCTGATATTGCCCAGTATGGAGATATACTTGTCCCAGGCCATTTTTAATGACCATCACCTGGCGTTCGTCGGATGGATCTACAATTTCCAGGGATTTTTCAAAATAGATGGCCGCGCTGTCATACTGGTCATATTCCATATAGAAGGATGCCAGATCATTATAGGCCAGACCCATTACAACTGGTATACCGGATTTGACAGCCATTTCCATGCATTTGTCAAAACACTCAATGGCGGCGGCACTATCATTCTCCATCCGGTAGCCATGGCCGGCAAAACTCCAGGCATCCCAGGCATCAGCATAATCTCCCAATTGTTCAAATCCCTGCCCTCCCAATCGACCATGTTCGGCGCTTTCCTTCATCTTAAAAGTAAAATGAAAAATCCGCGACATGCGTAGATGTCCTAGTGCGATTCCTCTCTCATCATTCAGCCTCTCCATGATCTCCAAGCCCTCCAGTATTTGCTCCAGGGCCAGTTCATATTCCATCCGGCAAAAAGAAGCATAACCCTTTTGGTACCAGGTTTCTGCAATACCCCTTTGATGATCCATTGTCAAATAAGTCTCCTCTGCCTGATCATTCCAGTAGTCAATGCTGTCACATATTCTTTTGAAATTATATACCTTGCTGATAGCCAGTTTAATAGCTACACTTTGCAAGGAAGGATCGGCCTCTGCTTCTGCCAATCCGACTAGCAACATAGAGAGGGCACTGTCCGGACTGGTCCATGAGACCCTCTCGGCAGTTTGAATGAGTTCGGAAGTTGGCGGATCAACGGATTGTGCAAGCAGACTGGCACACCAAAACTGAGCCAATAGCAAGGACAAATGCACAAACCAGAATCTTCTACGGAAATTCAGTGTCATGTCATCCCCAATATACGCTTCAGAAAGTAATTACCCCCTTCCTTTTTGTTCAGTGCCAATATAGCGCAAGGTTTTTGTAAATTATGAAACCACAATAGCCTCAATCAAGTGAAATACAAGGGAATCGCAATCATTTGCGTATCACTTTTAGGTTTCTTTCCGGTATTAAGCCAGGTAGATTCAGTTTCCCTTTTACTACAAACAGCGTTGGATTTCCAATCAGAGCGCTCTCACGAAAAAGCCAGTCAATTGCTGCAGGAGATTATCGACGAATATCTTTCTGCTGATCAACACGACTCGGTTGCTGCTCTGGTTTATCATCGCCTGGGAGTCAGTCATTATCTGCTTCGCCATAGACAGGATGCTATTGTGGCCTGGAATGAAGCTATCCGGATTCGAAAAACCTTTCTGCCAGCAAACCACATCGACATTGTCAAAACCTATATCAATATCGCCAATGCTTATTTAACCCTGCACCAGTACACGCAGGCTACTGAATCCTTGCTTCAGGCACTAGAGCTTCTAAACACCCAGGCCCAACGCGACCTGCACAACCTGGGAAGAGTGTATGAAAGCCTGGGAATGGTCAGCCGGCTGACAGGTGACATGCAGAGTGCTGAAGAGTACCTGCTTCAATCCTATCAGATCAAAGGAGAACTCTATCCGGACCAACCCGGTCAGCTGATCAATATTACTACCCGGCTTTTTGATGTATATAAAGACCTGGAAAATCCGGATAAAATGCTTCAATATGCCAGACTGAATATGAATCAGGTCCTGGCTTCTCCTTATGATGATGTACAACAACAGATCGACCTGGCCAATGCCCACAACAATCTGGGTGTGGCTTACATTGCCAGCACACAGGATGACAGTGCGATTTACCATTTGGAGAACTCTTTACAGATCAACACCGCACTGCAAGACCGGGATCTTATGATTGCTTTTGGCTATAATAATCTGATCCTGCCCAACAGTCGCAAGGGAAGGTTTGAACGCGCTCTTGATTACAGCCAGCAGGCCATTGATATTTTTAGTCAGGACCCTGCATTTGCAGTATACCTTGCAGAAACACTGATCGAAGCAGGAGATCTGTACCGGACCCAGGAGAATTATAAAGCCGCTTTGGAACTATACCAGAAAGCCATTGATCAAAAATGTATTGACCGTGAACTGATCGATATAACTCAAAACCCGGATCCCGACGATCTTACTCTGGGCAACCGGTCAACTTTGATGGATGCACTGTATAAAAAGGGACTTTGTCTTGAAGGGCTTACCCGCTACACTGAAGCTGCAGCAACATGCGGCAGCCTACTGAATTTTGTGCAAGATCAACGACTCCGGATTTCAGACCGGAACTCAAAAAATCAACTTCTAAAATCTTCCCGGGATTACTATGAACTTGCAGTGAGAATCCAATATCGACAATTTGAGCTATCGGAGAAATCCACCCATATCGAACGAGCGATCTCGTATCTCAATGCATCCAGATCTATGCTGCTTTTCGATGCCCTGACCGAGAATCAGATAACAGATGATGACCCACTGATTAAATCCCTGATTGATCGGGAAAGGGATCTCTATCGGCAAATCGGAAATCTCGAAGAAAAAATATGGCTCTCCGATAACACAGCGGTTATGGCAAAAAGTCGAGACACCATATTACAACATCGAGCTTCCATCACCCAGTTAAGAGATTCCATTTTCCCGTTTGTTAGCCAGCTACACAGCGGTGCGAACTCTAATCTCCACCAGATCTCCTTCCTACGGGATCACCTTGTTGATAGCCTGGAAGTCCTGATTGAATACTTCGTCGGAAGCGATGAAGTTTATGTTATTTCGCTGGATGACAAACAGTACTCATTTCATTGCCTGGGAGCCAGTAATGAGCTACGCACTCTCACGGAGCGGTATTTGAATCACCTGAAAAATGCTGAGACTCCGGTTGCGGACTATAGTCAAAATGCCATGGATCTGAGCCAATTCCTCCTGAGTCCTGTCCTGCCTGCCAAAAATCACGATAAAGTGCGAATTATCCCGGATGACATCCTGGCTACCGTACCTTTTGAGGCATTGATCAGTCCAAACGCCAAAGGAGACCCCCCATTAAACTACCATGATGCCGAATATCTGGTCAGGGACTACGTCCTGGGCTATGCAGCCTCCATTCCCGTGCTGATGTTACAAAAAAGTACTGCCCGGGAAAAAGGCAACAGGTTCCTGGGAATGGCATCGGATTACCGGAACCTGGACACGCTGCAACTGGCATCAATGCATCATGCCCTGGAGGAAGTCCGAGACTGCAAAGAAATTATTGGTGGTGATCTCATTCTAAATGCTGATGCCACCAGGGAAAATTTTCTTCAGAAAGAGCGGCAGTATCAAATCATCCATTTATCACTACACGGATCGGCTGATGATCAAAATCCAGGTCTTTCCTACCTGCAGTTCTATCCCACAGCAGGTGATGTTAAAGCCGCTCGTTTGCATGCTATAGAGATCTATAATCAATCCATTCCCAGTCAATTGATGGTACTGAGTGCCTGCCAAACGGGTTCGGGGGTTCTCTCTAAAGGGGAGGGAATCCAGAGCCTGGGCCACGCTTTTGCTTATGCCGGCAGTAAATCAATACTGATGAGCCTTTGGCACATCTCTTCACGGTCTACAGCTGAGATCTTGCAATATTTTTACCAGGATCTGAGCTCATCAGGAGCCCAGGATCAGGCCTTAAGCACAGCTAAACTGCAATACCTTGACAACACCAGGGCACCGGAGTTGGCTCACCCCTTTTATTGGGCAGCCCTGGTCCAGTCGGGAGATCCCTTTTCCGTGGTCCCTGCTAACAGGTTATCATTCATTTGGGTATGGGTGGCAGGAGTCCTGCTGGTTGTCGGTTATTTTATTTTCTCGAGGAGATCACGAGCTTCTGCATAGTAGGGATGGTCTTCATCCTGAGCCATGGATTCAAGAATAGCCACAGCTTCCTGGTCTCTGTCAAGGGCTACCAAAGACAATGTCTGAAACCACTGCGACTCACCGCCAAAACGGGAGGAGGAAGAGACCAGATCCTCAAATAAAAACAGGGCTTGCGCGGGCTGGTCTATACCCAGGTAGGCATTACCCTGGTAGAAACGAATAGTATCACTGGGTGCATTAATCTGTTGAAAATAAGAAATGGCGCTTTCGTACTCCTGATTCTCATAGGCACTCATAGCCAGCTCAATCGGATTCCGGGAGGAGGGATCTCCTTTTAATACGGGGTTGATAATGTTTGGATAGGGCTCGAAATACTCGGAAACATAGTCAGCCTCCTGGTTTTGCCATATGAGCACACCGGCAACTATCAATAATAATACTGCGGCTGCATAACGCCAACTACGGACAAACATTGATCGCAATTTACCTGTCCGGTTGTTCAAAGCCTTTGCAGGTTGCTTATTTTCAAAACTTTGTAGCTGCTTTTTCAGGAGTACCCTGTTTTCCCGTAATAATGGATCGTGTAGATTCGTCAGAAACTCCCATTCTTCCTTCACTTCGGCTGTGTCCCGGTTTTGAGCCCACCAGGATGCCTCAGTATCGGTAAGTTCTTCTCTTCGAAAAACTTTTGCCACAATGTCTTCCCAATGTACTTCCTCATTCATGAGGCAAATGTTTAGTTTAAGATTTAACCAACTCCTTCAGTTTCTTCAAGCACCTCGATTTATGACTTTTGGTCACGTTTTCAGACCTGTGATTCATACTGGTCTGAATTTCTGCTATACTGTATTGCCGAAAGTAAAATAAGACCAGGATTTCCCGGCATCCAGCGGACAACTGCTCCAGACCCTTTTGCATCTTCTTTTGCAAAGGGTTCATTTGTTGATCCACCGGCATTTCGAATGCTTCAATGGGGACATTCTGGGCCATATCTTCCTTGACTTTTCTTTCTTTTATCTCTGACTTGATTCGATCCAAAATCATATTTCTGCCTATTCCGAAAAGATAATTTTTGACCCCTTTCTCCACTTTGTCAGGATGAGTCTTGATTAACTCATAGAGTACAATAAAGGCATCCTGATAAATGTCCACTCGTTGCTCCTCATCGAGGTTATATTTTGCCGTATTGCGTAAAAATTCGGCTCTAAACTCGAGGTAGAGATGCTCAATTTCGCGATCAGTGGACAATTCACTTTTCATACCTAAGTATGCATTAGTGTTTAAAAGTTAACATTTTATCCATTCTGATATCTCCATGTATAACATTCACATTCTATTTTCCCAAGCTCGTATGCATTTTGGTCTCCCACAACTTATTAATGTCACTAATTGATGATTTTATCTTATTTTAAGATCCTGCCACCAAGCCATTTTCATCCAAACCAATTGTTTGAAGTCTCAACGGATGAACATTTAACCTAAGTACTATATCATGAAAAAGGATATTGATCTCAAACAGGAGGTGTACGACCTCTACGACTATTACGTACATAACCGCATTGATCGCCGGGAATTTGTGGACAGCCTGGGTGCCTATGCGGTAGGCGGGCTTACTGTGCCGGCTATTCTTGACTACCTCCTACCCAAATACCAGGACAATGTGCAAATATCCGAGGATGACCCACGTCTGAAAACGGAATATATTATGTATGATTCACCTGATGGCGGAGGTGAGATGAAGGCCCAGCTTTCACGACCCGTCGACGCTGATGGCAAGTTGCCGGGAATCGTGGTTGTACATGAAAACCGGGGTCTGAATCCATACATTGCCGATGTGGGGCGAAGGGCCGCCATTGCCGGATTTATTTCTATCGCACCTGATGCTCTCACTCCCCTCGGAGGTTATCCCGGAAATGATGATGAGGGCAGAACCATGCAACGACAGCGAGACCGTGGAGAAATGCTAAATGATTTCATAGCAGCATTCAACTATCTGAAGAATCACGATGAATGTACGGGTAAAATCGGAGTAGTTGGCTTCTGCTTTGGGGGTTGGATTTCCAATATGATGGCGGTTGAAGTGCCTGATCTGGCCGCAGCTGTACCATTTTACGGTGGTCAACCCGATGAAGAAGATGTGGCCAGGATTCAGGCACCACTCCTGCTTCAATACGGTGAACTGGACACCAGAGTCAATGAAGGCTGGCCTGACTATGAAGCGGCACTCAAGGAACATGACAAGGAATATACCATGTATATGTATGAGAATGCCAATCATGGATTTCACAACGACACCACACCAAGGTATAAACCGGATGCTGCCAAACTGGCCTGGGACCGCACCATCGATTTCTTTAAGGAGAAACTGATGTAAGCTCAGACAGCATCCATGGAGTAAAAGACTACAAGTGCAGTTTGTTGCTAAACTGCTACCTTTGCCAGTTCAGCTCAAATGGCAACCATGTATGCATTCTTACTCAGATGTACCCTTTTTGTTACCTGTCTTTGGGCAGGTTCACTTCCGGTATATGCCGAACAGGTAGTTTTAAAAGTCAACGTCCTGCAGGGTGATGGCTTTGAGGATCCCAAGTTTGATCTGCTACCCCTCAGGAAAATCATAGCGGATGGTTTTGCCCGGCAAAATGATACCGTTTGGGATACCAATATACTGCTTGAGAATATCAGTGATCCCGATCAATTGTTTTTTGCTGATCTGTTCGTTTACCAGTATGCCAAGGGAAATCCTGCCATTTCGCTCACTGTACGAAAGGGTGAAAAAGTCTACCTCCTTCTGAATGAAAGCAAGAGAATCCTGACCACACCGAAAGGGACTTTTGAAAGCCTGGCAAAGAATGTGGCACAGCAAATTCCCCTATACTTCTTTGAAACATTAGAATACCACCCCACAGTGAGCGATATTTTAAAACCACCACGAGATGATTTTGAGGTGGTGAGACGCGGGTTGTCCAAGACTCTGTCAAAGGAGTATTATTCGCAGTACCAGGTTACCTGGGACATCGAAGCAGACACTGCGGCCAATTTTTATCCCTATACAGATTCTTTTGAAGAATACTTTCCCTATTGCCTGGATCTCAGGGGGTTTAGGGGAAAATTAAAGAACAAGAAATTTTCTGTCCAAATCCAGATATCAGACCTGGGAGAAGTAACCGCAGTAGATTTCAGGCTGCCCGTCAAGTTAAAATCCAAACAGATGGATCAATTGAGAAATGGCCTCTCAGCTCTGCCATTAATGGTCATCCGTGACTGGCAACCCAAAAAGGGTACCATCACCGTAAGAGTCCTGGAAGACTCGTGATACCATGGAATATGAAAATGCGGGTAAGCCTGCTTATACCTACCCGCATTCATTCAACTAACCCGGGAAAAAATGCAACTGAATTTCCCGTTCATTCCCATCTACGAATATCACCGCATCAATATCATTTTACGAGTCGCTGTAAAATCTTTCGTATCCAGTCGATAGTATAGTATTCCTGTCGTTTGCAAATCTGCCTGGTCCACATTGACCTCATGGTATCCACGAGTGTAATGCCCTTCAATCACCTTCAATCTCCTTCCGGTCAGATCATAAATACTGACGGTGGCATCACCTTCTCCCGGTAGCTCGAAAGCAATGGTGGTGGTACCCCGGAATGGATTAGGTCTGTTTTGATGCAAGATGTACCCCGATTGATCCGGGCCACCCGGAGGATCATTGGCATCCAACCGGATACCTGCGTGTGGGTCACCTGCCATATCGTATTTCCTGTCACCACCGCGAACATGAGATCTCTGTCCATTATGAATCACCCCTGCAATATTGGCCTGATTGATTTCGCAAGAATCAGAAACAAGGAGTCTGGTCTCAAGAATTGTAGACAAATTACCTGACGAATCTCTTGCCTGCCACATGTATCTGTATTCGATTGAGTCCATTGTAAACACCGTAGTATCAAAATCCACAAGTAATATCGTATCGAGCATGCAATTATCGGTTCCTGTAATAACTAACATATCTCTGATATTTGGATTCAAAGGATCACTATTAAAATCGGTCTGCCACTCCATGAGTGAGACACATGGATCACTAAAACCGGAAACCAGTGGATTCACATCATCAATGACGGTAATAGTGTCAACAAGATATATGGTATCCAAACATTCACTGGTGATCGTATAATTCACATAATGTACACCCACTGGATAGTTCCCACTTGCATCGTTACCGTTAGATTCAGCATAGGGTGAATCGTTAATTACGGTAAAACTCCCTAAAATGGGACAGGCGTCCAATATTTCAACCGGATCAAGCACCATGGAGTCAGAACAATTAAAAGGCTCCGCATCTCCTCCATAACGATACCTGCGATTAATGGTAATCGAATCAAAACTCAAATAGATCGTCTGATCACAGGAATCCGTTCGTTCGTCATCTTCATCCATCAGATACCAGGTTCGGGTCATACTGCCAAATCCACAATCTGTCGTATCGAAAGTGATGGTATCACTCAGGTAGAAATCTTCACAAGTCATGGTTGTATCCTCATGTATGATATCCGGTACGTCAAAGAGCGGATATAAGTCTGCCAGATCATCCGGGATATCCTCACAGGCGATACTGGTATCTATTAACTCACTGCATTCCAGAATACAGGTACAGGTACACTGCACGTAGATTGTCTGATCGTATTTGAATACTGTATCCGCCATGCTTTGACCCGAAGACTTATCATAGGCACACCAATCAACGAAACACCAGGTTCTGAGAATCTTATAACAAAAAGTATCATCCGGTATCACTTCCAGGACTTTGTCAACGTGTCCGATACCTACTATTCGACAGTCATCATCGAAAGTATACTCCGGTCTTCCTACACTGTCAGGATGCGCCGGACCAACCACGTTACCACTTCCATCATACTGCAAAGCACATAGTTCTACAGATGTATCTTGAGGCAAATCAAACATACCCGGATCCAGATCACAGTTGTTACCCACCCAGATACGCTGGGTTTTTGTTATAGTGTCACCTGAGCCCTGAGCATGTCCCAGGCTGTCAAGTCCGGTACATTCTCTCCAAATCTTCCATTTTCGGTAGATCGCTCCCTGTCCGCATTGGTCAAAAGTCGACCAGACTTCCTCTGTACACTGAACATTTTCAGCACAATTGACTGCAATCCCCCCATGTGAAAAGACCATAGGATCTGGTTCGTAGAAACAATATCTCCTGTCTGCATCAGCAGTAACCCATCCCAATTGAGGGTCGTAGGTATTGACAGGTAACATTGTATCAGCACAGACACACATGCTGTCCATATAATCGATATCATATTGATAGGGTACTCCATGGGCATCAACCAGGCCACCCTGTGGTCCCAGCCATCCTTTATAATAGGTGCCAAATTGGGCAGCCAGCTGCGCAAGAGCACTGCTGTCACCCAGTGTTGCGTCTTCCACAATCTGATCCCAACCATTTTCCTTAAATACCTTACAGCTGATTT
>JAUILF010000382.1 GCA_030433135.1 Bacteroidia bacterium | reverse complement strand
CGTTGCACTGGGGAGCAGACCACCGGCAAGTAATACCGCATCCCGGACTCTCATAGTTTCGGAGGGGTCATGCTCAAAGGTCCCGGGTTGACGCACCTGACCGGAAACAGAGACCTGAAAGGCATCTGTAAAAACCCCACGACCAAAAATGGTCAGACGGTCTGCCGGGGCAAGCAGTATGTTTTCTGCTGATGCATTGTTGAGAAGGATTTCCTCCAGGTCAACCCTGATAAAATTGGAGGTTCCATTACGATTGGTGCGACGGAGAACGGCAAAGCTGCGTTCTGATTCCTCTACAAGTTTGGCTCGTTCGATCAAATCTGTTATTCGCATTCCCTGGCGGTACTCATATTCGCCCGGCAATTCCACGGTTCCACCAACACTCACAAAATTCTTATATGGTGATGGAATTTCTTTGAAAACAATCTGATCACCATTTAATAAGGCAAAGTCTCCTCCTGAATTAACCAACTCATTGTAAGAGATGTCGATTACCTGTTGTTGATCATTTTCGAACCGCTTGAGTTGGACAATCTGCTTATATGCATTGGCGTTAAGGCCTCCGGCGTATTCAATCAGCTTCATCAGGTTTTCACCTTCAATCAATTCATATCTCATCGGCCTCTTCACAGCACCTGCAATGCTGACGATCCGCTCAGCGATAGGTATCTGTATGATGTCGTTTTCCGTGAGATAAAAGGATTCAGTAATGGTCGGATCATTCATATACTCGTACACATCAATAACCCTGACCTCACCATTAGCTCTTATCCACCGTATGTTACGCAGAGTACCGATATCAGTAGGACCACCGGCAGCCATCAACACATTAAAAGCGGTATTAATGGCAGACACCGTATGATTGCCAGGTTTGAACACCTCGCCAAAAATACCAACCGATATAGTACGCGCATGCCGGAGTGACACTTCAAATTGGTCATCCTGAAACTGATTAAAACTCGAGAATTGTCTCTTCAGTTTTTCTTTAGCGTCTCCGAAGGTCAGGTCCCGGAGATAGATCCTTGGCATGCCAGATGGAACGATATATCCATTTTGGTCAATCGTATAGGTTCTTTCAAAAATACTTACCCCCCAGATTGAAATAGTGACTTCATCTCCCGATCCCAGCACATAACTATCCCTGGGCTTGATATTATCCGACTGCCGAAATACAGAAATATGCTGGTCGCGAAAGATCTGGTGCCCCCAAATTTTGGCTCCGGGTAGATCAGGCTCCTGCCTATCTATGGCTTCTGCCACGGCCTCCTCCACAGATGCACCCTCTTCTACTGCCTCAGTAGCTCCCTGTACCACATCGGGACTCGGTTCAGTCAGAACCTCGGAAGAATTGCCGGATTGCATATCCTCCTGAGATGCATCGGCCTCACGCTCACGTTCGATTTCAGCTATCACCTCCTGTACTGCAGCCTGAAAGGCTTCCATTTGCTCAGGAGGGATATCGGCAAAGGAGTCATAATTATAGCCTCTCTCCGACAAACGCTGCTGAACTTCCTCCTGGGAAATACCACGCTCATCCAATTGCTGTTGCAATGTTTCCATGGTCACCTGCCCCAAAGCCAGCGAAACACTAAGAATCAATATTGAGCATGTGAAATACAGTCTAGCCATCGGCACCCACTTTGTACATCTTATCGTAATACTTCTGATAAGCTCCACTGGTCACATGTTGCAACCATTCCTTATTATCCAAATACCAGTCAATGGTCTTTGCCAGCCCTTCTTTGATTTTCACGTGCGGATACCAACCCAGTTCCATTTGTACCTTGGCCGAATCGATAGCATAGCGCTTGTCATGCCCGGGCCGGTCTTTGACAAACCTGATCAATTGACGAGATTGCCCCTGAGGCTGATTCATTCGCTGATCCATCAGATCACACAAATTATGTACCAGCTCGATGTTTTGATGCTCATTGTGACCACCGATGTTGTAGGTTTCTCCCAACTGTCCTTTATGGACAACCAAATCGATGGCATCTACATGATCCTGGACATACAACCAGTCACGTACATTGGAACCATCACCGTAAACAGGTAGATCCTTGCCGTGAGAAATATTATTAATAATGAGTGGAATCAACTTTTCGGGAAACTGATAGGGTCCATAGTTGTTGGAACAATTAGAAATAACCACTGGCAGTCCAAAAGTATGGTGATAAGCACTGACCAGATGGTCGGCACTGGCTTTGGAAGCAGAATAGGGCGACCTCGGATCATAAGCCGTGTCTTCATTAAAATATCCGGACGCTCCCAGACTTCCGTACACTTCGTCTGTTGACACCTGGTAAAAAACTTTACCTGTATAGTCGCCATCCCAGAGTAACCTGGCCTGGTTAAGAAGATTTGCTGTCCCAATGGCATTTGTCTTTACAAATTCGAGAGGGGAATGTATCGAGCGGTCTACATGGGATTCGGCAGCCAAATGGATAATGGCATCAGGCTGATATTTTTGATAGATTGCTTCAATAGCAGCTTCATCAGTAATACATGCTCTTTCGAACTCATAATTGGATGCCGACTCTACATCTCTGAGATTCTCGAGATTACCGGCATAAGTAAGTTTATCAAGGTTAATGACTCTGACATCGGTATACTTTCGAACTAGATGCCGAACCACGTGACTTCCAATGAAGCCAGCTCCTCCGGTAACAATGATATTCTTGAAACTTCTCATGCTTATTTAACGACAGTTTTAAAGTAATCCAAGGTACGACTTAATCCCTCTTTCCGGTCAACAAGCGGCTGCCACTCCAATATTTCTTTTGCCCTGGATATATCCGGTTGACGAACTTTAGGGTCGTCCAGTGGCAATGGTTTATACACCAGATTAGACTTGCTCTCCGGTATCATGGCTAGTATTTCTTCTGCCAGTTGCTTAATCGTAATCTCCGTGGGGTTGCCAATATTAACCGGATCACTGTAATCAGAGTGCAACAGCCGGAAAATGCCTTCGATGAGGTCATCCACATAGCAAAACGAACGGGTTTGGGATCCATCACCAAACACTGTGATATCCTGATTTCGCAAAGACTGACCCATAAAGGCCGGAAGAGCCCTGCCATCTTCAACCCGCATTCTGGGGCCGTAAGTATTGAAGATTCTCACAATCCTGGTTTCCACACCATGCGCCGTATGATAGGCCATGGTGATGGCTTCCTGAAATCGCTTGGCCTCATCGTAAACTCCTCTTGGACCTACCGGATTGACGTTACCCCAGTAATCTTCGGTCTGTGGATGCACCAGGGGATCACCATAGACCTCCGAAGTTGAGGCTATGAGGATCCTGGATTTTTTCACCCGGGCCAGACCCAGCAAATTATGTGTTCCCAAAGAACCCACTTTCAGGGTTTGAATTGGCATCTTCAAATAATCGATAGGACTGGCCGGAGAAGCGAAGTGCAGGATAAAGTCCAACGGTCCGGGAACATGTACGAACTTACTAACGTCGTGATGATAAAACTCAAACCTTTTCTGCTTGAAGAGATGTTCAATATTGGTCAGTGATCCGGTAAGCAGGTTATCCATACCTACCACATCATATCCTTCTTCATAAAATCGGTCACATAAATGTGATCCCAGAAAACCAGCCGCGCCGGTGATCAATATTCTGCTCATACACCTCGGTAATGTGGCTCGTAAAGGTAATAAATGTCAGATATCAAACCAGTCCATTCGGTTGTCCGGTTGAGGCTTGAGATTCAGGGAAAAAGAAGATCATTAAACAGCCGGAAAAAAGTTCAGATTTGAGGTACGTTTTCAATATTTACCTTTGTGGCAAACAGAGACAGATCAGTCCTTGAAAAAAGACCTTCTATACCTATTTATTTTTCCATTTCTGTTAGGCACCCATTGGTCCTTTGGCCAGGTGATTGACAGCGCTTCAGGGCCAGTACTACTACTCCAAGCCAACTATGGTATGGGGTTCCCCGGTGGAGATCTGAAGGATCGATTTGGCATGCATTTTAACCTGGGAGCAGGTGCATCGTTGCTTACCAGACACAATGTATTCCTATCAGCCGGATATAACTTTTACTGGGGAAATAACGTCAGAGAAAACGTACTGGAACCCCTTGAAACCGTCGAGGGAGGTATTATTGGAAACGATATGAACTTTGCCAGTGTCTTTCTACGGGAAAGGGCCGGCGAATTCTACCTGCAGGCCGGTTACCTTTTTCAGCTCTCTGATCGTCAAAGGTCCGGAATCCTGGCCACAGCCGGAGTGGGAATACTGACGCACAAGATTCGTATTGTGGACGATTTTGACTCAGCTATCCAGTTATTCCCTCCCTATAATCGGGGATATGACAGACTTACCAGTGGATTTAGCGTCAACCAATTTATAGGATACCTGCACCTGGGCCGCCAAAGAATGATCAATTTCTATGCAGGGATTCATCTTACTGAAGGTTTCACTCAAAGTCTGAGAAAATACAACTACGACCAAAAATCAGCCGACCTTGAAAAGCGCTTCGATCTCCTGACCACGCTCAAAGTGGGTTGGATTCTGCCATTCCAGTTAGGTCACCAGGTACGATATTATTAATGGTATGGTCCGCTATCTTTACACATTATCTCTTCGATTGTACCGGATGCTGATCGGTTTGTCCAGACCATTCTCAGAGAAAGCCCGACATTGGACAAACGGTCGAAGGGACCTGTGGAGTCAATTGGAAAAACACGAATTTGATCGGCCGGTATGGATACATTGCTC
Organism: Bacteroidia bacterium; assembly: GCA_030433135.1. Taxonomy (GTDB): domain Bacteria; phylum Bacteroidota; class Bacteroidia; order Chitinophagales; family Saprospiraceae; genus JABDMH01. The sequence continues at coordinate 1,019 of JAUILF010000382.1, read as the reverse complement.
CTCTCTGGGTGAATTTGAACAGGGAAGACCCTTGATTGAGGCGATTAAGAACCATGCTCCCAGACAACAAGTCCTGTTGACATTCTTTTCACCCAGTGGCTACCTGATAAGGAAAAACTATGGCCATGCCGATGTCATCTCTTACTTGCCCCTGGACACTCCGGCCAATGCAAGGAAATTTCTAAAAACTGTAAACCCTTCGTTGGCATTGTTTGTCAAATATGATTTTTGGTTTAATCATATGCAGGTCCTATCTGCTCGAGAAATACCTTTTGTCTATGTTTCCCTGATCATGCAACCCGGACATTTTCTTTTGAGGCCTGTAATGCGGCCCTTGTTACATATTCTGGCAAGAGCCCAACATCTATTTACTCAGGATCAGGCTACTTGTGATGAGCTAAAAAAACATGGAATCTCCCAGGTTACCGTAGCTGGTGACAACCGGATTGACAGGGTCTTGTCCATGACAGAAAAACCAAGGTCCTATCCCATTATCGAGTCCCTGGCAAAACAACGGTTTACCGTGATACTTGGTAGCGTGTGGGAAGCCGATATGGAGGTCGTGGCACCATACCTGAATGACCATCTTGATCAGGATCACCAATACCTGATTGCTTCACATGAAGTTGACGACAAAGCATTATTGAAAATTGAGGGGTTTCTGTCGAAGAAGCCGGTCAGGTTTTCCGGGAAAATGACCAGGGAAGACAATATCATCCTGATCGATACCATCGGCGATTTGGCACACCTTTACCAGTACGCGGATCTGGCTTATATCGGTGGTGGATTTGGGAAAGGCATTCACAGCATCCTCGAACCTGCTGCTATTCCCCTGCCCATTATTTTTGGACCAAACTATCACAAATTCAGGGAGGCCAGGGATCTTATCCAAAAGGGAGGAGCTGTCAGTGTAAAGACCCCGGCTGATTTTGAAAAAGCGGTGAACTTTTTTAGAGATGCCGGCAACTACCAAATTGCGACTCGTGAAGTTGGCGAGTATATGAACGGCAATAAGGGGG
>JAUILF010000381.1 GCA_030433135.1 Bacteroidia bacterium | reverse complement strand
AACGATGCTTACTGCTATTTCCGCAAAGGGGAATTATGGATCCGTAGTCTCTTCATTGCTGAGTACAATATGGCCAACGATTATCAACAGGAGACCAGAAGAGAACGCAAGCTACTCATGAAAAAAGCGGAGTTGCGTCGCCTTGAAAAGAAAGTAAAGGAAAAGGGCTTTACCCTGATTCCCTACCGGATCTATTTCAATGAAAGGGGAATTATCAAATTGGAAATTGCCCTGGCACAGGGTAAAAAGATTCATGATAAACGTCAGTCAATCAAGGATAAAGACATGCGGAGGGATATGGAAAGAATAAAAAAGTTTAGCCTTTAAACCGGGAATCCAGTTTAAATCGTTTAGGTCTTTTGCAGCGACGATTGATCAACCAAATTGAACTCTAAGGGCACGTAGTCCCTGAATACCCTGAAGGGATTCGACATTCAGTTCTTCTATCTCATCTTTGAGCAGTCCCTCTTCCACTAAAAAGCCGATATATTCCAGGTATTCTTTCCGATCCTTCTCCTGCAGGTAGACGATTGAAAGGGTATCTTTCTTACGCAAACGCTCAGTGGTTCCTGCAACCAGTGCTTTATCCACCCTGTTTTTGATGACCTCGTATTGCAAATGATAGGCTCCCTCAACATCAAAATGCTTTTCTTCCATTCGAAACCTGATGGCTATAGTACTGCTGTACACCAGAATCAGGTAAGATACCGGCAGGTCAATGTCAAGTGAAGGCCTGACTTCCCTAAGCTTATGGTAGATCTCCACCATACTCTTTAGCTGCCACAACCGCAAGTTTTGCAAGTGATGGTTGGTAAAGAGCCTTTGTTGCAGTAGCGACTGTCCGACATAGATACTGTAGTCGACTCCATCCGTCTTAAACTTTTCAAAGTAATGGGGAATAATTTGTTGATTGACCTGTTCCTGTTTATCCAGATACCGCGATATCGTTCTGTTGACTTTGTTTAAACTGTCCTGATATTGCTTGCGTCCATCATAGATGATCTCCAGTTGCGGATCCAGACGGTTAAAGTAATCACCAATGGTCTGTGACATTTGTGTATTGCTCTGCCTGAGGTCTTTTAACAGAGGGTTGACATCCTGGGAAAGCAACTCGGCAACAGCTGTTTCGAGGTTATTTGTAAACTCCTGCTGGACAAGCTCCAGGTATTTCTTCACCTGAAATCCGAATTTTCGCAGTATCGGGTATCCAAAGTATCGATGGCACTCCTCCAGGAGTTCCACCAACAACAACAGATTTTGTTCCATATCAGACCGGACTGCCTGATTTCGGATCTCAGTAGAACTGATGATGTCGATCTGACCGAACAATGGATACACCCCCCTAAAAATAATAGGATTTAGTACGGCCATTTCACCCAATCGTTCCTGATCTTCAAGGAAATTGAATGCGGTTTCGGTAAATTTCCAAAGCACACTGGGGTGAATGTTGGTGTATTGGTTTTGTATCACATTTTGGATACGGTTTTCTACCGACTTCCTGCTCTCTTCCAGTGCGATATCATAGAGGGGCAGGATCTCCTTTAATTTCAGCTTTTTGATATTGGTGAAAGTATAAGCCTCCGGAGATGCCAGTTCCATAATACCAATGATCTTTTTCTTCTGGTCCCGGAGTGGAACCACCATCAAGCTGCGATAACCGGCCTCGATAAGGGCCTTTTCAATTGGTGCCGGGTGTTCCAGGCTCTGGAGATCTGAAATAATTTGCGTTCGATTAAGTCGGCATGCCGTCTCATACACCGAACTTTTGTTCTTGTCACTAAGGAACCTGTCAACGTGATTAATAATGGGATACTTGATCTTGTACCTGTGGGCAACTGATTTTTCTCCCGGGTAATCTAAAGCAGCAATACCGACTTCGACTTTATTCAGATGCAGATAAATCCGGGTCAGATCAGCCACTAGCTTTGCCGTCTTAAAATCGAGCAATGCCCCCGGAGCCAGCAAGATTTTACGTAGTCTGGACAAGGACTCTACCTCTGTCACATCGTTCATGAAGGCTATGAAGAGTCCTTCAAAGTAAAATACATCTGGTGATATGGTCTGTAGCCAAAGATCAGTATCCTCTGTATGTTGCAGTAAGTGGTGGATTTGTTCAGCACTTAGCTCCGGTGGCTTCTTCCGTGTCTTTACTTCAAGATAATCCAGCATGGATGTCGTGTTATAAAACATTTCCATGCCACTGTCTTCAAATTGCAAGCTGAACAAAAATGGCAGCACATGATCCAGTTTCACGCCATATTGTTTCTCAAGAATGATCATACAGGCCCGGATACTGTAAGGTATTTTGTCAAAATCACCATATTGTCCGAATTGAATACTGGATTTGGGGTCAGAGAGCAATTGCTGCATATGCACGGTAGTGTAGAAGGGTATCATCTGGAACGGGGCCGAAGCATACCCAAGCATCCTTTCTGACAAAGCGGACGGGAAGATACCACTCAGCAACAATTCAATGACCAGACCATGCTCTGACAGAAACTTTTCTACACTGGTATATGGGGTAAGAATCGAAGGATGTTTCTTGACGTATTTGTCAATCTCCAGCGCAAGTAACGTACTTTGAGACTTGTCCTCAGGAATACGGCCCTGCCAGTACCTGATAACAGGTTCGAGATTGAGCTTCGACTCAAATGGAAAATCATGCAGGCCCAGGTTCAACCTGGCCTCTCCGAGCATTTGCTCAGCTTTATTCAGTGTTGGCCATTCAGTAATCCCTGATGCCATGTTGACTTTCTTCTGGTGCCCACAAAGTTAATAAACCGTTTACTAGAAAACCGGATTTAACCGGTCTCAGGTCATCAATCATCTATAACCTGCTCCGGATTACCTATATAAAGTCAAGGATATTTTTTTTCTTTAATTTCATCGCTCTGAGCATGATCGGTCAAACTCATACAGGGTTATAGTCTTTGCATGCAGGATTGAAGTTGAATGAAAGTGGAAAAAGAAAAATAAGAATTGATGCGGATGTCGAATATGAATGTATGGATTATGGTTGCGGTGGCGTCGGCAGCTTGTCTGTATCCGTTGCAAAAAATGATTCTCAAGAATCATAAGTCAAAGAAGTTGGTCCTTAGTAAGGAAATACTCAAGGCCAGCTCCCCTTATCAGATCAATCAACCGGATGCGACTTATGAATTAGATAACAAGCTTTCAGAAATATCAGGCCTTTCGGCGACGCAAGACTCGGAAGTCATCATTGGTGTCCAGGATGAAGATGGAATTTTGTTTTACCTGGATAAAACCAGTGGCAACCTGATTCGCGAAGTAAAGTTTGCCGGGGATGAAGATTACGAAGGCATCGAGGTTGTCAATGACCAGATATTTGTAGTAAACAGCAAAGGAGACCTGGCTTACATAGCGGGAGATGACGACCGGGATGAGGTAGATTCAGAAAAAATCAAGACATTTCTCAAGAGAAGTGATGATGTAGAGGGCCTCACATATTTGCCGGGCCAAAATGCCTTACTGGTTGCCTGTAAATCAAATCAGGATGGAAAACACGATATGCGAAATGTGTACCTCTTTGATATTAACTCCATGCAACTAATGGATGAACCCTTTCTGGAACTGGATCCGAAAGATATTGCCGATGTACTGGGCAGAGACAGTAAGATACCCTATTTCAGTCCCTCGGCCATAGCGGTTCATCCGGTTAGCGGTGAAATTTTCATTGTATCTTCCCCGGCGCATGCCATTATTGTCTTCGATAAAAACGGTAGTATCATTGATGGGGCCAATCTCGATCGTGTAATTCATGCCCAGCCGGAAGGAATGTTCATTGATGATGCCGGTAAGTTATACATAGCCAGCGAAGCACGTGGTACTGTGGCCAAAATTCGTGTATTTAATCCTAAACCTAACTAAACACTGTCATTTTCGCCATGCAAGAACCCTCCGACATAGTAAAGAAAGCCCAGGAATTCGCTACTGAATATGCCAAGAAGGAAATTTCAGATGAGTATGTCTTTCACAATATCCGACACTTTAGAGAAGCTGTCGAAGCCGCCACTGAACTGGCAGAAATTTATAACCTGCCCCCAGAAGAAGTAGCAGAAATACAGATCGCCATGTGGTTTCACGATCTGGGTTTTAGCAATGGATGGGAAGGTCATGAGGAACGATCGGCCGAATTGGCTGAGAAATTTCTTAGGGGTGAAAATTTCGACTCTGCCGGAATTGAGCGGGTCAAATCATATATAGCAGCGACCAAACCAGATGTTGTACCGACCAGTCTGATTGAGGAAATCATCCATGATGCAGACACTTCTCATATCGGCACTAAGAAGTACTTTAACAAACTCGGTCTCCTTCGCACTGAAATGGAGGCTCGTGAAGGGAAGAAATACAGTGAAAAGAAGTGGCTCAAACTCAATTTGAAGTTTTTGGAAGATCACAAATTTTACTCTGCACTGGCGGAATCCAAATATGGTCCCCGCAAAAGGAAAAATGTCCTGAAGCTGCAGAATTACATGCAACAACTGGTGGTATATGAAAAGGAGAAGGTAAATAGTTCCGAGGTCGAGACCAACCTAAAACTGCCAAAGAAAGCCAAACGCGGTGTAGAAACCATGTTCCGGGTAACCTTGCGCAACCACAACAACCTCAGCAGGATTGCCGATAATAAAGCCAACATCATGCTGAGTATTAATGCCATCATGTTGTCCATTGTGGTATCAACATTGACACCCAAGCTGGATTCCAATCCCAGGCTGATTTTGCCGACCGTGATCATTATTATCGTTTGTATGGTATCAATTGTGCTTGCCACGATATCTACCCGGCCCAAGATCACATCAGCCAACTACTCTGATGAAAAGTTTCTCAACAAGCGATTCAATATCCTGTTCTTTGGAAATTTCTACCAGTTACCTCTCGACAAATTTGAATGGGGTATGCAAAACCTGATGCAAAATGAAAAACTGCTATACAGCTCCCTAAGCAAGGATTTATACTACCTGGGTTTGGTACTGGCCAAAAAGTACAAGTATCTTAATATCTGTCACAATATTTTCATGATTGGACTGGTCGTAGCCGCCCTTGCTTTTATAGTTTCATTTCTGCCGGCAGGTCCTTCTTAGTAAATAACTATTCGCTACTCAATTCGAGCATATTCAACAAGTGAACAGCCTGGGGCTTCTGCTCATCTTCAGCTATTTCCAGATATCGCTGTAAATTCTTGATGGCTGCAGTTTTGTGATCAAGGCAAACAAGGGTAAGTGCCAGGTTGAAATAGATTTCAGAAAAACCGCCATCCATTTCGAGCGCAAGCTGATAATGCATCTCCGCCAGGGAATAGTTTCCGGCATCGTAATACATGTTGGCCAGGTTATAATGACCTTCTGTATGTCTGGGGTCCTCCTTTAACGCATTGGTAAAGTGGTTGATGGCTTTGGTAGTCAGTCCTTTACGCGCATATATAATGCCCAGGTTACAATAGGCATCCGCCACTGAAATACCCTGCTCTATGGCTTCCAGATATAGCTTTTCGGCTACTTCATCATTCCTGCCATCAACGGATAGTCCTTTTTCAAAGGGATCAATGTACCGAATCAGCTTTCGCTCTTCGAGTTCACCTTTTTGTGCAAACAGATCCAACTGGCCATCTGGACCTCTACGGTCTTTGCCAACCTTTCTGAATCCCAGTTTGCGAGAAGGATCCGGCTTATATTGAACCACCTTTGCCATATTAGCAAAAGTACAGTTAATTAGGAATTTTCCTAATACGTCTGCTTTTCAGTCTGCAGCCTCCAGTTCGCAGTTCGCAGTTCTCAGTTCTCAGTGCTCAGTCTGCAGTCTGTACTGTCC
>JAUILF010000380.1 GCA_030433135.1 Bacteroidia bacterium | reverse complement strand
CCTGACTTACTTTCTCTTCAGGTACATCGAGACGGTACATCATACTCATGAAGGATTCCATCTCGTGCATCAACAGATAGGCTATCCTATCTGACAACACATTCACCAATGATTCGTCGCTTTCGTCTGTCACTGGCAGATCAAACTGACTGGACAACAGCTCTTTGATTGGAGATGGATCTTCTTTCATGCAGGCGCTTGATCTTTTACCATCATCAATACATCTTCCAGGACCTCACGTTTATTGGATAATCTCGGCACTTTGACCTGAGCACCCACTTTCCCCTTCGAAGCTAACCAGCGTGCAAATGTCTCTGCCGGAACAGCTTTGACCTGTAACCTTGTCAGTGCCAGATCTCCGTATCGTTTGGCTTCATAATCCGAATTCAATCCTTGTAGAGTCTTGTCAAGCATGCTGGCAAAGATATCCAGGTCCGGTACTTCACCGTCAAATTCAACCAACCATTCGTGCCCACCTCGTCCCTGGGTTGTAAGAAAGATCGGTGCTACAGTATAGTCCCGGATTTTTACGTTCATTTTTCGGCAGGTAATGCTGATAGCCTCATCAGTATTGGACACCATGACTTCTTCCCCAAATACATTGATAAAGTGCTTGGTTCTACCTGTCACCTTCAACCGGAACGGATATTTTTCAGTAAACATCACCGTATCACCAATCAGGTATCTCCATAAGCCTGCATTGGTAGTAATCATCATGGCATAGTTTACTCCCACGGATATTTCCTGCAATGAAAGGGCATGATCTCCTGGGTTATCCAACTTGTCCAGGGGTACAAATTCATAAAAGATACCACAATCAGGAAAGAGCATCAGATCATTACGCTCAAGATCAAACTGACACCCAAAGTATCCTTCTGAAGCATTGTATACTTCCTGATAAATAAAGTCATCCCTGGGTATCAGGGCTTGAAACTGCTCACGATAAGGCTCAAAACTGACACCACCATGGAGGTATACTTCGAGATTGGGCCATACCTCCAGTAGATGCGACTTACCGGTTAACTCCAGGATTCGTCGGAATAATACAATGTTCCAGGTGGGCACTCCTCCTATACTGCCTATGTCCCTGTCCTTGCTGGCAAGTTGTGCCGTTCTTTCCAACTTTTCATCCCATTGTTTCATGAATGCCGTCTCAAAATCCGGGGAATAAAAAGGACGTCCCACCAGAGGCATTTCATGAATGAGAATGGCCGAAACATCACCATACCTGGTTTCCGGGTTCTCAGGAAAATCATAGAGCGTGCCACCAACAACCAAATTGTTAAATTCAAAAATCTTGGCTTCAGGATGATTGTGATAGAGGATCGAAAGGGCATCCCAAAACCCTTTGACATGACAATGTTTGAGGCACTGCCGACTGACTGGTATAAACTTGCTTTTATCTGATGTAGTGCCTGATGACTTGGCATACCAGTTTACCTTACCAGGCCAGAGAACATCCTGTTCTCCCAACATCATTCTCCGAATGTCTTCCTTGATCTCATCGTATCGGCAGGCAGGAACCTTGGCCCGAAAATCATCGTAGTGTCGGATCTCCTTAAAATCATACCTGGATCCAAATTCGGTTTCGGAGGCTGTAAATAGAAGATTTTCCAACATATCTGCTTGAGAAACAGATGGATTCCGGATACTATATTCCATCTTGTTGTACCTGGATTTCAGGTACAACCTTATGGTTGAATTGACAATCTTCCTCACCTTCTATGCTCCATTTCTGTGAGATATCAAGATATGAAAAATACGGTTTCGGAGCATTGGCAGTGATCTTGTTCTCCCTATTTAACTTCATATAGGGCACCTTTAACCGGGATTATTACATTAATGATCAAGTTCTGTCATTTTTTGGCAGAAAATTGAATAGTTCGTTTCTTCTCACGCTGGTTCTTATGCCTTTAAAAGATATGGGGTTGAAGACCCTGGCAGTGCGATTTCTGCCCAATCGTTCGTAGTCTTCTTTGTGTCAGGACCACTGCCGTGGGGCCTTCTTTTCCATTGATGAAAAGAAGCAAAACTCTAGTCAACTCCCCAAAGTGGCGGAAAGGCTCTTGGCCTTCCCGGAGTCTCCATTCGTGCGTGTTACGCAATAACAGCCTGGGTGGATCGCTTGTTTAACCGCTGGATCCATTTGGAGTGGTAATACATAGTAAATGCTTGCAACGCATCTTTTACATGTCTTAGATTCTATTGTATCTCAAATCAATCTCCAAATGGATAAGGCTACGGTTTACCTTAAAAATAAATTATTCTTTGAAAGTTGTTCTCCCCTTCATCTTACTAATTACTTATAACAAACGATCTTGATGGCCACTGGGAGTTGACATCTTTCTACAGAATACAATAGCCAACTCCATGTCATTGATCTTATGTTGGGAATGTCCTCTTCATGCCTCTCTGTAAGTCGATTTACTGAATGATACCTTTTGGTTCTGGCTCGTCCAGGTTATGCATTGGGATTACGCAATGAGAGTCAAATAGGCAATAAAGACGGGCCTGTCTGGCCGCCAGGCAAGATGCTCCAAGGACTTTTTGACTCATGACCGAATGATCTCGCAGAGTCGAGTACGACAGTGCTCGAAGTGAGTGAACCGCGAAAGCGGGTGGGTTGGCCATGGTCACCATCCCCGCCAAAGGCGGGAGTGAGAATCAAAAAATGCTTATGTGCCCGTATTTGCAGTATATTTGGCTCGTAATAGGAATTCTAATGAATATTCCCGGTTTAATTAGATTGGCCATTTTCTACAGGTTTGGCACTTAGCTCTTCCTTGAGAAACTTCCCTGTCAGGCTTTTTCTCTTTTTCACCAATTGCTCCGGAGTACCCACAGCCACGATTTCTCCTCCCCGGCGCCCCCCTTCAGGTCCAATATCGATCACGTGGTCTGCCACCTTAATCACTTCCATATTGTGCTCTATGACTACGATGGTATTGCCTTTTTCTACCAATTTGTTCAGGACCTTCAACAGGTGACTAACATCTTCAAAGTGTAGTCCGGTAGTGGGTTCATCCAAAATATACATCGTGGATCCCGTGTCCCTTTTTGCCAGTTCTTCTGCCAGTTTTACGCGTTGAGCTTCACCCCCGGAAAGGGTGGTAGCCTGTTGCCCCAGCGTGATATAACCCAAACCCACATCATTAATGGTTTTTAACTTTCGGTAAATCTTGGGTATTTTTTCAAAAAAAACTGCTGCCTCCCTGACACTCATCTCCAGCACCGCACTAATGGACTTTCCTTTATAAAGAATCTCAAGTGTCTCCCTGTTGTAGCGCTGTCCCATACAGGTAGTGCACTCCACCATGACATTAGGCAGGAAGTTCATTTCTATCACTCTCATGCCGCCTCCCTGGCATGTTTCACATCTTCCTCCTTTTACATTAAATGAAAATCTCCCCGGTTTATATCCACGGATTTTGGCTTCTGGAACTTCCGAAAACAATTTTCGGATATCGGTAAACACCCCGGTATAGGTCGCGGGATTAGACCTCGGGGTCCTGCCAATGGGTGATTGATCGATTTCAATGACTTTGTCCAGGTGTTCAAGTCCCTCAACATAATCATAGGGAAGAGGATTTTGCAAGCTCTTGTAAAAGTGCTGCCTCAGGATGGGGTATAGCGTTTCGTTTATCAGGCTTGATTTACCACTTCCAGACACTCCGGTTACACAGGTCAGGGTACCAAGTGGGATTTCAACTGTAACATTTTTGAGATTATGCCCACGGGCGCCTGCAAGTAACAGTGTATGGCCGTTTCCCTTTCTTCTTTTCCGCGGAATTTCAATCATTTTACGATTACTGAGATAGGCAGCGGTAAGGGTTTCTTTGTTCCTGAGAATATCATCGGGAACGCCTTCAGCCACCAGGGATCCTCCTTGATCGCCCGCACCTGGTCCGAGGTCAATCAGGTAATCGGATGCCAGCATGATATCCTTGTCGTGTTCTACCACTAACACGGTATTGCCGATCTCCGTAAGTTCTTTGAGTGAATCTATCAATCGGTGGTTGTCGCGCTGATGTAATCCTATACTTGGTTCATCCAGAATATAGGTAATACCCGTCAGTTGTGATCCTATTTGGTTAGCCAGTCGGGTTCTCTGCGATTCACCCCCTGAAAGGCTTTTGGCCGGTCGGTCCAGACTGAGATAATCCAGGCCGACGTGTAGTAAGAACTTGAGTCGCAACCTGATTTCCTTGAGGATATCACGACCTATAGTTAATTGTTTGGAAGTCAGGGATTCTTCGACGGTACTGAAATAATTCTGCAATTCCTGCAGATCCATGGCGGCCAGATCGGCAATGTTACAACCCGCGATCCGAAAATGTAGCGATTCTTTCTTAAGTCGTTGTCCCTGGCATTCAGGACAGGTGGTTACGGTCATAAAAGCCTCGGCCCACTGCCTCACCCGCTCGGAGGAGGTATCATTGTACCATCGATCCAACATCTTGTAAAGACCTTCACTGGGAAGATTGAAGGTAAAGTCGTGTTTGCTGTAAGGAAGTCGTACATCAAAGGAATCATCACCTCCTTCCAGGATAATGCGGATGGCCTCTTCCGGAATATCAGCAATTGGTGTGACAAACGAAAACTTATATCTTTTGGCAATCACCCTCAACTGTTTGAAGGTAAAATTGTCTCTAACCTCACCCAGGGGAGCAATACCCCCCTGGTTAATATTCATGGAAGCATCAGGGATTACTTTTTCGGGATCAACCACCGACAGACGACCCATACCACTACATCTGGGACAGGCACCATATGGTGAATTAAATGAAAACGCATTGGGAGATGGTTCTTCATATGAAATACCGGATTCCGGATCCATGAGCTGCTTACTGTACAGGCGCAAATCATCCGTATCGTAATCGAGAATCATGATCAGACCATCACCAAGTTTCAGTGCAGCACCCAGAGAAGATGCCAGCCGGTCTCGTTTGCCACCTTCGATTTTCAGCCTGTCAACCACCACCTCAATGTCATGAGTCTTGAAGCGCTCTACCTGCAGACCCTTGTCCAGGTTCAAGAGCTTTCCATCCACCCGCACCTTGGCATATCCTTGTTTCCTTATCTGGTCAAATAATTCTCTGTAGTGTCCCTTTCGACCTCGTACCACCGGAGCCAATAAGATAATTTTCTTGTCATCGTAGTTTTCGAGAATATGCCGAATGATCTCCTCTTCAGAAAACCTGGTCATACGCTTACCCGATGCATACGAATATGCTTCACCAATGCGGGCATATAAAAGCCGGAGAAAATCATATATCTCGGTGATAGTTCCTACTGTGGAACGTGGATTCCAGCCACTGGTCTTTTGCTCTATGGATATGACAGGACTCAGTCCGTGAATGTGTTCGACATCCGGCCGGTCCATCTTACCAATAAACTGTCTGGCATATGCTCCAAAGGTCTCCATATACCGGCGCTGTCCTTCAGCATACAAGGTATCGAAAGCCAGGGAAGACTTTCCACTGCCGGAAATACCGGTGATTACCACCAGCTTGTTTTTAGGTATGGAAACATCAATGTTTTTCAGATTGTGTTCCCTGGCACCAATCACTTCGATCACTTCATCCATTTACTAGTACTCTGACACAAGATTAATTACTGTTTCATTCAGTTTCTTTTCAGCCATGTCTTCGTTACCTATCAGTCACGTAACATAGGGCTATGCTCCTTCTAGGTGCCTTGAACCTGACTTAAAATATTCCCGAATGATTCCTAAAATCATTAATGTGTCAAGGCACTAGATATAAATAAGCGGACAAAGATAAGGAGGTAATGGATAGGAAGCATTGTGTTTTAAATCTTACCAAAGATGGTCTGATGAGAATCGGTCAA
>JAUILF010000379.1 GCA_030433135.1 Bacteroidia bacterium | reverse complement strand
GATTATGCCAATACGCTGATTGTTGGTAATACCATGCGATCAGTTACAGACCGATTTCGCATTTCCAGGGAAAAGCTGGCCTACATCGTTGATAGCACGGCAGCACCGGTTGCAGCGGTAGCTTTTATTACTACATGGATTGGTGCCGAACTGGGATATATTGACGGTGGGATCTCCCAGATTGAGGATTTTACTTACAATGTGACACCCTATGCTATTTTTATTAGCTCGCTCAAGTATTCCTTTTACCCACTGCTTACGTTGTGTTTTATTGTCCTGTTGATTAGAATGGGAAAAGACTATGGTCCCATGCTCAAAGCCGAGCAAAGAGCAAGGACTTCCGGGCAGGTTTCCAGTGCAGCCAGTCCTGAGGAGGATGAGCCAGATATGGAGGATCTCACACCGGTAGCTGGTGCTCCCCTTAAATGGCAGCATGCTTTTTTCCCGGTACTTTTGGTGATTTTGATGACTATTTTTGGACTTGTTGCAACCGGTATGGACAGCCTTTACCTTCAATTGATGGAGCTGTCTCCAGGTGTAGTCAATGAGACATGGGGTGCAGTCTGGAATAGTTCGGACCTACTTCTTGATGGGAATGGAGGGTTTTTCCGTAAACTGGGTTTGTTAATTGGAGCATCGGATTCCTATGTGGCACTACTATGGGCCTCTCTTTCCGGAGTGATATTGGCCATGGCCATCACCGTATACAATCGTACAATGACTTTGCTCACTACAGTGCACACTATGGTTACAGGATTTAAGACTATGATGCCGGCTCTGATCATCCTGACCCTGGCATGGTCGCTGGCTCAGACGACGGTGGAGTTGCACACAGCTGCCTACCTTAGTTCTTCTCTTGAAGGCTTTCTAAATCCATATGCAATGCCCATCCTTGTTTTTATTTTATCAGCATTCATTGCATTTTCGACGGGATCTAGCTGGAGTACTATGGCCATTCTTTACCCCATCGTCATACCGACATCCTGGGCTATTTGTATGGCAGGAGGACTGAGTCCGGAAATCAGTATGGAAATCTTACTCAACGTCATTTCGATTGTTCTCGGAGCTTCTGTCCTTGGTGATCATTGCAGTCCCATATCTGACACTACTATTTTGTCTTCCCTGGCATCTGATTGCAATCACATTGATCACGTCCGGACCCAGTTACCTTATGCGCTGACCGTCGGAGGATTCAGTCTGGTATGCGGAGGTTTAAGCACCTACTTTGGCGGGGGCTGGCTTCTTAGCCTGGTACTGTTTGTTACCAGCCTGGCAGGGCTTTACCTGGTGATAAAGAAGTTTGGAACTACAGTACCGGAAACTGTTTCAACGAGTGACTCCAATTGATTTAGCAGTTATCTGATCAGCATCGGACGCAGGACTTCTTCCCAGATATCGTATCCTTTGCTGTTCATATGCAGATTATCGTCCAGGAAGATGTCATCACGTACTTTGCCATCACTTCCCATGGCAGGATTCCAGACATCAGCATATGAAAGATAGGTTTCCTGGTCTGCATATTTTGCGTAAGCTTTATTCAGAGCAATGTATTGTGGTGCAAGTTCCCAACGGGCTACACTTGGTTTGGCCGCAATCAGTACAATTTGGGTGGAAGGCAAGGCCTTGTGAATAGAATTCACCACCTCCCGGGTATCTTTCATGATGGTTTCAGTCGTTTTTTTGCTGGCAAGGTCATTATCACCTTCATAAATGAACACTTGCTTGGGCTTGTATTTTATCACCAGATCATTCAGATAGTATAAGAGGTCGCTCATTTGTGAACCACCGAAGCCACGGTTAATTACCGGATATTCCTTAAAGCGATCGCCTACATCTTTCCACATCCCGATGCTGGAACTTCCTACAAAAACTATGGGATCTTCTCCTTCAAGGTCCGGTAACTCTTTGTTGTATTTATCGATGGTTTCGGAAAAGCGAGTGGGATCCTGGGCATGACCAAGAGCTATTGAAATGAAGATCAGAACGGCTGGCAGTAGGTATTTCATCAAAAATGGAGTTTTAGGAAAAATTAAACCGTTAAGGTAAACGACTTTTTTCAAAAAGATGAAATCAGTGTGGTTAAATTGGCTTTGGGCATTGGGCTTTGGGCTTTGGGTCCTGGGCTACAACAACTCAACGTCTCAACCCCTGCATAAGCCATCGCGGGCGAGATTTGGGTTGGACCTCTCAACCTCTCAACGTCTCAACCTCCTGTCTGAAAAAGCCCATGCAGTTCTCCGGAGACCATATCAATGACTGCTCCGAGGCCTTCAGGATCATTGATAAAATTGATATTATCGGCATCAATAACCAGCAAATTACCTTCTTTGTAGGTTGAGATCCAGTCTTCATACCTCTGATTGAGTTTTTTAAGGTAATCCAGACTCATATTTCCTTCGTATTCTCGTCCCCGATCATGTATGCGACTGACCAAAGTGGGAATACTGGCCCTCAGATAGATCAGCAAATCAGGTGCGCTGATCTGGGAGGACATGGTATTGAAAATATCGAGGTAATTTTCAAAATCACGGGATGACATCAACCCCATCTCATGCAGGTTGGGTGCAAATATGAATGCATCCTCATAAATGGTTCGATCCTGAATGACCGTGTGTTCACCATTCAAGATCTTGAGAACTTGTTTGTACCTGCTGTTTAAAAAGTAGATCTGAAGATTAAAAGCCCAACGTTTCATGTCCTCATAAAAGTCAGTGATATAAGGGTTATCATCTGCGTTTTCGTAGTGGACATCCCAATTGAAATACTTGGATAATTGTGTGCTGAGTGTTGTCTTACCTGCGCCAATGTTACCGGCTAAAGCTATGTACTTGGGTCTTGAAGGCATATGCTCAGGGACTAGGGAAATCTCTTGTGAATGCGAAAAATACAACTCTTGGATACAATAGATAGTATATTAGTTCTTAATTTTGGACGAGTCATTTCAGATGCTGATCTAAATAATATAAATGGTAGTCGACGAAAAACTGATATTGAATCTGGAAAAGCTTTCTCGATTAAGTCTTTCAGCAGAAGAAAGAATAACGCTTAAGCAAGACCTGGAAGCCATCCTGGATATGGTGAGGAAATTGGAGGAGGTAGATACAGCAGGAGTAGAACCATTAATGCACATGACCGAAGATTTTTCCAGCCTGAGAGAAGATGAAGTGAGGGACCAACTCACGATGAAAGAGGCTTTGAAAAATGCACCCAAGAAACAAGACCCTTTCTTTAAAGTACCGACGGTTATAGACCGATCCTAATCAATAAGATATGAGTAATGATCATCCTGTGATTGCTGTGAGAGAACTATCTAAAGTGTATCAAATGGGATCCACTGAAGTCAAGGCACTGAAGACCATCGACATGGACATTTTTCCGAATGAATATGTCGCTTTGATGGGACCATCAGGGAGTGGTAAATCAACCTTGATGAACCTTTTGGGATGTCTCGATACACCAACCGCGGGCGAGTATCTTCTCAGTGGAGAACAGGTAGCTGAGATGGATGATGACGATCTGGCTACGATTCGAAACAATCGTATCGGATTTGTATTTCAGACTTTCAATTTATTGCCACGGTTATCCGCCCTGGATAATGTGGCCCTACCCCTGGTGTATGCTGGAATGAACAAGGAGGACCGGCAGCAAAAAGCCAGGGAAGTACTCGAACTTGTTGGTCTTGGTGATCGTGTTGACCACAAACCCAATGAACTTTCAGGAGGTCAGCGACAGCGGGTAGCTGTAGCCAGAGCCCTGGTGAATGATCCTGCGATTATTCTGGCAGACGAACCAACCGGTAACCTGGATACCAAGACATCCTATGAGATCATGGAAATGTTTGAAAAATTGTACAAACAGGGGAACACGATTATCCTCGTAACTCACGAACCTGATATCGCAGAGCATGCTCGCAGGGTTGTCAGGCTGCGTGATGGCCTGATCGAAAGTGATACCACCAATCCTCCCAAGGTCGCCTGATCCATGATTTTCGAAGGGTTAGAGCAGTCTGACCTGTGTGTAAATAAAGTTCATAACTTTGGGATGTACTGATCTCGAAGCAATGAAAATCTATACCGGAAAAGGTGATGGAGGAACAACGGCACTATTTGGTGGTGGAAAGTTCAGAAAAGATGACGTTCGAATTGAGGCCTATGGAACCATAGACGAACTCAATGCCAGTATAGGTCACCTGCTTGCTGAAGGGGTTGTCCATACTCAAGAGCAAACGTTGATGAATATTCAGAATGTGCTTTTTGACATTGGATCTAATCTTGCCACGCTACCCGGGAAGGCCATGCCAATGCCCATGCTGACTGAAGATGATATCAAAACACTTGAAAATGAGATCGATGCCATGAGCGATGATCTTCCACCGTTGAAAAATTTTATACTTCCTGGTGGCAGTGTAGCGGTTGCTCTCAGTCATATTTGCAGGACCGTTTGTCGCCGGGCTGAAAGAAGAGTAGTGGCTCTGGAGCATCAGGATCTCGACCCCCTTGTTATCAAGTTTCTCAACCGTCTGTCGGATTATTTGTTTGTGTTGGGAAGGGCAATTGCCCATGATAGTGGAGTGGAAGAGATTCTATGGACAGGTAGAAAAGCTTAAACCGGTTGGATGGCTCGATTAATTGATCGCATTTTGAAGTACAAGGACGAGGTTGTAAAATATGCCCTTGTCCTGCTCACGATTTTCCTGATCAGTCTGTTGTTTCCCAACAGTGTAAGATTTAAGTACGAATATCAGGTAGGCCAGGTGTGGAAGTATGATGATCTCATTGCTCCATTTGACTTTGCTATTCTCAAACCGAAGGCTGAGTTTGATGCAGAAGTGTCTGAGTTGCGATCCAGGCAGCTACACTATTTTATGAAGAGTGGTGATGTTGCACAGAGATCGGAGGAAGAATTTACCCAGGACTTCAACCGGATCAAGCAAACACTGGATCCCAATGAATACCGTGAGGTTTTCGAGGGGATGAATCAGTATGTGGAAGAAGGCGTGGAGATTCTCGACAAATACTATGATCAGGGTATTTTGTATGCTGATAGTGTTGCCTTGTCGGCAGGGTTTCCGATCAAAGTGGTCGAAGATAAGGTCGTCAGTGAAGCAACGCCGATGTTTATTGAGGACGTCACGGAAGCCATTCGTTCGGACTTACAACAGAGTAACCTTAGACACGCCTCACTGTTGTATCCCGTACTGGAACGCCATATCGAACCCAATATCAGATACGATGATAGCCTCACACAAAAGTTTGCTCAGGCACAAATTCAGGGCATACCAAGAACTCGGGGAAAGGTTGCCCAGGGAGACCTGATTGTTCCTTCCAATGGCTTGATTTCCGAAGATGTTGCTCTGCGACTCGATTCCTTTAAGGAAGCTTATGAATCACAGATATCCGAGAGTAAATCACACTGGGTGGTTTTGGGAGGATACTTACTCCTGACAAGCCTGATAGTGGGGGTTTTTCTCTATTACCTTCAATTTCACAATAAGCGTGTTTTCAGGAGTTGGCGAAAGTTGCTCTTTATGCTCATGTGGTTAATGCTTTATGGGTATCTGGTTTACATCGTCGAGGCCAATGGTACCCTAAGTATCTACATGATCCCGTTCTGTATCGCGCCTATTGTCATCAAGACTTTCTACAACGACAGATTAGCCTTGTTTTCATTGATTGTGATAGTCTTGATAGCCAGTTTTCTTTCCTCGCTGGGCTATGAATTTACTTTTCTTCAGATCCTGGCAGGTATGGTAACGGTTCTTACCAATCACATCACTCGCTATTGGTCCAAGTTTTTCAACTCCATCCTGCTGATACTATTAACCTATTGTCTTGGTTACCTGGGGTTAACCCTGATCAAAGAA
>JAUILF010000013.1 GCA_030433135.1 Bacteroidia bacterium | reverse complement strand
CATGCTGATGCGAATGTATATCATGTGGTCCGAAAAGAACGGGTACAAAGTTTCCGAACTCAACCGGGTAGACGGTGACGTTGCCGGTCTCAAATCTATCTCTCTGGAAATCAATGGTGACTACGCCTATGGAATGCTCAAAGGGGAAAACGGTGTTCACCGACTGGTAAGAGTCAGTCCATTTAATGCGCAGGGCAAGCGAATGACTTCTTTTTCTTCTGTTTTTGTACATCCCATGGTGGATGACAGGATTGAAGTAGAGGTAAACCCTGCAGATCTGGAGTGGGACACATTCCGGGCCAGCGGTGCCGGTGGTCAGCATGTTAACAAGACAGAATCAGCGGTGAGAGTACGCCACCTCCCTACCGGGCTGGTTGTAGAGTGCCAGGAAGAACGGTCTCAGCATATGAACCGGGAAAAAGCCATCCAAATGCTGAAATCCCGCATCTATGAACTGGAACTGCAAAAACAGCAGGAAGAAAAGGACAAGATCGAAGCCACCAAAATGAAAAATGAATGGGGTTCTCAAATCAGGAGTTATGTCCTGGATGATCGTCGTGTGAAGGATCACCGTACCGGCCATCAGACATCGCAGACAGATGCCGTTTTGGATGGTGACCTCGATGACTTTCTCAAGTCGTGGCTGATGTATTCAGAAAAGGCTGTTAATTAGGCTGGTTAGCTACCCGCTGTGGCTGGCACAGGTTGAGACGTTGAGAGGTTGAGTTGTTGAGAGGTTGCCTATCCCGCGGAAGGCTCTACACTGTTCACGCAAAGATCACGAAGATTAGTGGCTCTACCTGAATTCCAGCGTGAGACAACGCAAAGGCCGCAAAGGGAGGCAGTTCTCAGCCATCAGTTCCCAGTTACCGTCTGTAGTTCACAGTCTGCTGGATTACGTATTCCCCGGTTCAAAGAACAAATCTTAAACCCTAAACCTTAAGCTTCCAGGCCGGCAACCGGCATCCTACAACCGGTCACCGTCGGATATTATTCGCTGGCCATGATAAATAGTGGCAACATTTCAAAGTCCCTGTAAATTGGATGAAGTCTCTCAACATCATAATGCTTTTCAACATTGACCAGCTTTTTGGTGCTGGTGACTACCTCAATAGGGACATGATCATATCGGCCATTTTTCAGAACGACCAGGCGACCATGAATACCACGCAAGATCAAATCAAGAGCCATGGTACCATAGGCCATCGGAACAATCGAGTCAATAGCATCAGGGTCCCCACAACGCACCAGGTAGCCCAGTTTCTGATTTATGGTGTTAATGGTATTCCCATTATTGAATTTTGGTGATATCTCTTTCAGTTTTGCTGAGACCATGTCTCCGATACCGCCCAGTTTTGCATGACCATAGGCATCTTTTTCTGCGTTGGTAAACTGCATCTCACCACCTTCAAAAGTAGCACCCTCCGAGACCAGCACAATGGAATAATTGCTCGGATTCTCCTTGCGGTCCATTACCATCAATTCGGTCAATTGTTCCACATTGAATGGGTGTTCAGGAATAAGACACCGGTGAGCCGCTCCGGCCATGGTTGGAAGCATGGCTGTAAAACCCGCGTACCTCCCAAATACCTCCAACACCATAAATCGTTCATGAGAACCGGCTGAGGTCCGCAAATTGTTGGTCATGTTAATGGTCCTGGTAATGCAGGTACTGAATCCGATACAGTAATCGGTACCTGGTACATCATTGTCCATGGTCTTGGGAATGGCATTGACATTCACGCCCCGCTTAAACAGATGCACAGCATAACTCAGCGTATCATCCCCTCCAATCGCAATGAGAAAATCAATTCCAATCCATTCAAGGTTTTTGATCACTTCTTCAGTGAGGTCATTTACCTCTTCTTTATAGGTGTCCTGCAGATGCTGAGGAACAGTTTCTTTAACAACATGACTTGGTCTGGTCCGGCTGGAATGCAAAAAAGTACCTCCAGTCCTGGCCGCCCGATCAACCACATTTTTGGTCAATTCAATGAAATTTCCACTGTTGTCAAACTTCTTGTCTCTAACCACATCAATAATACCACCCCAACCTCTACGCAGGCCAATCACTTTGTATCCTTCACGGATAGCCCGTACCGTTACCGCCCTGATAGCCGGATTCAGTCCGGGTACATCTCCCCCTCCTGTCAGAATACCTATAACCCCTTTACTTTTAGTCTTTGCCATTTGTTTTTACATTTCTATACTACCTGCGACATAGGCAACAGTAGCAATATTTTCAAAATTTGATTCTCATTCCCTTTTGAAAAAGGGTCCGTAATTTAAAAAAAGGATTTTCTATCTCTATAATTGGTAGATCAATTTTATGGTAATTCTCCTGGTGTTGGACGTAGATTGGGCAGACACCCTCCAAAGAATTTCAAAACCGGGCAAAGTCTACGGATTAAAGAGACTTGACCTCACTCTCGATCCAGGCTTCATATTTCGTATTGGCCTCTACTTGCCAGCGCATGATGCAAGGTGTATCATAGGCGTGAATGGCCTCTATCCTGGTCTTGAGAACCGGCCACATCACATGGGTGGTTTTAAGAAGTGAAACCCACTCCCCTTCCTGTTCTATCGACTCCTGCCACCAGTACATTGAATTTATCGGGAATACATTCGCACAGGCCGCCAGTCTCTCGTTAACAACCTGCTGAGAAACCCGGTCCGCCTCTTCACGACTGGCATGAGTGATATAGACTACACTAAATGACATGATATTACTTACATCGAGAGGATTTCTGCCAACTCAAGCAGCTCCTTTTCAATGTCCTTTTTCTTTTTGATGGCATCTTTAATAGGTACATACACAACCTCATTATTGTGTACTCCACACATCACTTTGGATATCCCATTCAGCAGACCAGTGACAGCACCATAACCCATTCTACTGGCCAGGATTCTGTCCATGGCAGTGGGCGAGCCACCACGCTGCAGGTGGCCAATCACTGCCACTTTGACTTCGTAGTTGGTCAGTTCTCTGGCTACCAAATCAGCTACCTCCTGACAAGTGCCATTTTCATTTCCTTCGGCAACAATGATCAACCCAAACAGCTTCTTACGCTTCATCATTTTCTGCAGGACTGTCATCAACTCGTCTACATCAGTACCGATCTCAGGAATTAAGATTCCACCGGCTCCACTACCTATCCCCGTATACAAAGCAATGTACCCGGAGTGGCGCCCCATTACTTCAATGAAGAATAAACGGTTGTGTGAATCCGCAGTGTCCCTGATTTTGTCTACCGCCTCAATGGCCGTATTGACCGCTGTGTCAAAGCCAATGGTATAATCGGTACCAAACAGATCGTTATCAATAGTACCCGGTATACCTATGAAAGGTATCCCAAATTCCTCTTCGAAAATCTTGGCGCCGGTCATGGTACCATTTCCACCAATGGCAATAATGGCATCCAGATCATGTGCGAGGATTGTCTCATAGGCGGCTTTCCGTCCCGCTTTGGTTCGAAAACGCTCACTTCGGGCTGTTTTTAAAACAGTACCTCCCTTATGCATAATGTTGGCTACATCCCTGGTTTCCAACCTGGCTATGTCCCCTTCAATAAGACCTTCATAACCATTATATATTCCGTGAACATGCAGATCATTATGTGCGCAGGTTCGCACCACTGCCCGAATGGCTGCATTCATACCAGGCGCATCACCGCCACTGCAAAACACACCTACATGTTTGATATCCTTACTCATTGTTAATTTGATTTTGGTGAAAACTCACCAGTAATTCAATAGGTTCTCTTACAACCTCACCCAGCTGCAACTGAAACTCTTCAAGCACCAGCCGGATTTCGTCGCAAAAATAAAAAGCTATTGATCCCACGAAATGTATTTTTTCATGTTTTTTCTGATTTCTAAGGTGTATGCTGGCAAAGTCTGTAAAAGCCTCACGAACCTGTTGCTTCACCCAGGGATGATCGCGATGCAATGCCAGCACCCGACTAAGTTGAGCCAGAAAACGATTAGGTGTCGCAGTGCTGCGCAGTTCATTTAAAAATTCAAATCGATCGGAAGGTAACCTTTCTGCAGCTGAGACCTTTATTTCCGGGGGCAAGAGACCATAGTAAAATCCCCGGGCCAACCGCTTTCCCAGGTCAGTACCACTACCTTCGTCTCCCAGAGGATAGCCCAGAGATGAGGCCTGAGACACGATCTGCAATCCGTCATATTCACCCACATTACTCCCGGTACCTAATATAGCCACTGTGCCAGGACTGGATTGACATAATGCTCTGCCGGCAGCCAGCAGATCAGACCCAATATGAACAGAAGATGCCTGAAGTCTACTTAGAAAGGTCTTCTCAATCCCTCTGGTCATCACGCTGTTTCCCGCTCCTGCACCATAATACCAAATCGTCGAAAGACGTAACTCACCAACCTCTTCCTCAATCGCGTCCACTACCGAAACCAACTGTGGTTCACCATGACTGACAGGGTTGTACCCCGGGGCATCGAAATACCTTACCGGGTCAGCGTCACGAATCAGGCCCCATGTCGAGCCGGTCGCACCAATATCACCTACCAACATGCTCATTGTCTTTGTGTTTACATCCTTCCGTATCAGAGTGAAAAATGAAGCCGTTAATGAAAAAAAGCGTCGTCAATACTTCATTTGTTTTTAGCTTTGCGAGCGAATTACAGGACCTATCAGCTGATGAAAATACATGATTAATTCATATTTCGATCTAATCGATCAAACCTACTATTTTCCGCAGGAAGGTTTTGATCTGCGCAATGAGTGGCTCTACTTTAATGGCCTGTCGCTTCAATACCTGATCGAGAAATACAAGACACCTTTTCGCCTAACCTATTTACCCAAAGTAGGATCACAAATCAAAAAAGCCAAAAACCTTTTTAACCGGGCAATACGATTAAGCGATTACAAGGGAAAGTACTACTATTGCTATTGTACGAAATGTTGTCATTTCTCTCATGTGATTAAGGAAGCGCTCAATCATGGAGTACACCTGGAAACCTCATCCTCTTTCGATATTGATCTGATTTTCAAGCTCTTCGAGGCCGGTTTAATTGATCAGAATATTATTCTGATCCACAATGGATATAAGACCGATGACTACTTACGAAAAATCATCAAACTTAATGAAGCAGGATTTTACAATTCAGTTCCCGTACTGGACAGCATGCAGGAACTTGACCGCCTTATCGCTCTGACAGACAGAAAGTTAAAAGTAGGCATTCGGATGGCAATCAATGAGGAATCTTCCAGTGCCTACTACACTTCGCGGCTGGGTATCCGGTCTTCAGA
Organism: Bacteroidia bacterium; assembly: GCA_030433135.1. Classification (GTDB taxonomy): domain Bacteria; phylum Bacteroidota; class Bacteroidia; order Chitinophagales; family Saprospiraceae; genus JABDMH01. The sequence continues at coordinate 29,111 of JAUILF010000013.1, read as the reverse complement.
AATAATCGATTTTTATAAAAGCAAGATTCAGGATAATCCGAACCTGGAATTGAAAATGCTCCACTTTTTCGTGGATTCCGGGATCCGGGATGACATTTACTACTGGGGAGAATTCAAAAGGGCATTGCAGATTTATGCAGACCTGAAAAAACAAGCTCCATCTCTCAGGGCTATAAATATGGGTGGTGGACTACCTATACGCAATAACCTCTCCTTTAATTTCGACTATGATTACATGATTAGGGAGATTGTACGTAACATCAAGGACGTGTGCGTGGATGCTGGTATAGAAGAACCAGATATTTTTACTGAATTTGGCAAATACACGGTAGGTGAAAGTGGTGCTGTGATTTTTTCCGTGCTTGAACAAAAGCAGCAAAATGATAATGAGCTCTGGTACATGATCGACAACAGTTTGATGAACACCATTCCTGACAGCTGGAGCATTTACGAAAAATTCATCCTGCTCCCTATTAACAAATGGAACAACGAGTATACGAGGGTCAATATCGGAGGTCTCAGCTGTGACCACTCAGACTATTACAATTCGGAGGATCTCGATCAGGAGATTTACCTTCCGGTCAACCGGCCAGGTGATAAGGAACCTCTCTATCTGGGATTCTTCCATACCGGAGCCTACCAGGATGCCATCAGTGGGTATGGAGGTATCAAGCATTGCCTGATTCCATCTCCTCGTCATATTGTGGTGCAGCAGGACAGCAAGGGAAATTTTGTGGAACACGTGTATCGTGAAGAGCAGACTGTCGATCACATGCTCCATATCCTGGGCTACTCTGACAGCAACAAAGTGCTCAATAAATAGGACTGACCATGAATCAACATCCGGTTTCAGATTTCGTACAGCATCATTTCCGCCACTTCAATGCAGCTACCCTGGTAGATGCTGCCAAAGAATATCAGAAGCAATTGGTCGCAGGAAACAAAATGATGGTCACTCTTGCTGGTGCCATGAGTACAGCAGAACTGGGATTATCATTGGCTGAGATGATTCGCCAGGACAAGATCCATATCATCACTTGTACCGGTGCCAACCTCGAAGAGGATCTGTTTAACCTGGTAGCGCACTCCCACTACAAACGGATTCCCGGATACCGGGATCTAAGCCCACAGGATGAACAGGAATTACTTGAACAGCATTTCAACCGGGTGACAGATACCTGCATTCCCGAGGAAGAGGCCATGCGAAAACTGGAAAAGGTACTGGTTGAAGAGTGGTCAGGTGCTGCGCAAGACGATAGACGTTATTTTCCTCATGAATATCTTTACAGTATTATCAGGCAGGGTAAATTGGAGGATGAATATGAAATAGATCCAAAAGACTCCTGGTTGGTGGCAGCTGCCGAAAAAAACCTACCCATTATCGTTCCCGGTTGGGAGGACAGTACCACAGCCAACTTTTTTGCCGCTCATTGCATACGTCAGGAGTTTTCACCTTCCATTGTAAAGTCAGGCATTGAATACATGATTTTCCTGGCAGACTGGTACCAAAAGACAGCGGCTGACTCAGGCATTGGGTTTTTCCAGATTGGTGGAGGCATTGCGGGAGATTTTCCCATCTGTGTGGTGCCCATGCTATACCAGGATTTGGGTCAGACCGAAATACCCTGCTGGTCCTATTTTTGTCAGATCAGTGATTCGACTACCAGTTTCGGATCATACTCCGGTGCAGTGCCCAATGAAAAAATCACCTGGGGCAAACTGGAAATAGATACTCCAAAATTTGTGATTGAATCGGATGCTACGATTGTAGCACCTTTGATCTTTGCATACGTGTTGGGTTGGTAGGATGGTTTAACCGGGATTATTACATTAATGATCAAGTTCTGTCATTTTTTGGCAGAAAATGAATAGTTCGTTTCTTCTCTCGCAGGTTTATATGCCTTGAAAAGATATGGGGTTGAAAACCCTGGGCAGTGCGATTTCTGCTCAATCGTCCGTTGTCTTCTTGCTGTCAGGACCACTGCCGTGGGGGCCTTCTTTTCCATTGATGAAAAGAAGCAAAACTCTAGTCAACTCCCCAAAGTGGCGGAAAGGCTCCTGTTCTCTCTGAATATATTGATCAATAGGCACTTCTCTTGAGGGGCCTGGGTGGATCGCTTGTATAACCGCTGGATCCATTTGGAGTCAAGGTCGTTGCAATGCGCTTTATCCTCAATTATGTTTCTCTGAATCATATTAACTATCATCCCATTTCTCCAAATGTATAAGGCTACACTTATCCTTGAAAAGTAGGTTGTACATGTACGATTAGTTTGACCTTCTTATCAACATCTTGCAAGTTACAAGCGATCTTGATGGCCACTGGGAGTTGACGTCTTTTTCCATATACTATAGCGAACTCAGTGTCATATTGACATCCTGTAGGGATGTCTTCTTCATGCATCCACGCAACTCCTGATTTTTCCCATGAGATCTTTTTGAGTCCCTGCCCCCCCTGCCGCGCCCGAATGACGATCCGGTCGGGCGGGAATGACACAGTTGGGCAGGCATATTTGGTTCGTAATAGATAGTATAGGTACGCAAAGGTCACCAAAGCTAGATGTTCAAACGTTCGGACAATCCCAGGTCCTGGGTCAATCATTCAATATATTGACCAGGTCTCCCTGCTGCACTTCAAATACAACCCCGGGATGGACCGTCAATGTGCAGGCATCAAAACCACCGTAGGTAGCAGTATCATAGTCATCTGCAATAATCGCCATGCGGGATAAACTTGGTGGTATATCCCAGGCTCCATTATCAAATGTCGAAACTGTAGTACAATGATCTGGTGGTGCGAGAATGATCAATTGAGTACAGCTCGCTATATTCCCGCTCTTGTCCAATATTATAAAAGTCCGAAACAATGTATCTGTGACCAAACATTGATCTCCGGTAAGTGAATCTCTATAATAAATAGTGTCAATACCAAACAGGTCTTCAGCCTCCACGAAACCCATATACATAGTGTCTGTACTGGCCATGCAATCAATGGTTGTGTCCAAAGGACATGTGATTGTTGGAGCTACGGTGTCCAGAACTTCAAAGGCGCCCATATCGATTCGGCCACAAGCAAGACGATCTCCACATGCAAGATCATAATCAGGAAAGGTATCGGAATACAAAATATCGGAACCACAATTCACAGCTGGAGAGGTGGGCATCAAGCGCAGGTCTCCGGACTCATTAGCCGCACCTGACGGATTTGCATCCGTTACAAATTCGGGGTCGACATCTTTGTTTCCCCCTCCATCACTCCCGATCGCATTGTTCCAGGCATCACTACCACCGGAGTTATCCAAAATACTACTTCGGATGATCGATGTACCACTATCGGCATTATCTACGGAAGCACTCACCGCATTAATGCTATTGCCACTACGGTTGTTCCAAACGATGCAATTATCCAGTTTGGTCAGACTTCCTGCATCAATATTTGCAATCGCACCACCGGCAGCTGCTGCATTGCCACTAAACGTACTGTTGATGATCGTACTGGTACCACCGAGTCGGTTATTCACTGCTCCACCTCTGCTGGTAACAGCCCGATTTCCCTTGAAGGCATTATTTATCAAGACAACATCACTATTGGCAACATCTATGGCACCTCCAGATATCTGAGCTCGGTTTCCCACCCATAAGTTGTTTGTCAGTGTCGGCTTACTCTGATTTGCAACTATCATTCCACCTCCTCCCTGACTACAACTGTTATCCGATATCTTGCAGTTTCGGATCACTATATCACCATGGTTGTTAAATATACCCCCACCCCTTGACTGAGCCCCGTCACCGTTTGCATTGCCACCGCTAATAGTGAAACCGTCAAGGATGGTTGCATCGCTTACCTGAGAACTTACCAGTACGTGGTAGCTGTTGTTACCGAGTTCTTCGTTCTGATCTATATCACCACTTAATATCGTCTCATGCTTCTTCCAATCCCTGGCAGCCAGTGTAGTATCGCCGGCGTCTACACAAAACCCTCCAAGTACAACTATGCTGTCAGGCAGGATGAACGAAGTAGCACGAACATCACTATCAACAATCGTATCCGTATTGGTGAATTCATCTGGATAATAAGTGCCCTTACCGACGAAAATGGAATCAAACTCACAGGGATATTTCAAGGCATCCTGTAAAGTGCGAAAAGGTGTGCTCCAACTTAGACCATCTCCACCGGCAACTGCAGCGGAATCTACGTACAGTACCCTGGTATCTTCACAGGGGACGAAATACTCATACGCTCCCATGTCGATTTCATCTGGAAAGATCCGTTCATTTCCTGCCAGATCTACCATAACAAAGGTATCAGCGTATAACGTTTTATCACCAGCGTCTATAGCCGGTGAATAGAACCTTAAGCGCAGATCTCCGGTACTGTTAGGTGACGTCAAGGGATCGGAATCGATCTCAAATGCCGGATCAACATCCCTATTTCGACCACCATCAATAACGTTATTTACAGACCAACTACCGCTGCCACCAGAATTCTGTATGATGGAATTACTGATAACAACATCAGAGTTCCCTTCTGAAACAATGGTAACAGTGGTAGTATCCATTGCTGATCTCCAGTTGTTCCACACGATACAATTTTGTATGCTACATTGTGTTCCATCGCTTAGAAGCAATGCACTACTCAATTCCTCAGAAGCATTACCACTAACAGTACAATTGACTAAATCCACATCAGCTCCGAAAGCATATATAGCTCCACCGGGATCAAAGTCACATTTGTTTCCAATGTACTCTGTATTAATTGAGGTTAGTTCACTATTCATTATGTAAATGGCTCCCCCGCCAATGAAATTGATCGTATGCCTATTTGCAGACAAGCTAGAATTCATCATCATAACTTTACTGCCATTCGTTATAACCATTCCACCTCCCGCATCAATGGCTCGATTGCCGGTGATCACCATATTTCTCAATATGATGTCCACGTTATTACAAAAAATCCCTCCTCCTCTCCTTTGTATGTTTGTCGTTCCATTGGCATTCCCGGCAGAGACAATGAAACCATCAAGTTCTGCTGACACTCCGAAAACGCATTTGATCACGTTGTAGCTATTATTTTGCTCTGTGCCATCCTGATCTATATCACCACTGAGAATGGTTTGATATTTAATCCAATCTCGTTTATCCAGGGTGGTATCACCATTCCCGGTGCTAAAACCACCCAATAGTACCACCTCATCCGGCACAGAAAAAGATACAGCCTGATCATCCAGATCTAACATTCCTCCTTCATAAAGGTCAGGATAATAACTACCCTTACTGACATAAATCGAATCAAACTCACAAGCACTTAAAAGTGCGTCCTGCAATGAATTGAAAGCTGTCTTCCAACTGAGACCATCTCCACCGGAAGCTGCCGCACTATCTACATGCCACACTCGATCGAAGAACTCATAGGCTCCCATATCAATACTGCTGTGCACGTGTCGTTCATTACCGGCAAGGTCTACTGGTGGAAAGGAGTCTGCATACAAATTGTTTGCACCGAAATTTATAGCTGGTGACCCACACTTTAACTGAAAGACACCCACACTATTGGGAGTAGATGTCGGATCAGCATCCAGGACAAACAAGGGGTCGCTATCCAGGTTCCCTCCGCCGTCGGTAATGTTACTGACAGACCAACTACCACTGCCGCCAGAATGTTGAATGATAGAATTTTCCACTACAACCAGTGAGCTGTCATTGGAGACTATTTGACCGCTGGATGTATCTGTTTCTATGATCCAATTATTCCATAAAATGCAATTACGTATACTACTTTGTGCTCTCTCTTGCAAAAGCAATGCGCTACCATTTAGCCGCGAAGCGTTTCCGGTAATGGTGCAATTAACCAAATCAACAACAGATCCTACCCCATTAATCGCTCCACCATGGGCATCATCACAGAGGTTTCCAACGTAGTCCGTGTTAACTGAGATTAGTTTACTGTTCGCTGTGTAAATGGCTCCTCCACCCAGCTTGGAAATACCCACACTATGATTTTCTGAAAGGATACAGTTCAACATAGTAAGGTTACTTTCATTCGTAACAGTCATTCCACCTCCTGCTACCAGAGCTCGATTCCCGGTGACCAGCATATTTCTCAAGATGATGTTCGCCTTATTACACCAAATCCCTCCACCCCTCCTCTGTGCATTTGTGGACCCAGTGGCATTCCCTGCAGTAACCTTAAACCCATCAAGTTCAGCTGACAATCCTTGTGAGCAATTGACTACGTGATAGCTATTTCCATTCAGCAATTCATCCTGATCGATGTCTCCACTGAGAATAGTTTGGTGCCTCTTCCAGTCGCGCGAGGAAATAGTTGTGTCAAAAGAGCTTGTACAAAACCCTCCCAACAGAACAACATTATCCGGGATGTCAAAGGAAATGCTACTGTTATCTGAATCAACTATTATACCAGAGTCAGTGTATTCATCCGGGTAGTAAGTGCCTTTGCTGACAAATATAGAATCTCCTCCCGCTGCTGCCGCCAAAGCATCAGTAAGAGTTATGTATGCATTAGGCCACGAGGTGCCATCATTAGATCCACTCACGGCTGAACTATCAACAAAAATTTGGGCTGATAAGTCACTTACTATCAGCAAAAGCAAAATACAGAAACGGTATTTCTTCTGGAATCTCAATAAATACTTCATATGACAATTGGCCTTTCTTCACAAGTTGTTGGTCTGAATTACTCGCAAAGATGGTGTCATACGGATGTCACAAATAGGCCAAAAAATGTCAATTTCAGGCCTTTTATGATTCTGAATTGTTACTTATAGCTCATAAACAGTGAGAGCAGTAGATGGGCTTAGCAGCTTTCAGAAATCAGACGGTTTTTTACCATAATGTTTTTCAAAAACCTTTGAGAAATATCCCGGGCTCCTGAATCCGCATGCGAAAGAAACTTCAGCTATGGTCGGGAAAGTATGACTTTCAAGCAAATGCCTGGCTTTCTGCAGTTTAACCTCCAAAATGTATTTACTTACGGTCAAACCTGTCAACTCCTTAACCAATCGCAAGAGGTGTCTTTCACTGACAGCCATCTCCTGCGCCAGATAGACCTTGGTCAGAGGAAGCTTTTTCTGCAAAGCATTCTTTGCTACCTCTTCCAGTTGTTCTAGCCATTGCTGGTCAGAAGACGGTACATCTTCAAACCCCACCTTAAGTGCAGGTTCCAACACCTTACGGAAATTTTGCCGCAAGACGGCATTGTGAATTAGGTTATAAACACGCAGGAGTAATTCCTTTTCAGAAAAAGGCTTGGTCAAATAATCGTCTATTCCCAATCGCAGAGCACGAAGTTTGTCTTCTTGCGCAGTGCGCGCAGTCAGCATTATTACCGGAATATTTTGCCATTCATCTTCTTTCTTAAGGAGTGCTAATAATGTATAACCATCCATTTCCGGCATCATAATATCAGAGATAATCAAGTCGACATCTCCGGGTAGGAGTTCTTTACTTTCTATCTTATCCCAGGCCTCCTTTCCATTGCCAACAATCAGGCAATGATACCTTTCTGACAATAGCGTCTGAAGCAAATGCTGCATTTCTACATTATCTTCCACGATGAGAAGACGGTAAGAATCCTCATTGGGCGTTATCAATGCATCGCGTAACTCCACCTCCTCTAACACACTCTCACCTGATGCTTTCACATTTTTGATCTGTCTGTCAGACAAATCTCTAGCCATAGGAACCCTAAGTGTAAATACACTTCCCTTTCCAGGCTCACTGTCAACTGTGAGCGTTCCGTTCATCAATTTAGTTAGTTCAGCAGACAGTGCCAGACCAATTCCCATTCCGGTTGATGCTGATGGAACTCCGTTCTCAGCTTGAAAATAACGCTGGAAAATTTTAGGTAAATCTTCGGAATCGATTCCAGGACCGGAATCTGATACAACTACGGCAAGTTCCCTATTGATCTTTTGATCTAATACTTCCACACCAGGGTACTTTTCCAGTTTTCCTTCCTGAACCGAAACACGTACTTGCCCACCCCTCGGTGTAAATTTCAATGCATTCGATATGAGGTTACTCACAATGGTCCTCAGGCGATTGGAGTCTGCCCGGTAAAATGCATTCTCTGGAAGGTCGCAGGTTAACTGAAAATCAATTTCATTGTGCAGAGCCGTATTTTCAAATGCTTCATAAACCTCAAGGAAAAATCCATAGAGATTAATGTCTGTTTTGTTCAGCTCCAATTTTCCCTCTTCCAGGCGAGATAAATCAAAAAGTTCGTCTACCAGCCGCAATAGATTCTTGCCATTACGCAGAATCGTCTCAAGGTTTCGCTGCATGTTTTCACTCAGAGCCTGTCCTGATTTCGTTAGTATTTGCTCAACCGGCAGATTAATTAGTGTGATGGGTGTACGTAACTCGTGAGAAATATTGGTAAAAAACCGCGATTTCATTTCATCGAGTTGCCGAAGGCTCTGAGCCTGACGTTGTATGATTTCCTTATCTGACCGAATTTGACTTGTTCTTCTGTTTACCTCACTCTCCAACCTCAGTTTTTCTGTTCTGAGCCGTCGCACCCAAAAGAATGCGATCAGGGCGACGAGGCCGACCAACCCGGCATAGAATGCTCGCTGATTATAGAAATATTCCCTGGCATTTACGGAAATCACCAAAGGATCGTTGGTCCAATTATTAGCATAATCCGATCCCTTAATCAGAATATCGTACTTACCGGCGGGCAAATGGTTTAGCACGAGTTCATGCTGGTTACCCACATAATTCCATTTGTCATCTATCCCATCCAACTTGTAGGCATATCTGTTACGCCCGGGCTCGACATAGCTGGATACAGCATAATTCACACGTAAGTATCGACGGTTAGCCGGAAGGTCCACTTCCTCCAATTGATTCGAAAAGCCATGCTTAACCACATCCCTCTCCTCCTGGCTATCGAAATAAGACATTTCTGTTACAAACAAATGTACATTCTCCTTGTGCTTCAGATCAGACTTGAGCCTTCCCGGGTCAATAATGGTCAGGCCATTCCGGCTTCCAAAATATAGACGTCCCTTCCCATCCTTGTACGCATCAAATCGCTCGAACACTTCATATCCCAGTCCATCTCCTCTGTGAAACTCTCTGATGATGTCACCTTCTTTAGATATCAGGGTGATTCCGTATTCTGTTCCAACCCAAACATCACCCTGATCATCTGCTACCAGACTCATAACAGCATTGCTTGACAGGCCCTGCCGATGATCGATGGTTTTAACTAAACCGGAAACAGGATCATAAATAACCAAACCTGAGAAATAGGTGCCCAACCATATCTTGCCATCTGGTGCTCCATAAATACATGGAAAACGGACATCTCCAAATGTGCCGTCAAGACCCAGTACGTCAGTTTCCCCTTTCTCCAGGTTCAATTTCCATAATCCATAATTGGTCGGAATCCAGAGTATGCCCTGGTCATCAAAGTATAGGTCACGAACCCGGCCTGGAAGCTCAGAAGGAATCCCCGCACCCATATCAACGTAGTCCCGGATTCCGGTGTCGTAAATGCCAATTTTGTTTCCACCAAACACCAGAACCACCCTGCGATCGTCCATGAAGGCAAACAACTTGCATTCTCTTCCTAAATCAAATGCACGACAAGTATTGAGCATTGGGTCATACTCCACCAGATAATGATCAGAGAGGAACCATACCTGGCCTGCTCGATCTTTATGCAACTGTTGTTTCATACCCGGCTGAAAAACAGAAGGTGAAACGCCACAATCAGGCCCGTCGAATTGGGCTGACCTGCCTGTTACCGGATCGAGTGTATACCATTCTTCCAGAGTGCTGTTGACCAGGATTTCCCCGTTTGGCAATTCTATCATTGAACTGATCCAGGTTCCATTCAATTCATGCCGGATGGCATCTGACTGTCGAAGGCCGACACTAAAAAGTCCCGTTGTACTGGTCACGAAGACCTGCTTGAAAAAATCTGTGGCAATGAGTCTTGTAATCTGGGATTGCTGCTCAACCATTCGGGAGTAATCATAAAAAGCTCCCAGGGTGTCCCGCAATATCGCTTTGTAGGTATCGTGCTCGTCTTTAAATAGAAAACAGAGCTGTCCAATCTGATCGACAAAAATACCTTCCGGTGCCCAGTCTGATGGCAGGTCGTTTTTCATTGAAATAAATCGATCCTCATCAGTGCTGTATTGAAAAAATCCTGGTGTTCCATTCTCCCGGATCATCAATGCAAATAGCACACCATCCACACTATGAATCAGGTATGGAATCCTGAGATCAACAATTACCCTGTTATCGGCGTCGCTGTTCTGCCATTCATTTACAAAGCTGTACTCTTTGTGTTCCTGCTCAGCCTTATCAAACCTATAAACGGTAGAAGTCGAAAGCATATACCAGGTTTCTTCAGGAGTATCAACCACTGGTAGAACAAATCTCCTCGACCACCGTGTCCCAGGAAATTCCCGTATCCACGTTCTTGCCAGTTGACCATTTTTCAAGGATAACATCTCTAGTGAATCAGTACCATTTCTTAGGCCCAGAAGTAAAAATCCCTTATCTGCTGTTTCACTGATACCTCTGATTGAGAGGGGATATTCTTCTGACCTGGGAACTGCTACATATTCCGTTTCATGAGTAGCAGGGTCAATAAAAAAAATGTGACTTGTTTTATTCGGAAATACAATACCGAACATCTTTCCAAGGCTGCTAATTCCTACCAGTCGATGAGGTTTGGCTAATAACCCTTGCGGATCTGCCAACTGAAGGTTATGAAATTCGTAGCCATCAAATGACAGCACACCAATGGAATTGAGGACAGAATGGACACCGCACACACCCAACCAAAGGCGGCCTTTTTCGTCGACCACAGCATTTTCAAAACATTTACTAACAAAGGACGATTCTTCCTGGTAAAAATGATTGGTATAGGACGGTAAAAGGACCGGCATGGACTCTTTCATTTGAGCATAGGTCCAATGTGCGCACATGAAGCTAAATAGAGTCACAAACATGACCCTGATCATATGCAGCTGACAGCCTGTATATCTCTTACTAACCCTCATCAAGATTATGGGTGATAGATCACCGGTAGCTATCGAGGCAATATATATAAAAGACTACAGATCACTCAGCAGCTTGTATCTGGACAATACCTAACCACACTGTTCGGCGGGAATAGCCCTAAAATTCAGAAAATGCCTAACTACACTCCGAAAAGCCACAACTCTTACAGATCAGACAGCCCTCTTTGTAGATCAATCCATCGTGATCCTCACAACTTGGGCACTTTTTCTTCACCACCTTCGTACCGTCTGGGATAAATCTTTTCAAAGCTCTCACCACTCCTTTTTTCCAGGAGTTTATGCTTTCCTCCTCCACATTAAGGCCATTGATCAGGTTGACTACATAATTGAGGGGCATACCGTGCCTCAATACACCTGAGATCAGTTTGGCATAGTTCCAGTATTCCTTGTCAAAAGACCTGGACAGACCTTCTATGGTTACTCTGTAACCTTCCTTGTCCAGAAACTGAAAATCATACCGGTTACTTTTGGAATCCTCATCGTACTCCTTCTTGACCCAGCCCCGGTTAACATAGGATGGAAAGCGAAACATATCCTCTGCTTTTCCGGTGAAGACCTCATAGGGTCTCCCTTTCAGCAGACCAACAACGGCAATCCACTCTTCCTGGTTGTTTCTAAACCTCAACACTTCCGCTTCAATTCGTTTAGGTCTTTTGGGAGCATCGGATTCCTTGAGCTCATAGACGGTTCCTGACAACCCCTTATTGTCTTTCTTCTCCTTGGCCAGCAGGACACCATCACGGGATCCATCACGGTAAATCGTACAACCTTTACAACCAGATTCCCAGGCTGTTTCGTAGATTTCCCTCACCAGTTCCACCGACGTCTCCTGAGGGATATTGACAGTAACACTGATTGAGTGGTCAACCCATTTTTGAATAGCTCCCTGCATTTTCACTTTCTCCACCCAGTTGATATCATTGGCGGTGGCACCATGAAATGGAGAATCCCGAATGATCTCATCCAGGCGCTCATCTTCCAGTGTCATGACCTGGTCCACGTTGTACCCATTGATTTCCAACCAGTCTTTGAACTTGTGATGAAATACGTGATACTCCTCCCAGGAATCCCCTACCTCATCCACAAATGAGACCGTTACTTCAGGGTCGTTGGGATTGACCTTTCTACGCCTCTTATAGCTAACGAGGAAGACGGGTTCAATTCCCGAGCTAGTCTGGGTCATCAAACTTGTGGTACCCGTAGGAGCAATCGTCAACAAGGCAATGTTTCTCCGGCCATACTTTTTCATATCCTGGTACAATTCCTCATCTGCCTCGGCAAGACGCTGAATGAAGGGATTGTCCTTTTCCCTTTCCCAATCGTACACTCCGAAAGATCCCCTGTCTCTTGCCAAATCTACACTGCTCCGATAAGCATTAGTGGCCAGGGCCCTATGAACATCTACTGCAAAAGATGTGGCTTCCGCAGTTCCATATTGAAATCCCAGCGAGGCCAGCATATCACCTTCGGCCGTAATACCTACACCGGTTCTTCGACCTTCCTCACACTTCTTTCTGATCTTGAGCCAAAGGTCCTTTTCGGTCCGTTTAATACTCTCCGGTTCGGGATCCAGCTCTATTTTTTCCAGAATTTTATCAATCTTTTCTAGTTCCAGATCAATGATATTATCCATGATGCGCTGTGCATACTGGGCATACTTCCCGAATTTTTCAAAGTCAAACTTGGCATTGGGAGTAAAGGGGTCCTCCACAAAGCTGTACAGATTGATGGCAAGCAAACGACAAGAATCATAAGGACATAATGGTATTTCACCACAAGGATTGGTACTAATCGTCTCGTATCCGAGATCGGCGTAGCAATCAGGAACTGACTCTTTGATAATCGTATCCCAGAAAAGCACTCCCGGCTCAGCAGACCTCCAGGCATTATAGGTGATCTTGTTCCAGAGTTTTTCGGCATTAATTTTCTTGGTGTACTTGGGCTCCACAGCTTTGACAGGATACTGCTGTACATAAGATTGCTTGCTCTTTACAGCCTCCATAAAGGCATCATCCACCTTGATCGATACATTGGCACCGGTAACCTTGCCCTGTTCTGTCTTGGCATCGATAAAGTCCTCCGAATCGGGATGCCTCAAACTAACAGTGAGCATCAGAGCACCTCTCCTACCCTCCTGGGCCACCTCACGCGTACAGTTGGAGTAACGCTCCATAAAAGGCACAATCCCGGTAGAACTCAGTGCGCTGTTCATCACAGGACTGCCCTTGGGGCGGATGTGAGACAGATCATGTCCCACTCCTCCACGTCGTTTCATGAGTTGTGCCTGCTCTTCATCCATCCGGATAATTCCGGCGTAAGAGTCATGACCATTACCAATGACAAAACAATTGGACAGCGACGAGATCTGAAAATTATTTCCTATTCCAGACATGGGACCTCCCTGAGGTACAATGTATCTGAAATCCCTGAGCATATCGTATATCTCTTCCTCGCTCAACGGATTGGGATATTTTATTTCAATGCGATGGATTTCGGCAGCAATTCTTCGATGCATGTCATCCGGAGTACACTCATAGAGGTTACCATGCGAGTCTTTCAACGCATATTTATTGATCCATACATTGGCTGCCAGTTCATCACCATTAAAGTACTTCGTAGCGGCGGCCAGTGCTTCTGCGTGGGAGAAAGTCTTCAGATCCTTGATCTCCATCACTTCTTCATTTATTACAGTATCAGTATTCATAAGTTACAAGCTAGGGATTTTGCATCTGCAACTTTATATAAAAAATTATTAGTATATGTTTTTTCACTCCTAAACTTCTCCACAGACTGTGGATAAAAAAAACTCTGAGTTATCAAATTACAAATTTTATGTTAATTCTGTAAGCTGGAAAGTTTCTTAATATACAAATAATAACAAACATATAAAGATAAGTGTGCCAGAAGTTTAGTGAAAAGAGGTGTGAGTTTAGGTATGTGAAGTGCTGACACCGCAGGTCGTCAGTAGGTGTGAGTGTGAATGCTGACATCCGAAGGATCATCAGTAGCTGCGGGTGTGAATGCCGACATCCAAAGGATCGTCAGTACGTGTGAGTGTGAATGCTGACATCTGAAGGATCGTCAGTAGCGAAGCGCTGACACCGAAAGGTCGTCAGTACTGACATTCGCGAAAAGCTAATGCTGACAATCGCAAAGTACAATGCTGACAATCGCAAAGCGATTCGTCAGTACGTCAGTACCAGGCAAAAACATCTTCGTGACCAATGATCAAACGATATGCAAAGGGAGGTGACAGGAGGTTGTATCCCCTGTGTTCAGATACGGATTTCATAACACAAAGCCTAATTAGTTACAGGACAATATTATCCCTGAAACAATAGTCTAACCGTGTTCGCAGATTTTTGGATACTAAACTATTCCAATGATAGTAACAGGTATCCTGTAATACCTCATTTGGAATTAGTGGGGGTTGGGTAAAGATAAAATGCCTCACATATCACCCTTACGATGGTCTTGCTTGCAGCATTTCACCTTTTACTAAGATACGTAGTAACGTTCTAATTTTCCAGATGGTGCCATCATAATGGTAAAAAGTTCCATCCCGTCCAAAATATCTCAACATATGATATCTGATAGTCCCTGGCTATGTGGCCATTACAAAATGAAAAATAGCTCTATGAGCAGAATCTTCATATGTTAAAATTGGTATCTGTGTTCAGGTGTTTTTCTGAACAATTAAAATACATAGTCTTTTCGAAAATGATCCGAGGACAGAGGCATCGGCTATTGGGCAAGCAGGAGGTTATAAAAAGGGAAAACTGGATGATGAACCAAGATATTGGGAACAGCTGAGACCACTTCATGTCGGTTTTATTATCTTGATCCCCTTCAATTAAATACTGTGACCAAACATTTATTTATAGCCGACCTGGAGCAACATATCTCAGGTGATTTATTGACTGACGAAGTAAGTCTGGGTCTGTATTCCACCGATGCCAGTTTATATCAGATCAAGCCTTTGGCAGTAGCATTGCCTAAAGACGAACAAGATGTTATTCATATAATCAACATTGCCCGGGACCATGGTGTGAGCATAGTTGCCCGGGGTGGAGGAACCGGCCTGGCTGGACAAACTATAGGGGAATCCATCATTGTGGACTTTTCCAAGTATATGAATCAGGTTCTGGAACTGAATACCGAAGAAAAGTGGGTAAGGGTCCAACCCGGGATGGTCAGGGATAACCTCAATCATTTTCTTGCCCCTCATGGCCTTCACTTTGCTCCTGACCCCGCTACCTCCAGCCGTGCCAACGTTGGTGGTATGATGGGAAATAATTCCTCGGGAACAAAAAGCATCCTATACGGCAAAACGGTGGATCACGTGCTGGAGATCAAGGCATTGCTCAGTGATGGAACCATCCTTCATCTGTCTGAAAAACCCAGATCTGTTTATGATGAGATTGCGTCCCGATCAGATCGCGAAGGAGAGGTTTACCGGGGCATTGCTGACATTATTGAAGAGAACAGAGATGAAATTGAAGAGCGATTCCCCAAAGTAATGCGACGGGTCGGGGGATACAACCTGGACGAGTTCATTCACACTGACAATTGGAATCTGAGCAAACTCGTTGTAGGAAGTGAGGCTACCCTGGCCATCATACTGGAGGCAAAACTCAATCTTGAGCCCCTGCCCTTGAAGAAAAGCGTATGTCTGGCACACTTCGAAAAACTAGGTGAGGCTATCAGGGCAGTCCAGACGATGGTATCATACGGCCCTGCTGCTGTAGAAATCATTGACCACACGGTCATAGAACTTAGCCGAAAAAACCTTACTACACAGCGAAGTTGCCACGTCATCGAAGGCAACCCGGAAGCAGTCTTGATCGTCGAGTTTTACGGTGACAGTGATGAGGAAGTACTTTCCAGGCCATTGCCCATGATCGAAAAACTGAAAGAAATGGACCTGGGATATGCCTTTCCCATTTATCCCGAGGGACAATCCTACGAAGATGTCTGGACCATACGAAAGAAAGGACTGGGATTGATGCTGGGTATGAAAAGCAAGAAAAAACCGATTGCCTTTATTGAAGATGCAGCTATCCCCCTGGATGTATTGCCTGAATACATTGAAGGGGTGAGGGAAATATGTGATCGGAATGAGACGGAAGCTGCCATGTATGCACACGCGAGTGTGGGGGTAATTCATGTAAGACCAATTCTTGATTTGCGGGAAGCCATTGACATTCAAAGGTTCAAGAATATTGCTGAGGAGACGTTTCAGCTGGTACAAAAATACAAGGGGTCCTGGAGTGGTGAACACGGTGACGGATTAGTAAGGAGTCCCTTCAACGAAAGGTTCTTTGGCAAGCAGATCTACCAGGCTTTCGAGCAGGTTAAAGCCCTGTTTGACCCGGACGGAATTTTGAATCCGGGAAAGAAAATCCATGCACCCCCGATCGACCAGAATTTGCGCTACGGCACCTCCTACCATGACAAAGAAATCGAGACGGTTTACCAATATAGAGCTGACGGAAGTTTTCACGATGCGATCCATATGTGCTCAGGAGTTGGTGAATGCAGAAAGACACTGAATGGTACGATGTGCCCCAGTTTTATGGCAACTCTGGATGAAGAACAATCTACCCGGGGGAGAGCCAATGCCTTAAGGCTGGCAATGTCGGGCCAGATGGACTCCATAGACCTGACTTCTTCCAGGCTCAGAGAAACCCTGGATCTTTGTCTGTCCTGTAAGGCATGCAAAGCCGAGTGTCCCAGTAATGTCGACATGGCCAAGTTGAAAAGTGAGGTCTGGCAAATGAAATACGACAAAGAGGGCACCACCCTCCGCGAACGTTTTATCAGGGACTCTTCCAGTTTTGCGAGAAAGTTCTCCGGACCACTGGCATCCGTGGTCAATTCCGTGCAGAGATCATCACTATTTCGCAATGCGATGCACCGCTTTGCCGGTATCCACCGGGAGCGTATTCTTCCCGATTATGCGCATACCCGGTTTACCAGCTGGTATCAAAAAAATTATCGGGCTCCCGAAAATCCCGTGGAAACGGTTACATTATTTGTTGACACCTATCTTAATAATCACGAACCGTCAGTTGGGATTTCTACCGTGAAGCTTTTAGCGGGTTGTGGATTCCACGTAGAATTGGCCGAAGTGGGATGTTGTCAAAGGCCTAAAATATCCAATGGTTTTCTCAGGGAAGCCAGGGATGCAGGAGAGATTGTAGCAAAAAAGCTTGCCCAAATCATAAGGGACGGAAAGAAAGTCCTGGTTTGCGAGCCCAGTTGTGCTTCTGCATTAAATCATGATATTCCTGACCTGCTGGAGGATGAATTTCTGGGTCAACTTCTTGCTGATGGTATTATGCCGGTAGCAGATTTTCTATTGGAGAAGATGTCGGGCAGCAGACAACTTCCGGTGGAGATAAAGTATGACAAGATTATGATGCACGGACATTGCCATGAAAAATCATTGTATGGCACTGCAAAAATCAAGGCCCTAATTCAAATGTGTGGCAAGGAAGTCGAAGAGATTGAATCGGGATGTTGTGGAATGGCAGGCTCATTTGGATACGAAAAAGAGCACTATGACCTATCGCGTAAAGTGGGTGAAAAACGCTTGTTCAACAAGGTGAAGGAGGCAGATGACAACACCTTTATTATTGCCAATGGCTTCAGTTGCCGTCATCAACTGGAGCATTTCGCCAACAAGAAAGCCAGCTACTGGACGGAGGTTTTTACAGTCAATAATTGATCACACATGAATCCTGCCCTCCTGGCGCTCCTTGCCTTTCTACCGATTTTACTCGCAGCTGTTTTATTGGTGGGACTGCGTTGGCCAGCTAAAATCGCCATGCCACTGGTACTGGTATTGACTATTGTCCTCGGATATATCGGCTGGCAACTGGATCTTATCACTATAGGAGCCAGTATTATTCAAGGCCTGTTTATCACCTTTGACATCTTATGGATCATTTTTGGGGCTATACTGCTGCTAAATGTGCTTACTTACTCAGGGGCAGTCGGTGTAATCAGGAAGGGATTCAGTCAGATTAGTGAAGACCGGCGAGTTCAGGTAGTGCTCATTTGCTGGTTGTTTGGATCGTTTATCGAAGGCGCAGCAGGTTTTGGAACTCCAGCGGCCATTGTGGCGCCGCTGCTGGTTGCCATCGGCTTTCCAGCCCTGGCAGCAGTCATGTTGGGAATGATGGTTCAAAGTACAGCTGTCACTTTTGGGGCAGTAGGAACCCCCGTTTTGGTTGGAGTCAGAGGCGGGTTGGAGTCAGAAGAGTTTGACACCTATCTGACCACAACCGATATGAGTACCCTGGACTATCTCCTTGAAGTGACCAAAGACGTGGTGATTTTTCACGGTATCACAGGAGTGATGATTCCATTAATTATGGTATGTATGCTCACCAGGTTCTTTGGTACCAACCGATCCTGGCGGGAAGGTCTTGACATATTTCCATTTCTGATCTTTGGTGGCCTGGCTTTCACGGTACCTTATGCGATCATAGGCACCTTACTGGGACCTGAATTTCCTTCCTTATTTGGTGCCTTATGTGGCCTGGGTCTTACCACTTTTCTCCTAAGCCGGGGTTTCTTTCATCCCGGATCCAACTGGCAGTTTGCACCTCGGTCAGAATGGCCCAGGCACTGGTTTGGCACATTGGAGATCAATCTTGAAGAACATGAACGAAAAGACAGTCCCGGACTTTTGCAAAGTTGGATTCCTTATGCATTGGTTGGTCTTTTACTGGTATTAACCAGGCTGCCACAGCTGCCATTGAAGGCTTTTTTAGGCAGTCTTTCACTACAATGGAACAACATCTTCGGTACCGAGATTTCGGGCTCAACTTCCCCACTCTATCTTCCCGGTACCATTCTCATCGTGGTTAGCCTGTTTACCTATTACTATCACAGGATGACTGCCAGGAAGTTCTTACAAGCCTTCCGATCCAGTTCGGGAATGCTTCTGGGTGCTGGCTTTGTTTTGATTTTTACCATACCTATGGTAAGGATCTACATTAATTCCGGACTCAATCCTATGGGATACGAAAGTATGCCGGTCAGCATGGCCGAATGGGTGGCCTCTAACGTTGGTAACATTTATCCCCTGTTTGCACCATCGATAGGGGCTCTCGGAGCCTTTATTGCAGGCAGCAATACAGTCAGTAATTTGATGTTGAGTCTCTTCCAGTTTGGTGTAGCCGAACGGTTATCTATGTCTACGACCATTATTGTCGCTCTTCAGGCAGTGGGCGCGGCTGCCGGCAACATGATTGCTATACACAATGTAGTTGCGGCCTCGGCCACGGTAGGACTGCTGGGTAAAGAAGGGGCCATCCTCAGCAAGACCATCATCCCCACGATTTACTATGTTCTGTTGGTTGGTATACTTGGAATGATAGCTGTTCACCTGCTATAGCTTCTTGGTGCGAATGCTAAAGTCCAGGTATGGACTAATCCTCTCAACAAAAGTGCTGTCAAATACCCTGGTTCGGTATAAATCAGAGGCGGACTCGTAAGGTCCATGTTGCATTCGATAGTGTATAATGATGCTCGCTTCTTTCCATTTGATATAAGGGTGATTGGCAAGTGAATCCTGGCCAATCTCATTGATCAAAATATGATCCTGGATCGGCGAGTGTACCAACAATGGCTGAATGGCCGAAAAGGTACTATCCGGCAATCCATACGTTTCAGCAACCTGATCAATGGAGTGAAATCCACCTAACTTTTGTCGAAACCTGATGATCCTGCCAGCAAGAACCGGCCCGATACCTTTGAGCATCTGCCATTCATAGACATTGGACCGATTGATATCTACCTGCCTCATTTCTTCATGGACAGCCGAACGGTTTTTACTACTAGGTATCACATTTTCCCCTATTCCTTCATCATCTTGATATTGTCTCACCTGTGGAGCATCCATTGTTTTGTGATCCGGCGGCAAAGCTGAGGTTGCACGAACCTGAGAATGTACCACCTCAGTAGTATCCTTCGTTCCCGGAGGAATTTCAGCCCGAGCCTTTTCAGGTCTTTTGGTCCTGGCCAGTCCAACTTTGTTTTCCAACATGAATTTTTTCCGATTTTCTCTCAACCACACAGTATCTATTCCGAAAATCCTGAATAATTGCGATTGGTCTGTATAACCTCCCCGGGCTTCCCTGTATTTGATCCAGGTGGAAGCCACACCTCGTCTCAATCCATAAGCCACCAGTTCATCTATAGTCACCTTGTTGATATCAAAAGCGGGTACATGTACCTGCGTATCAACTGATGACTCCGTAAACCGTGCGGCCATTTCCGGGGCAAACCGTACAGCAATCATTTCTTCAGGAGAAGACCACATGTCCAGAAAGTGATTTGAGACCCTTGCCACCAATATCACCAGGATCAGGATCACTATGGCTCTGCGCTCTTTTTTCGTGTAGTAAAGTAAACCAGACCAACGTTCTTTCATGGTTCCAGTTTGTAACGAAAAGCACCTTGACTGCGAATATCATGTACTCGAAAACCCGCTTCATCAAGTCTTTCGTAACTGTTTTTACTTACCCAGGGAGGCAGTGATCCATCCAGTACAATCCACGGATCAAGAGGCAAAAAGTGTAGCAAATTTTCCACGATGGGTTCCGAGCGTAGCCAAACCACATCCACAGATTGAGGTAGGAAAGATTCATCGTACTCCAGGTTTGACGAGTATAGCTGCAAACCATCCACAATCACCAAATCGCCATCCAGGCTACTGTAGTCAAGTTGCCGCAGGGTCCTTCGTGCTGCCCGGTACCTGTCACTGGCCCTGGAACTTTCCATCACTGCATTCGATAAGGGGAACACGTGCCGATTAACAAACAGGTCAGCATCAGGATAACGAAAGTTTGCATATATGACCAGCTCTTTTTCCTTCGTCAGTTTGTACTTGTCCACCAAAGCATAAACCTCGCTGATACACAATAACCCAATCATAACGAGAAGTGCCGTTTTTCCTCTCGTACATAGAAAAAGCGCTATTCCTCCTATAAGTGCAAATAGTAAGAATAACTGGGTGTGATCAATCCAGAGCTCCTTTAACACTACCCCCGGAAAAGTTTCAACAAAGGAAATCCAGGCATTCATCATCCAGGTAATCCTGGCCAGTATCCAGCCCATGACCAGGACAACTGCCGGGATCCAGGAAAAGGCAAATAAAAGAAAACCGGTCAACAACGTCGCAAACGCCAAAGGAATGGCCACCAAACCGGAAATCCAAAAGTAAAGTGGGAATTGATGAAAATAGAAAACGGCCAACGGCAAGGTAAACAATTGAGCGGCAATTGAAACGGAAATCATCTGCCAGATCTTATGACCAATATTATTCTCAATAATGAGGAGCTTTTCAATGGAGCGATAACAAACTATAATCCCCAACACTGCCGAAAATGATAATTGAAAGCCCACAGAGAGCGCACTAAGTGGATCAAATACCATCAAAATCAGACCAGCTGCGCATAGAGAATTCACCGGGTAGGTCCGCCTCGACAGAAGCTGGCTCCCTTCGAATAGAGTAAACATAGCCGCAGCCCGACACACACTTGATGTGGCTCCCACTACGATTGCATAGCTCCAGAGAATGATTACCAAAATGAGGCTTTGTAGTACTAATCCACGCCGGAATCTGCTAAAAAATGGGTTTATAACACTGCGTATAATGAGATAAAGTATGCCCAGATGCAGGCCTGAAACCGCTAGAATATGCATGGTACCTGTGGAGGCATAGCGTTGTTTCATCTCGTCAGGTATGTCATTCTTGTCACCCAACAAAAGGGCTTTTGCCAGAGCCAGTTCTTCATCCCTCATTGGCGTGGAATTTAGCAATGTCTCCCCCTTACTTCTCAACCTGGCAAACCAACCCCATAGACTTCCTTGGTATTGCCTGGCAACAACGAAAGGGGCTTTCCTGATATTAGCCTGATGGAAAATGCCCCTCGAAGCATAGTAATCTCGATAATTAAAACCCGCGGGATTTACAGGCTGATCAATAGATCTTATTTCAAGATCAGCATAGACCAGGTCGCTCACCGAAATTGAAGTGTCTGATAACGACCATAGATAAACTACCACTTTCCCCTCGGACCTATTTCCATTAATCTCCAGAACCTCTCCTTCTATCCTGTTGTCATTGACAAATGTGATAAGTATGTAGGTCTCATTCTCATCCAGAAGGAAGTGTGAAAAGTGGCTTACTTGTGTGGAAGGAAATTGTTGAACCACCAGGCACATTCCTCCTATCAATGACGCGATGGACAGAATCCCACCTGCCAGGTCGTGCTGGCGACCCCTCGTAAAATAATGGAGTACAAGCAAAACAACTGCCAGAGCTGCCAGTATAGGTAATGAAATATAGTTGGCTATTTCCGTGTAGTACCCCAGATAAACTCCTAAAAGGACGGCAAATGTGGTCCGCAGGAGTGGGTTCTGGCGTAAGATGGTCTGCATGGAAATTAGAGCTTATTCCGTTGCAACATAATTTACATATTATATTTAACATGTTAACCACATACTACCAACAAAATCATACACCCTTCATTTTCACGGCCATAGAAACGACTTCTCGAATCGAACCTTTTTGAGAACTCCCCAACATTAACAAAACGCAAATAGCCTGGCCCAAACCGAGCTTAAACCATCTATTTACAATGGTGATATTTTAACAGTTTTTAACAACTGTAAAGAGTCCAATATTACATGAAAGAGTACCAAATAGTGCCAACAAGATTAACATCTGTCTATCACTAATATCTACCTATTTTATATGGAATCTCACACCCATGGCAGTACTAACAATTTTAATACTAACCTAAGCATATGAAAGTAGTCTGATTACAAAAAATCTGCAAAACATTTATTTTGACATATACAACCTTCGTTGCCAGTACCTTATATCCTGATAGTCCAACAAATGCATTAGGGCTTCTAAAATATATTCGCCCATTCTCATGGTGCTTTCTTAATTTTTTATTAACATTATTACCGTGAGAAGCTGTATGAAACTGCTATAGAATTACTTCAACTAAACGTAAAATTCAATGAAATCTAGGTTTTACCTGAGAGGACTGGTCCTCCCTGTCCTTGCGTTTTGCATGCTGAGCTTTCAAGGTATGGCACAACGAACAATCACCGGGGTAATCACTGACCAGGATTCCGGTGATCCACTCATCGGAGCAAGTATACTGGTGCAAGGGACTACTATCGGAACTGTAACTGATTTCGACGGAGCCTATTCACTTGAGGTCCCCGAAGATGCTACCATCCTTTATGTTTCCTACACTGGGTATACAGCCCAGGAAATTACCATTGGAACCAGTGATGAAGTGAACGTGTCACTGACCGCCGGTACGGAATTGGAGGAAGTAGTAGTAACTGGTTACGGAACTCAAAAAGCAAAAGAGGTGACCGGATCTATTGCTCATGTCAATGCAGACGATTTCAACCAGGGCAATGTTAATGATCCGACACAGTTGCTACAGGGTAAGGTAGGTGGTTTGGTGATAGCCCGACCAGGATCGAATCCGAATGGTGGCTTTGACATCCGATTGAGAGGTTTGTCTACCATTGGTGCCAGTACCGAGCCACTCATTGTCATCGATGGTGTACTGGGTGGTGACCTTAATAGCATTGACCCGCAGGATATTGAGTCAATGGATGTACTGAAAGATGCCTCAGCTGCTGCCATCTACGGTACACGGGGTGCATCAGGAGTTATTCTCGTGACTACACGGAAAGGGCAAGCTGGGTCAGCCATCGTCAACTATACGGGACAGGTTACCTTTGAGGTAGTTGACAACGTTACAGATGTATTAGATGCCGATGAATACCGCAACTTTGGCGGAGGAAATGATCTGGGCCACAGTACAGACTGGTTTGATGAAATCATGCAGACCGGTATTACCCAGACACACAACTTATCCCTAAGTGGAGGATCTCAGAAAACGACTTACCGGCTTTCCGGAAACTTCAGGGACGTCCAGGGAATTGCCCGGACAACAGGATTCCAACGATTGAATTTCAGGGGTAATGTGATTCAAAAAGCCTTCAATGATCGCATGACCATTACTGCCAATATTGCCACCACTAATGAGGATTCTAATCTGGGAAGAGAAGAAGCCTTTAGGTATGCTACCATATACAATCCTACCTCACCGGTAAGAGATGACAATGAACGATGGGATGGTTATGCCCAGCAGGTATTGTTTGACTATTACAATCCGGTAGCCATCATTGAGCAAAACTCCAATCTCGAAACAGAAAAGACTCTGGCCGCAAATATCCGGGGTGAATATAATCTCACCCGCACACTATCTGTGGCTCTATTTTATTCTCAACAAAATGTCAACCTCAACCAGTCCAGATATTTTGACAAAAACAGTTTTTGGGTGGGCGAAAATGCCAATGGTCGGGTTGAGCGTTTCAACAGCGAAGAACAGGATAGACTTTTTCGAATTGAGGGAAATTTTAACACCGACCTCGGTCGAAATTCCAGTTTATCAATTCTGGGTGCCTACGAGTACCAGGATTATGATTACGAAGGTTTCGGTCTGCAAGGTGGCAATTTTTTAACTGATGCATTTCAGTACAATAATGCAGGTGCAGCTCTGGACTTTGACAAAGGAAACGGAACCGTGGGTTCGAACAGAACCAGTAGCAAATTGATCGCCTTTTTTGGAAGAGCAAACCTGAACATTGCTGACACCTATTTTCTTACCGCAAGTTTACGCCGTGAAGGCTCTTCACGATTTGGAGAGGACAACAAGTGGGGGTGGTTTCCGGCAGTCAGTGGAGGCGTTGACCTGGTTAGAGCTGTTGGCCTCGCTGGACTTAACCAGCTGAAATTAAGAGTCGGATATGGTGTTACCGGTAATAATGTCGGAGAAAGCCTGCTTTCCTTACAGCGCTTTGGTCCCACTAACAATTTCTATTACAATGGTGAATTTGTGCAAAGTTTCGGGCCTGTGTCCAATGCGAACCCGGATCTGAAATGGGAAACCAAAAGCGATATTAATATAGGTGTTGATTTTGCCGTGATGGACTATAGGTTGACGGGATCACTTGAGTATTACAACTCAACCACCAAGGATGGTATTTTCTTTTTTAATGTTCCTGTTCCACCTAATCTTTTTGGATCTACCTGGTTTAACGTCGGTGAAGTCAATAATTCCGGAATCGAGTTGAGTTTAGGTTACACGGTTCCTCTGGGTTCAGGTAGTTGGCAAATGAACTTCACAGGTAGTAGATGGTTTACACCTGAACTGGTATCTCTAACTGATGCCAGCCGGGGAGTCAGCCTTGGAGGTTTTCGGGATGGTGCCAACCTGGGGTCACCCGGGCAAAATGGTACTCCTCTGATCAGACTTGAAGAAGGAGCACCCATAGGTCAATTATGGGGTCTGGTGATCAACGAAGATCAACCAGTCGGTGAAGATGGTTTATGGAATTTTGTAGATGTAGATGGAAGTGGTGACATTGATGACATTCAGGATAGAGCTGTTATCGGTAATGGTTTCCCAAAATTCAACCTTGGCTTCAACAACAACTTCAACTTTGGCAATTTCGATGTCAATGTATTCTTCCGGGGAGTATTTGGACATGAAATGATCAATACTTTCCGTGCCTTTTATGAGGCTCCCAGCCAGATCAGCGCCTACAATATCTTGAGAACCTCGAGCAATGTTGCCGACCTGACAGATCAACCTCAATTTTCCAGCTATCATGTGGAAAGTGCAGACTTCCTCAAGTTAGATAACTTGACTATTGGTTATACTATCAGGCAGGAAAGTCTACCGGGAGGCTTCAGTAAGATCCGGGTGTTTGTTACCGGACAGAACCTGTTTACCATCACCAATTATACCGGAGTTTCACCTGAACCACGACTGGAAGATGACGGAAGTGACTTTGGGGCATTGGCTCCCGGTATCGACCGAAGAAACACCTATTTCACAGCTCGGGGCTTCACTTTTGGATTAAACCTGGGATTCTAAGAGCATAAAAAGAAGACAGAAATGAAAAAATACATATATCACATAAAAATAGTACTGCTCGCTGTAATATGCCTGGTGGTAGTACCTGCCTGTACTGATCTCGAAGAAGAAGTGTTCAGTGAGGTCACAGCTGACAACTTTTTTAAGACTGAAGAAGAACTCATATCAGCACTGGGAGCCGCATACACTTCCTTATACGGATATGCCGGCAACATGATGCAATCTCAGGAAATATCTTCCGACGCAATGGTGGTTCCAACCCGTGGCCCTGACTGGGGTGATGGTGGTCACTGGGTGAGACTACATCAACACAAGTGGACCCCAGAAGATCCTACTGTGAATGGAGCATGGGGTTTCCTGTTTGGTGGTGTTAATTCGTGCAACAGGTTGATCTTTCAGTTTGAAGAATTGCAAAATCCTCTCACCGATCCATTTATCAGTGAGTTGAAAGGATTGAGGGCCATTTTCTATTTATGGCTTATGGATATCTATGGTAATGTTCCCATTGTAACTTCTTTTGCCGATGCAGACCCAAACCCTCCGACCAATTCACGGTCAGAGGTATATGCTTTTGTAGAGTCAGAACTCCTCGCTGCCCTGCCTGATGCCAGTCCTAATGTTGATGCCAGCACCTATGGCAGGGTCAATCAAATGGTCATACAAACTGCCCTGGCAAAACTATATTTGAATGCCGAAGTCTACACCGGAACTCCGGAATGGCAAAAGGCGGCCGATGTCTGTGAGCAAATCATAAGCTCGGGTAATTTTAGTCTTGAACCGGATTACTTCAACAACTTCAATGTTGATAATGAAGGATCGCTCGAAAACATCTGGGCGATACCTTACGATGCCATTTTTGCAAATGGATTTAACCTGGTTATGCAGACATTAAGCTATCTCAATCAACAAACCTATAATTTGCAGGCCCAACCCTGGAATGGATGGTGTACCGTAGAGGACTTTTACAATTCCTATTCGGATGATGATCTTCGAAAAGGTGAGCCAAACACAGAAGAAGGACCATCCACGGTTAGAGGCAACTTCCTAGTGGGTCCACAATGGGACGTTTCCGGAAAAGTTCGCCTGGAAGATGCCGGTACCGCAGCCAGTGGAACCGATCCGGATGGAGTTCCGTTTACAATCAGGGCCGAAGTAAATGAACTTTTCCCCGAAGCCTGGAGAGAGGCCGGTGCCAGAGTGTCAAAATTTGAATTTGAAATTGGAGGACTGGAAAACATGAATAACGATTATCCCATGTTTCGATATGCTGATGTCATTTTAATGCGTGCCGAAGCATTGTGGCGTATGGATGCAGGCAATGCCGAAGCCCTTGACCTGGTTAACCAAATTCGTACCAGAGCAGGTATTAGTGGATTTACAGAATTGACTGCCGAAGACTTATTGGCTGAACGAGGACGGGAAATGTTTGCTGAAGCAGTGCGTCGTACCGATATGATACGATTTGGTGTATGGGATGACGAGTGGTGGGAAAAGCCCGCCGGTGATGAACACCTGTCTTTATTTCCAATCCCAAAAGCACAGACCGATGCCAATGCAAACCTGGTACAGAATCCGGGGTACTAGTTCAAATCTCAATAGATATCAGGAAAGACCAGATGGCAAGATTGTTCCATCTGGTCTTTTCATCTTTGGTCAATTTAGTCCTGGCATCCAGAGTAAATAAACCTCACAGATAGTCCATGTTCGAACACCATTAAGCAAATAGATAACTTTCTAAATTTACCAATCGGTACAAACTCCTTGTTTGAAAATGGATATTGTTACTTCTGATTTTTGACTCTTATGAAACACCTGTTTTTGCTCATAATGTTCATTGGTGTTGTGTCCTGCCATCACAGTTCCGAATACTATCAAATGGAAGAGCGGGAGTTAGCCAGTGGCATCCGACATGACAGTCTCTTCTTTGGCTTGTACCTGGGGATGCCTGCAAAGGATTTTTATGACCGTTGCTGGAAGCTGAACAAACAAGGACTGGTCAGAGAGGGGACAAGTAATACTACGGTTTACTACCGTGTTACGGACTTCAACAATCCTGCTGCTATGGATTTTTATCCGATCTTTTACAAGGACTCCATAGTCTCTATGCCCATAACCTTCACTTACGAAGCCTGGTCGCCATGGAATAAAGACCTATTTGCAATTAAGCTTATGCCTGAAGTACTTACTTTGATGGAGGAGTGGTTTGGTCCCGGATTTATTGAAGTAGCAAGCTCTGATCCACAAAAGGGAACTGCCTATGTCAAAATGGACGGCAATAGAAGGATTTCTGTATACAGTTTTAGTGATCAATATGTCAACGTAGATATTGTTGATCTACCTACATTTAGAAAAATGACAGAGAAAGAACGAGCCCAGTGAATCTGAATACCGTAACAAATAATAAGCTGTATTTCAAACCCTGGTTGGGAATATTAATCCTTCTGGCCATATCTTGCCAGTCAAAGCAACCAACCTCGGAGACACCCAGATTTTCATTGCTTTCACCTGCTCACACAAAGATCGACTTTGCCAACAACCTCGCTTACGACAAAGATTTTAACATCTATACCTATCGCAATTTTTATAATGGTGGTGGTATCGCTGCTGGTGATATCAACAATGATGGCCTGCTTGATCTTTACTTCTCAGCAAATATGCTCCCCAACCGCCTGTACCTGAACAAAGGAGATTTCACTTTTGAAGACATCACAGAATCAGCGGGGGTAGGTGGAGCCCGGGCCTGGTCTACCGGGGTCACCATTTCAGATATCAATGGCGATGGTTGGCTGGACATCTATGTTTGCAACAGTGGGGATATCGACGGATCGGACAAGCAAAATGAACTATTCATTAATCAGGGTCTCGGGGCTGATGGTAAAGTTGTATTCAAAGAAGAATCTGCCCAATATGGACTGGATGACCCTGGATATGGTACCCATGCGGTTTTCTTTGACTTTGACCACGATGGTGACCTGGATTGCTATTTACTCAATAATTCATACCGGTCCATCTTTGACTTTAACCGCATGAAGAACCAACGTCCGGTTAG
>JAUILF010000378.1 GCA_030433135.1 Bacteroidia bacterium | reverse complement strand
TATTTCAAACCACCAGAAACCACGTAGAAACCACCTAGAAACCACGTATAACAATATCCCAATATTCGCCATCGCTTGCTTGGTGAGTGTGCAGTAATTCAAAACCAGCTTTTTGATGGGCGCGAAGCGATCGTTGATTCAGATGTGATATTTCGGTGATGACGGCATCATAAAAGGGATGCATTCTCGAATTCATTTCCCGATAGAGGCCTGGGAGCACGCCCATACCCCGAAAGCCCTTTTTGATGCAAATTTGTCCCATGACGAAATACCGGAAATTAGTAAGGGGCTGGTTTTTCCAGCTGCAATTGTCCAGTAGATCAACCATAGTGGCAAGGGCCGGAATATCATTAAAGATTTCGGGAAGCATAACCAGGGCATAAGCAATCACTTGATCATGGCTACGGGCTACGATATGGGGATGAGGTTGATTCATCCTTTTGAGAAGGGCGAAATCATGTTTTACGGTCACAAAGCCTTCCTTCTTAAACTCATCGTCGGAAATCAGCGACCGGTGGTTTTCTTTTTGCAGTTCGAGAATCTGCAATAAATCCTCATCGGTTTGGGCGGTGCCGTATTTGATCATGTATTATCGCACTATCCACGTAAGATAGGTCAAATCTGAATTAGCTATTGGCTTAATCCAGTTCTGTTTCTTGGGATTCTGACAGAGCTATCGAATAGCGGTCAATAAATCCCTAAATCATCGTTGTCTTAATATTAATATCCTTCAGTAAAGTTTGTAGATTGACACAGCAATGCTCAGCAGCCTCAACCAGCCTTTGCTTTGTGCTAGGCAGCACTTGCGGTGGCACCTCCAAAATGATTTTGGATTGCATTTGTTGGAATCCAACCGGAACATGCCTTTCAATACAAAGAGTACCTCTCACATCAACAGTGGCAGTAACCTCAATCTCCAATTTTAGGATGGGAATACGCATGCGTTCTGCTATGATGCGAAGGGTAGAATCCAGACAAGCTGCCAGAGCACCGCACAGCAGGTCACCGGGATTGGGTAGATCATGATATCCTCCTACGGCATGATGGATGCCAAAAGCTTGTACAGTCTCGAGTTCATCCCGCCCCATCCTGACAAATCCATGAAAGGGGTCAGTCCTGTTACCGTCGAAGGTAATGGCTCTATCGGTTATCAGGGCATCCGCCGGCTCGGTCCGATATTTTCGCATCAAAAGTGATTGGCGCTCTCTTACTGTATTTGTCTCCGGCACTATCATGATTTTTAATTTTGATTCTCAAAACGAAAATAAATGACCCGGGAATTGTTTGTGACCCCTTCTGAGTAGTTGGTAAGGCTTATTGAGCATATGGCAAGAGGAAATATTCCACCGTCAGATTCGCCCATATACTAGAATACATCTGAAGAATACTCAAAGAGTGACATACCCCGGGGTGCAGCCACCTATCATTGTCTTGTTTTTTCACAGTTAAAAAATATTGACATGAAGAAGTATTTCTATTTTCTGATTTCAATCGTATGTTACCTGATCGGTACAGGGGGCTTGTTCTATTTCCTGGCCTGGTTAGGTGACCTGGCACCTTTTTCTGAGCTGAACCATGCTCCTACAATGAGTGCTGGTGCTGCGTTGGCAAAGAATATGGGGCTGATGCTATTGTTTGGAATGCAGCACACCCTGATGGCCAGGAAGTCATTTAAAAAACGATGGCAAACAGTCATTCCTCAGCCGATTGAGCGCAGTGTCTATGTGCTGTTTTCAGGGTTATTATGCCTTTTGATTGCCTGGCAATGGGCACCCCTGCAAGGCTGGGTATGGCACCTGGAGCCTGGTAGCGTTGGCAGTATCATCCTTATGAGTGTTTATGCGCTGGGTATAGTATTCCTGCTGGCGAGTAGTTTTCTCATTAATCATTTCGAATTGTTTGGCTTGCAACAGTCCTTTCTTTATCTGAAGAACCGGAAGGCTGCTCCTCCCAGGTTTACCGATTTTGCCTTTTACCGGATGACCCGTCATCCCATTTACCTGGGTCTTTTGCTGATTGTATGGTCTACTCCTGATATGTCAGTTACCCGATTGGTACTGGCTGTGAGCATGACGGTTTACATCTATATCGGAATCTTCTTTGAAGAGAAGGATCTGGTCGAGCAATATGGTGATGAATACCGAATGTACCGCAGACGAGTGTCAAAATTGATTCCGGGAATAACTTCACGTACAGCTGGTAAACCTGTTTACCAAAAGCAGATTTAGGGACTGCAAATAATCCATTAGCATCTTAGACAAATGATACTGGTTGATCAGAGCGGTGGTTTGAAAAGATCGCATTATTAGATGCCATCTGGTCCAATTTTAAAATTGCAGACCACCGCTTTTTTGGAGAAATAAATATAAACTGCCAGAAAACTGGCATCAGAAGAATTACAAATGAAAACGGTAGAAATAAGTAAAAGGGAAAGGGAGGTGCTTTCTCTGATTAGCAGGGAAATGACTAACCGAGAAATTGCAACTTCTCTTTATATCAGTACCCATACTGTTGTATCACATCGGAGGAATCTCCTGTCAAAACTGAATGCCAAAAATAGTGTTGGTCTGGTCAGGCGTGCGTTCGAGTACGGAATAATTCCTTTGGAATCTGAATTTAATTATCACTGATTCAGGAATGAGAGGTAGTATCTGGTGTATTAGAAGTTGTATTTTAGATTGGAAATAAAGCAATTTGTGGACTGTCTTTCATATAGAATCATTGTACTCCTTTTCCTTTTAATTGGTTTTCAGGATCGTTGCCTAAAGGCTCAAGACGAGACTTATCAGACTTTTCCCATTGCTATTGACGAAATATTCGACTTTGGTGATGGGGTCATTACTGAGATCCAGGAGGACTGGAATGGATTTATCTGGATTGCGACTACTAATGGTCTTTTCCGTTTTGACGGAACCGAGGTCAAAAGGTATGACACAAATACCAATCCCGATATTATCCCTCACTCCTTTGTCTACTCCATTCTGGTAGATCATGACGAGCAAGTTATTTGGCTGGGAACACGCAGGGGGCTGGCACGGTTTGATCCTGCCAGCGAAACATCAATATTGTATTTTTCAGATCCAACTGATCCCTCAAGTTTGGCCGATGACCTGGTCAGAAAGTTGATCAAGGATCGGGATGGAAATCTTTGGATGAGTTGTGTGAATCGTGGCCTGTGTCTCTTTGATCCCGAGAAGGAAAGATTTACAAATTATTTTTTTGAATATGATCGGATTGGTGAATTACACCAGTTGGACCCGCAAATCAATCTTTCGATAATCAATTCGATTACGACGTTTGTCCAGGATGCTGTCAACGACCATGTCTTTTGGTTAGGTACCCCCTTTGGTTTGATCAGGTTTAATGCTCAAACGGCCGAATTCAATTGGATTGATCATCCATTTTCTCAAGTGGATGAGGTGACACCCGAAAGCAGTATAGTTGAGATCTATGCTCTTGAAGGGAGAGTAGTAGTTGGCCAGTCCCAAGGTGCTTATATATATGATATAGATACCGAAAATATTACCATTCTAAATACAGGCGAATTAGCTCGAGTTACTAAGATAAGGCAGACAAAGGCTGGATTGCAGATGTCATTTCGTAATGGGATGATGACAGTCGCAATGCCAGAAATGAAAGTGATTCAAAGATGGATTGACCATCCTGAGCTGCAACAATCTCATGGTATTCTTCTGGTTGATTCGTGGGATAGGTCGTGGATCTATTCCTCCTCCCGATTAAAATTGGATCAGGGGTTTCCCCAGTTTGTGAAAGGCTACCTTCTTCCAATAGGACATAGGAAAAATCCAAGTGTCACCAAACGCCTTACTGATGACCAGATTATTCAATTTACCGATGAGCACAAGTACTACTACACGTTTTCTCTCTCACAGAAGGTCTGGCAGGTAAATTCCTTTTTCGGTGAAGATCTCGATGAAAGCGTTCAATGGCAAGATTTTGTCAGGATCGACAAGACGACTTCGCTTCTTCTGACTCGGGAAGAGTTGTTTTACTTTAATCACAGAAATGGGAGGCTGACAAAGCTGGAATTGAACCTGGATTTGGTAAGACCCAGATTCAGAAAACTTCTATTGGACTACCCCAAACTTTGGATAGGGTCACTTGATCATGGTCTCTTTCAATTTGATCTTGAAACGCACAAGATTGAACATTATAGTCTTGTTTTCAATACTGTCAACAACAGTTCCGCGTACACCTGGATTAATGAATTGTTTGAGGATAGCAAGCAAAGAATCTGGATCCGACTGGGTCGAAGTTTTGCTGTTTACAATAAGATTAATCAGTCATTTAGTCATTTTCCAATCGAGGAACATTCGAACCGCACGTTTCGATACATTAGAAACTTTGCCGAAGATAACCGAGGTTCAATATGGATAAGCAGTGAAGACCAAGGTATTGGTAGAGTGGGAGAGGAAATTGCAGAGGGCATTGTGCAGCATCTCAATGTGGAGGATGGACTGAGCAGCAACAATATTTCGCAAATAGCTTTTTCCCCTGCCGGAAGACTATGGGTCTTAACGGATCTGGGTATTGATACTTTCGATCCGGAATCTGGTATGCTCAGAAAAACTTCATGGAATATTGGTATCCCCAAATCGAGTCATTTACTTTTTCTTCAAGAGGACCAGGTTGCGATTACATGGAATCTGGGAGGGGTTGCCATTTTCAACGTCAATCTATTGCAGGCTGAACACAAACCACCAAGACCCTACCTGACGAATGTAAGGGTTCGAGATCAGTCGGTTTTATCTGGTACTGCTGTTGAGGGTAAGGATATCTCCTTTCAGACTCGAAGGGATTACCTTTCGTTCGAATATTCAGCTCTGGGGTTTATTAACCCCAAGGAATTTGCCTATAAGCTGGAAGGAGTCGATCAGGACTGGGTCCAGACGTCTCAACGTCGTACCGTAACATATTCAAATTTAAAACCCGGCCAATATATACTTCTACTCAAAGCTCGGAATGCCGGTCGTCATTGGAGTGAGGACCAGCAGATCAGTTTCGAACTATTGCCCCAGTGGTGGGAAACCCTTTGGTTCAGAGGGTTAATACTGTGGTTAATTGGTCTGATTACTTATTTGCTTTATCGGTGGAGACTTTATACGGTTCGCCAAAGAGATCGCATTAAATCGGATTTCCAGCAAAGGCTGAATGAGGTTGAAATGCAAGCCTTACGTTCTCAAATGAACCCGCATTTCTTGTTTAATTCCCTTAATTCCATCCAGCATTTCATTATAAAGAACCAACCAAAAGAAGCCGTAGATTATCTCAACCGTTTTTCGAGGCTGGTCAGATTGATCTTACAGCATAGTCGTGCCAAGCTGGTAACCCTAAAAGAAGAACTGGATGCACTAAGGTTATACCTCGACCTGGAGAATCTACGCTTCAAGAATAAATTCTCCTATGAAATCGTCATCGACGAGGATATCAACCAAAATGACATTGAGATTCCACCTATGTTGATTCAACCTTTTGTGGAAAATGCCATCTGGCACGGACTATTGCATAAGACAGAACCCGGGAAGATCACGATCAAAATCATGCAGAGAGGCGAGCACCTTACCTGCATGGTGGAAGATGACGGAATCGGAAGAGCTGCGTCCGGGACCATACGGGCTAAAAGTAACCAGCATCGAAAGTCAATGGGGATGTCGATTACACAAAACCGCCTCGATATTATCAATCATGAGCAACGAGGCAGGGCTGCCGTTGACATCAAAGATCTATGGTACGAAGATGGCAGATCGAAGGGTACTCGTGTCGAAATCACCTTACCAATTTAACTCCCTTCCATCCTTTCATGGCTTTTACTGTCCGATTCTAAGAATAGTATACCAAATTCTAAAGACGGTAATCTTTTTGGTTTTGATTCTATCAA
>JAUILF010000377.1 GCA_030433135.1 Bacteroidia bacterium | reverse complement strand
ACAGCTTTCAGGTACGTTGCAGGCTGAATAGATGCAGTATCGTGCGTGTGCAAGTGTATGGGAATATCCAGGGCTTGCTTCAGTTCCTTGATCAGCATCTCGGCTGCACGAGGTTTGAGCAATCCCGCCATATCCTTGATGGCCAGAATATGAGCTCCCTGGTCCTCAAGGTTTTTGGCGAGGTCCAGGTAATACTGCAGATCATACTTGGACTTCGTAGGATCACTTACGTCTCCGGTGTAACAAATACAGGCTTCGGCAATAGCCTCCGTCCTTTCCCTCACCACCTTAATACTCGTCTTGAGATTTTCGACCCAGTTAAGGGAATCAAAAATCCGGAATATATCAATTCCATTGGTCCAGGCTCTTTCGACAAAAGATTCAATGAGGTTGTCAGGATATGCTTTGTATCCCACTCCATTTGATCCACGCAGGAGCATCTGTAGCAACATATTTGGCATCGACTCTCGCAAGAACTTCAGTCGGCTCCATGGATCCTCATGAAGGAAGCGCATAGCCACATCAAAAGTAGCTCCACCCCACACTTCCATGGAAAAGATGTCACCTCCGTGATGATGGGCGTAGCTCTCAGCCACTTTCAGCATATCGTATGTTCGCATCCGTGTTGCCAGCAACGACTGATGGGCATCTCTAAATGTGGTATCTGTAAAGTGAATCCTCGGTTCCTGCTTCAACCAATCTACAAATCCATCCACCCCGAGATCATTGAGCCGATCTTTCGATCCATATGGCAACTTGCCATTTATATCATAAGCAGGAACCTTGGGAGTAGTAAACTTACCATTACCGACTTCCTTTTTTACATCAGGATTGCCGTTGATAATAACCTCTGCAAGATACCTCAGCAACTTGGTTCCACGATCTCTTCTCCGGGCGATCTTGAGCAGTTCAGGGTGTTCTGAAATATAATTGACCGTAGCCGTTCCTTCGAGAAAGGTCTTCTCCTCAAGTAGATTCATGAGAAAACCGATATTGGTCTTCACGCCCCTGATACGAAACTCCGCCAGTGCCCTGAACAATCGTTCACACGCTCCCTTATGCGTTCTGCCCCTGGCAGTTACTTTTACCAGCATACTGTCAAAGAACGGTGATATGGACGAACCGGGAAAAGCACTTCCCGCATCCAGCCTGATGCCAAATCCACTGGCGCTGCGATAGGCGATCAGGGTGCCGTAATCAGGTCTGAAATCATTCTGAGGGTCTTCCGTAGTCAATCTGCATTGTACTGCATGACCACGTATCTGCACGTCCTCCTGACTATGTATAAATATGGTCGGATGGCTCAAGGGGTAACCCATAGAAATCAGGATCTGCGACCGTACAAGATCGATACCTGTAATCTCTTCCGTGATGGTGTGCTCAACCTGAATCCTGGGATTGACTTCGATGAAGTATATATTTTCTTCAGGATCGACCAGAAATTCGACGGTTCCAGCACAAGAATAATCTACATGTTTACCAATGCGCAAGGCGTATTCATACAGTTTGTCCTTGGTATCCTGCCTCAAGGTGATATTAGGAGCCATTTCAACCACTTTCTGAAACCGCCTCTGCACGCTGCAATCTCTTTCATACAAATGAACCAGGTTACCCTGAGTGTCACCAAGCAACTGAACCTCAATATGCTTGGGGTTTTCGATGAATTTTTCCAGAAATACAGTCTCATCTCCAAAGGCCGTACGAGCCTCTCCCCTGGCCTCTTCATAGGCATCCACCAGGTGTTCCTCGGAACGCACAATCCTCATACCACGGCCACCTCCACCTGCTGCAGCTTTTACTACTATGGGAAATCCTATTCTGCGGGCCTCTTCCAGTATGAGCTTTTTGTCAGATAAGTCCAGCTGGCTGTCCTGGATGGTTGGGACATCTACCTCATTAGCTATGAGTTTGGCCTGCACTTTGTCTCCCAATCGTCCCATCGCTTTTGAGGTAGGGCCCACAAAAATGATCCCTTCTTCCTCACAACGTCTGACAAAATCCACATTCTCGGAAAGAAAGCCATAACCCGGATGAATAGCATCCACATCGTGCTTTTTGGCGATGCTTATGATTTCATCTACATCCAAATAAGGTTTGAGGGGTTCACTGTCCGGTCCGATCTGATATGATTCATCTGCTTTATAGCGATGGAGAGAATACCTGTCTTCGTAAGTATAGATGGCCACTGTCCTCAATTTCAACTCTGAAGCGGCTCTCAATACACGGATGGCAATTTCACCACGGTTGGCAACCAGTAACTTCTTGTATCTGTTGTGCTTTTCTGACATATAAAACTGTTTTCAATGTTGTTTAGGTAGGAAGTCCTTTACCAGGTTATCTATCTGATCAAACTCTATAAGAAATCCATCATGACCAAAGGGAGACTCAATAATCTTCAGTTGCGATCCTGGTATGGCCTGGTGTAGGAGGCGTTGTTCACGCACCGGAAATAGATAGTCTGTTTCTATACCAAAAATCAATGCATTGGCCTGGATGGTAGAGAGTGCCTGCTCCCATCCTCCCCTGGATCTTCCCACGTCATGATTATCCATGGCTTTGCAAAGGGTAAGGTATGACAGAGGAGCAAATCGCTTACTCAATTTACTACCCTGGTATCTTTGATAAGAACTGGCCCTAAAATCGTCTAACTTCTCCACTTCTTCCATTTGTGTTCGATGGTATGCTTCGTAGTTTCTGTAGCTCAGCATGGCGATGGCTCTTGCGGCTTCCAGACCTTTTTTGCCAGCTTGGTTGCTGGTTTCAAAATCGTATAAGGTCTGGTCTGCGAACAAGGCCATTCGCTGGGATTCATTGAAGGCAATGCCCCAGGGAGAGTGTTTGGCATTGGTGCCAATTACGATGAGATTTTCTATACTGAGAGGTTCCATGATCGCCCATTCCAAAGCCTGTTGCCCTCCCATTGAACCACCGGTCATGACATGAATCCTCTCGATACCCAGGTGGATTCGCAAGAGCTGCAACGCCTTCACCATGTCTCTGACGGTAATCATGGGAAAATCCCTGCCATAAGGTTTACCGGTCTCAGGGTTGATCGATAAGGCATTGGTACTACCATAACATGATCCCAGCATATTGGCACAGACAATGAAATACTTGTCGGGATCGTAGAGTTTGTCTTTACCTACCAGGCCCGGCCACCACTCCATAGGGTCAGAATTTGCAGTAAGGGCATGACAAATCCACACCACGTTGGTCTTGTCAGCATTCATGGTGCCATAAGTGGTATATCCCAGGTCAATTTCCCGGAGATATTCTCCCGACTCCAGGTGAAATGGATGTTTGTAACTATAAATTTTCAAGAGTTCCAGCCTGTTTGCGGCTCGAAAGATAATGAAGCTATCACTAAGATTTAATGGATCGGGTAGAACATTAGCTACAAATATTTGCCACATTTGCAGGACATTTGAAAAATTGAACGGAAATAAGATGAGTGAAGTGACCGTGAAAACAGAACGAATATCTGGTACTTACCACCTGAAAAGTACCAATGCTTCTGGTAATATGGTTGAAACAGACGGTTCACCGGATATCGGTGGAGAAGGCAAGGGAGCACGTCCTATGGAACTGTTGTTGATGAGTCTGGCAAGTTGCAGTGTGATTGATGTCATTCTTATTCTGAAGAAACAAAGACAGACGTTGGATGACATCAAAGTAGACATAACCGCCCAACGCCATTCTGTTGAGAACCACTCAGAATACAGCTCGATCCATATGCACTTCTCACTGTACGGACAAATTAAGGAACAAAAAGCCCAAAAGGCGATTGACCTCAGTCTCGACGAGTATTGCTCCGTAGCTCAGATACTGAAGAAATCTGCCACGATAACGGCTGACTTTACCATTTTACAAGAAAATTAATGAGCAAGATTAATCCGGAAACCAGTGCCATCCGGTCGCAGATAGACCGTACCAAGTACAGGGAACACAGCAACCCCATGTTCCTGACATCCAGCTTCGTATTTGAAGATGCGCAGCAGATGGCGGCGATGTTTGCCGGCGAACTCGATGGAGATGTGTATTCCCGGTATGCCAATCCCAATACCGAAGAGTTTATTGACAAAATGTGTGCGCTGGAGCAGGCTGAAGCAGGTTTTGCAACGGCCTCGGGGATGGCTGCCGTTTGGGCAAGTATTGCAGGCGTACTGCAATCGGGTGATCATATCCTGGCATCACGAGCTCTTTTTGGCTCCACTCATCAGTTGCTGACGCAAATATTACCGGGTTTTGGCATCACCCATACCTACGTAGACAGTGATGATATGAGTACCTGGGCCAACCATATTAAGGACCATACCAAGATGCTGTTGTTAGAAACTCCCTCTAACCCGGCTCTACATTTAATCGACCTGAACAAAGCTTCGGCATTCGCTAAGGAACATGGCTTGATTCTAAACGTAGATAATTGTTTTTCCACTCCTGTGATTCAGAACCCCCTGGTTGAAGGCGCCGACCTGATAACTCATAGTGCCACTAAATACATTGATGGCCAGGGCAGGGTATTAGGTGGGATTGTACTGGGGAAGAAGGAGCTCATTGAAAAAGTGACCTTCTTCTGCCGGCATACGGGGCCTGCGATGTCACCGTTCACGGCCTGGTTGCTATCCAAGAGCCTTGAAACCTTGCACGTCCGCATGGAAAGGCATTGCAGGAATGCATATGAGCTGGCTCATAAACTGGCGGAATTACCCATGGTAGATAAGGTTATCTATCCTCATCATCCATCTCATCCCCAATTCGAATTGGCCAGGAAGCAAATGAAATACGGTGGTGGAATTGTCACTTTTGTGGTTAAGGATGGTTTGCAGGCAGGCATCAATTTCCTAAACCGGGTAAAGATGTGCTCGCTAACTGCCAACCTGGGGGACAGTCGTACCATCGTAACACATCCGGCATCGACCACTCATTCAAAACTGACACCGGAAGAACGTGCTGCAGTAGGAATCACCGATGGGTTAATCAGAGTTTCGGTTGGCCTGGAACATATTGACGATATCATGAAAGATATCTCACAGGCACTTAATTGATCAGGACCACACTCGTTATTTCAACCCGGACTATCATTGGGGTTTTGTCATGAGAGGCACATAGGCAATGAAGACGGGCCACGTAG
This sequence comes from Bacteroidia bacterium, assembly GCA_030433135.1. GTDB lineage: Bacteria > Bacteroidota > Bacteroidia > Chitinophagales > Saprospiraceae > JABDMH01. The sequence continues at coordinate 837 of JAUILF010000377.1, read as the reverse complement.
CAGTGCTCCAAGGAGTCAGCCTGGTGTATCGAGGCCCTATCCGTGATCATTCCGGGCCATGAAGTTCACCAGTTGTCACTGGTAATTGCCCTTCAATAGTTACGGTCACAGTAGCGGTATCACATAAGGGAGATTGATCATCAAGATCACAGATACGGTATTCGAATACGTCCTGACCACTATAGCCTGGATAAGGGTCATAGATGATCATCCCAACCCCACGATCAACATACACCTCACCGTGTTGCGGTTGCAACAGCCCGTCCATACTCAATGTCTCGATATCAAGGACCAACATATGATCCATGGTATCCTGATCATTTTGGAGTACCGGAATTACTACCAGCAAGTCCACATAGGTGGTAACCGAATCATCACCAGCTACAGGAGGATCGTTGGATGGCAGAACAGAAATCCTGACCGTTGAACTAGCACAAATAAACCCGTTATCTATTCGTTCACACAGGAGATAGTTAAAGAAATCTCCACCAAAATAATCGGGTTGGGGAGTGTATTTAAAACCCTCATCACCAACCAGTTCCAGCATGCCATGACCTGGTTCCTGTTTAATCCTGAGTTCTGTATCAGATGGTCCGCCCGGGTGCACATCCCGGATATCATTGAGGGTGACATACATCATCAAGGTTGAATCCTCACTTAGTTTGAAAGTATCATCCCGGGTCACTGGAGCGTCATAATGGGGCAAAATATCAACGGAAACCATGCCCACACCACATCGGCCTTCCAGGTCACATATCTCATAGAAAAAGGTATCCTGACCATGATAATTTTCCTCGGGATAGTAGACCATATATCCATCGGAAGAAACCCGGGATG
>JAUILF010000376.1 GCA_030433135.1 Bacteroidia bacterium | reverse complement strand
AAAATATCTGCTCTCATCAGCGGACTGGATGTATCGCAATCTCTATCGTCGTATCGAGGTAGTATTCCCCATATATGACAAAGGGATACAGGAGCACATCGATCAGCTCATGGAGATCCAGCTCAATGACAATGTCAAGGCTCGAATAATTGATAAGGATGGTGAAAACCATTACGTTGAAATGAGTAATGGTATTCAGGTGCAGTCTCAGATCGAAACCTACTACTATCTGAAGCGCCAGGCAGAACAACAGTCAGAAACACTTAGGACTGATGATGAAGAATCCATGGTCAATGAAAACCGGGGCAATTAGACTGTTTCAGGCAAAATCATTCCCTCCAGCAATGATCCAGTCGTCTTATATTTGTAGCTGATATCGATCCAGGAAAACCGGTTTAAACCTTCACTTTATGAAAGATACCATAATCTCAGCTCTGGCTGGCTTAGCCCTTTTAATGTTTGTTTCATGCAATGGATCTCAGGTTAGTGATACCGATACTTTGCAGGAAATGGAACAGACTTCTGATGCGGAAGCATTACTGGCAACCTATACACCTGTGACACTGGACGCGGATTTGGCTGGTCTTACGGAGAAGGAGCGTCAAATGATACCCATTCTGATACAGGCTGCCAAATTGATGGATGAGATGTTTTGGTATGAAGCGTACGGTGATCGCAATGAGCTTCTGGCTGAAACAACGGATGCAGCCCTGGAAAGATATATTAACATAAACTATGGTCCCTGGGACAGACTTGATGGAAATGCACCTTTTTTGCCGGGAGTTGGAGCCAAACCCGCTGGTGCTAACTTTTATCCCCCGGATATGACCAAAGATGAGTTTGAGTCTGCGAGTTTGGAAAATAAGCAGAGTCTGTATCATTTCATTCGCCGGGATGATGAAGGTAACCTGACAGCCGTGCCCTATCACGAACAATTTTCAGATAAAGTGAGCAAGGCGGCTGAGCTGCTGCGTGAAGCAAGCATGCTGGCGGAGGATGATGGTTTGAAAAAGTATCTGGAACTGAGAGCTGATGCCCTGTTAAACGATCAGTACCAAGCCTCCGATATGGCCTGGCTGGACATGAAGAACAATACGATAGATGTGGTCATTGGACCTATCGAAACTTATGAAGATCAATTGTTTGGCTATAAGGCTGCTCATGAAGCCTATGTGTTGGTAAAGGACAAACAATGGAGTGAACGATTGTCACGATATGCGACGTTGTTGCCAGAACTCCAGGCTAATTTGCCTGTCAATGAACAGTATAAAAGGGAATCTCCCGGAACAGATACAGAGTTGAATGCGTATGACGTCATTTACTATGCGGGTGATTGTAACGCCGGCAGCAAAACCATTGCTATCAATTTACCCAATGACGAACAGGTTCAACTCGAAAAGGGAACCCGCAGACTACAGTTGAAAAATGCGATGCGAGCCAAGTTTGACAAAATACTGCTGCCGATCGCAGATGTATTGATTGATGAGGATCAGAGAGGGGACATTACTTTTGATGCCTTCTTTAGCAATACCATGTTTCACGAGGTAGCTCACGGACTGGGAATCAAAAATACCATTGACGGAGCCGGTACCGTACGCAAGGCTCTGAAAGAACATGCCTCAGCCATCGAAGAAGGGAAAGCCGATATTCTGGGGTTATTTATGATCAATCAACTCCACCAAAAAGGAGAAATTGAGGGTGACCTGGACAGTTATTACGTGACCTTTATGGCCAGCATTTTCCGATCAGTCAGGTTTGGTGCTTCGAGTGCTCACGGGAAAGCCAACATGATTCGGTTTAACTTTTTTAAGGAAAAAGGAGCTTTTGTAAGGGATGAAACCACTGGGACATATCGTCTGATGCATGATCAGTTTCAGCAGGCAACCGATGAGCTGAGTGAACTCATCCTGACTCTGCAAGGTGATGGCGACTATGAGGCCGTCATAAATCTTGTGACTGAGAAAGGCATTATTGACACCCAATTGCAGGCCGACCTCGACAGACTAACCGAGCAAAATATTCCGGTGGATATCGTTTTTGAGCAGGGTGTGGTTGTGCTGGGTATTTGATGGCTTTGGGTCTTGGGCAATTGGGCATTGGGCTCTTTTCTCTCGCAGAGATCGCCGAGTTCGCAGAGGATCTCAAACGATTGTTGAACAACCGTTAAACCATGTCAAACAACTGTCAAACCATGAGAAACCGGAAGTGCCTGTTGGCCTATTAGCTTATTGGCTTTTTGACACATTTAATTGAATGTTCGCTTTTCTCTCGCAGAGATCGCCGAGGATCTCAAACGATTGTTGAACAACCGTTAAACCATGCCAAACAACTGTTAAACCATGTCAAACAATCAGAAACCACCTATCTTCGTAGTATAAGATCCGTAATGAGCGATTTACACCACAAATTGAAGGAGGCATATGCTGCCCATCAAAAGGCACTACGGGTAGACCGTCATTTGCAGCAACTAAATGACGAACTCAATGAAGCATACCTGAACCTGGATCGGCTCCGCAAAAACCTGGAAGACGAATTCAAGGATGTGGAGGTTTTGGAGAAATTGAGTATAAAGGGTCTGTTTCATTCTGTCCTGGGTAGCAAGGAAGAACAGTTAGAAATTGAAAGGCAGGAATATTTACAGGCATCACTGAAATATGACGAAGCCAGAAAATCTGTTCAAATACTGGAGTATGAGAGAGATATACTGGAAAAACAGGTGCAGGATCTGTCCTCAATCGAAAGCACATTGAAGCAACTAATGGCTGAGAGAGAGCAACAGCTTATCGAGGCCGGTTCAGAACAGGGCCGCAAGATACTTGATATCAGTGACCAGATCGAAATGCTGGATACTCGCATGACCGAGATCAAGGAAGTGATGCGTACCGGTCAGGAAGCGCTGATGATGTTGGAAAAGATGATCGGTTATTTGCGCAAGGCCAGGAGCTGGGGCCAATGGGATATGGCTGGGCGCAACAATGGTATGAGTTACCTCAAGCATTCAGTGCTGGATAAAGCACGTGATCTTTCCTATCATGTAAAACATTTTCTGCTCAGATTTAAAGAAGACCTCCGGGATCTGCATGGTTTTGACGGACTGAATTTTACCATCCATTTTGAGTCCTTCAATCGATTTACAGATATTTTCTTTGACAACCTGATTTCTGACTGGATCATTCAGAAAAAGATACAGAACGCTCTTACTAATGTACAAACCGTTAAGGATAAGGTACTTCGTATCAACCAATCCCTGGGAGCCGAGATCCAACAATGCGAGCTAGATATCGAAGCCCTTACAGCCGAGCGTAAGAAACTGGTGATCAACGGGTGATGTCGGATTTACACCTAACCTGTCAGAAGAGCCTGTTTGACCTTGAAGACGGAGTTACATACCTGAACTGTGCCTATATGTCCCCACTGCTACGAAGTACAATGGATGCCGGTGTAGCAGGATTGCGGCAGAAGGCCAGACCATACCATCTGCAGGTTGATGACTTTTTTCAACCCCTTGAGAAACTAAAGTCCTTGTTTGCCGAACTGATCGGTTGTCCTAATTCACAGCAAATTGCTTTACAGCCTTCAGCTTCCTATGGGCTTTCCACGGTATGTAAAAACCTGAGGATAAAGAAAGGGGGAAATATGGTCCTGCCCGGTGGACAGTTCCCGAGCAATGTATATCCCTTTCGTGAGCTTGCGAAGAAGAAGGACCTCGAGATTCGAACAATTGAGCCTCCCTCCAATTTTGCTCATCGTGGCTGTATCTGGAACCAAATGATCCTCGATGCGGTAGATGAAAACACCATCTGTGTCGCGATATCGCAATGTCATTGGGCTGATGGCACGCTCTTTAACCTGGAGGCAATCAGGCAAAAGACCCGCGAATGTAAGGCTGCTCTCATTGTTGATGGCACCCAGTCTGTAGGTGCCATGCCCTTTGATGTCAAAGTGATTCAACCGGATGCTCTTATTTGCGCTGCGTACAAGTTTCTTTTGGGACCTTATGCCTCAGCTTTGGCCTACTTTAGTCCGGAGTTTGACCGGGGTGAACCACTGGAATACAACTGGTTTAATCGCAGGGACAGCCATCAATTTCAGCACCTTGTCAATTATCAGGATGAATACCGCCCCGGAGCCTATCGATACAATATGGGTGAAGCAGCTCATTTCATTGCTGTTCCCATGCTGATTTCAGCCATTGAACAACTGCTGGTATGGACTCCCCATGCCATTCAGGAATACTGCAGATCTTTGGTAGAGCCATTCCTGAAAACAGCTGAAAAGAAGGGCTATCAATTTGAGAATGAGTATCGTGGGCATCACCTTATCGGTCTTTATCTGCCACCAGAGAAAGATGTAGATCTGCTTAAGGAACGTCTGGCATCCAACCGGGTCTTTGTATCTTATCGTGGAGATGCAATCAGGGTATCACCGCATGTCTATAATGATACCGTTGATCTTGAAACACTTGAGTTATTCCTGTAAATCAACCAGCCCCTCAGGAAGCTTCATGTAAATGACCTCAGCATCAGGAGCAATGTCTGTGATGAAGTCCTCTACTAAAGGGATCAGGATTTCCTCGTCATCACTACCGATTACGGCCATCCATTGGCCGGGCATTTCTCTCACCGCCCGGATTTTACCAATGGACATCTTGTTGAGATCATCGTATATTTCAAATCCCACAATTTGCTCATACCCGGATTCTGGTGAATTCTTACCGGAGCCATGTTCAGAGAGGACAAATATTTCATGGTTCGATAACAGCAGGGCCTCTTCGGGACTATCAATGCCGCCAAACTTGATGAGGGGTGAGGACTTCTCATCAATCTCCTCCACCTGGAAGGGCACCTTGATGCCGTCCATTTCCAAAAAAAGGAAAGAACCTGTGGGAATTTCCTGAACTAAATCCCAATCGATCGAGCATCGCATATGTCCCGTTGTGCCAAATGATTTTCGGGCATGACCGACCCGGATAAAAGGATGTTGAGCAGGTATCATGGAGTATCGATCAGGGTTTCCCTGGTAATCAGGCCTCTACCGGCCTTCTCTCTCCATGTCTTGTCGATACAGGGTTCATTTTCACCTTGGTATTTGCAGTAAGAATCAAGGATCTCACGTTCGCGGTATATCAAACCAATGCCTTTGGCATATTTTTCCACGGAATAGCGTCGCTCAATCACATTGTCGCTGTCTGCCTGCTGCACGGTGACAACCTGTTCATAAGCCTGGTCACCGACAGTTTCTGACTGATCTACCGACAGGATGCGGTAATCCCAGTCCTTAAAAAACTCAATGACCTCCCCATGAACGACAAGTTCAAGGCCTTCTTCGAGGAAGGCATTTCCATCCCACTCAATACCATCTTTGATGGGGAAAACCAGATTAATGAAGCGTAAATTTCCTTCCTGGCGGTAACCCTGGTTTTGACTGCGACTTTCCACGGTCACATCGTTGATCAACCATGGGCCATCCGGATGTTCCGACCGGTAGCGCTCTATTCTGAATTGCACTTCTCCGTTCTCGTCTTCAAAACTTTCAACGATTTCTTCTCTGAGGTAGAAGCGAACGGAATCCATTACCGGTAGGCCACCACCGTTTACGTCAAACTGAATCGAATCGACCTGGTAGGTTCTCACCAGCCCTGTTTCGAGCGGATAATATTCATATCCATAGATGCTGTCATCCAACGGTTCTTCTACTTCCTGTTTACAACCGGCTATTAGAAGTAAGGCCAGAAGAAGACCGCAGTATGTTATGAGCTGGTTCATAGCATGGAACTGTAGATGATACCCCCGCCTATTACATCATCACCTTCGTAGAATACAGCCGATTGTCCCGGGGCAACTCCCTTCACTCCAGCCATGAAATGGACCTCCAGCTGGTCTCCCAGATTAGTGACTTCGCTCAGTGTACCCTGGTCTCTGTACCTGACTTTGGTGGTCAATTCATGATGCTCTGGTATGTGATCGTATTTCATAGGATTGACCT
>JAUILF010000375.1 GCA_030433135.1 Bacteroidia bacterium | reverse complement strand
CAAGAGACTTTCACTCTCTAGCTAATGAAAGCTCCTTTGAGCTTCCTTACTTCCCAGCAACTAGCTATATTTAGTGGGAAGTTGGCCATTCAAGGCACACACAATGTATATGCGATAATGCTCCCTAAGCGGTCGCACTACGCATATACGAACCGTTAGCATCAATACATATTGAAGAACCAGAAATAAGAGAACATGAAACTTAAACTTACATTCGTCTACATAGCACTAGTGTTATCTGGCTCTGCATATGCTCAATATCCTCCTGTATTTGAAGGCAGTCATTATGGAAATAATGTCGAATCTGGGAGATATGCAGAAATAAGGGGTTTCAGAATGTATTATGAAATCTACGGAAAGGGTGAGCCGTTGCTACTCATTCATGGCAACGATGGTTCAGGAAATAATTTTACCGGGCAAATACCGTACTTTGCCCGGAACAATCAGGTTATCATTGTCGATAGTAGAGCACATGGAAAATCTGTTGATCTGACTGACTCCTTGAGTTACAGGATGATGTCTGAAGATATTAATGCATTGCTCGACTATTTAAAAATAGATTCCTGCAATATTATTGGCTGGAGCGATGGCGGAAATATAGGATTACTATTGTCTATTCATCATCCAGAAAAAGTAAACAAACTGGCCATTACCGGTGCTAATATCTGGATAGATGAGAGAGCCTTCCAATCTGACTTGTTAGAAGCACCAAATATGGCGATAGATTCTTTGCGTCAATTGATACAAACACCCGAAGTCAAGAATACCATCAAAGTATGGAATTTAATCAATCAAGAGCCAGGAATTTCACCCCAGGATTTGAATAAAATCCAATGCCCTGTTCTTGTCATTAGTGGTGACAGTGACGTCATATTGCCCAAACATTCTCTACTAATTTCTGAACATATTCCAAAATCCAATTTATGGATTTTGCCTAATTCGGGGCATTCAACTCTAATAAATTATAGAGACCTGTTCAATAAAACTGTAAACGATTTTTTTGAAAATCCCTACAAGGAAATCAAGGGGTGGGATCAATTAAATTAATGGACCTGCCTGCTTCGCAAGCTCTATCCATATGTAGCCTTACCCATTTTAGGACAGGGTTAATTTATACAAGTTTCTTCTAATTCCAGGTTCTTAATCCTGGGGCTAGCCCCAGGATTAAGGCTCGCAAATTCGTTCGGACTCAAGTCCTCCAGCGAACCATGTAAGTGCTCATTGTTATACCTCATTTTCCATTCATCGAACCTTTCTGCCGCATCTCGGATATTGGAGAACAGCCATGCATCCAAGACATCTTCTCGGAATGTTCGGTTAAATCGTTCGATGTATCCATTCTGCATTGGTCTTCCGGGTTGGATATACTGGATCTCTATTTGTCTCTTTTCACAATAGTCCTGGAAGACTTCTGATATAAACTCTGGGCCATTGTCTACCCTGATTGTCTTCGGTTTTCCATTCAGTTCAATGGCGCGTTCCAGATGCTCTACAACCCGCTCTGCTGGTAGTGAAAAGCCTGGCTCAATAACCAGTGCTCCTCGATTGTGGTCATCAATGATATTCAACACTCTAAAGCGACGTCCACTCTCGAGTGAGTCACACATGAAATCCATAGACCACGTCTGGTTCATTTTCTGAGGTACATGCAATGGTACCTTTACTCGTGCTGGTATACGCCTTCTTTTGCGCTTACGGCGCATGTGCAGCATCATCAATCGATACACCCGAAGCACTCGCTTCCGATTCCACTGCAGGCCCTCTGAGCGGATATGTTTGTAATACTGGTCAAAGCCTCGGGTAGGATACCGATCCACCAACTCATTGAGCTTGGTGATCAACTCTCCATCATCCTTTTGGCTCTTGTAGTACCACATGCTCCTGGAAAGCGATACAAGGCTGCAGCTCCGTTTTACACTCACATCATACTCCTCCACCATGTACTCGGCTCTGTCGCGCTTCTCAGAAGGCCTTAGAACTTTTTTGTCAGGATGTCTTTCAGCATCACGTTATCCAAACTCAAATCGGCATACATCCGTTTGAGCCGGCTGTTCTCCTCTCTGAGTGCCTTTAACTCTTTGAGTTGCTCTGCATCCATCCCCCCGTACTTCTTCTTCCAGTTGTAGAAAGTAGCTGGGGTGATACCATGTTCGCGTGAGATGCTCTTCACATCCTTGCCCGCTTCGTACTCCTTGAGTATCGACACTATCCGGGCTTCGGTAAATCTGCTCTTCTTCATAGTTTGACAGGTCTAAGTTATTCAACTTTTGATCTGTCCTGTTTTTGGGGAAGTTTACACATACATTCTTCAAAGATGAATAGATTGCCTATACTGATAAGCATGGGCCACAAACCATATCTCTTTTCCATGCAAAACTGGTGCGGCATACCCGTTTGCATCAATAAAGAACAACCATGAGTCGCTTTATAAGCATCACCATTCTATTATTCAGTGTTATCTCTTGTGAAAATTCCACTAGAATTGAAAATGTCGTCATCATCGGAGGTGGATTGATGGGAAGTTCAACCGGGTGGGAATTGTCAAAAAACGGACAAAAAGTCTTGCTGCTTGAACAACAAGATTCTATTTACACCTTTGGCTCAAGTTTTGGTGAAGCCAGAATTTCAAGAAGCCTGGGGCCTAAACATGATATCTTTTCCTATCTCCAACAGATGTCCATAGCTGAAACGAAAGGATTAATCGTGTATTTGAATGAATCTGAAAATGGCAAGCGACACTCAATGGATGATATTTATAGAACTTCACCTGTGACCTACATTCGTTATAAATCCCAGGAAGAAGAGGTGAATCTTTTACTAGAAGACCAAGAAGATCAATATGAATATGCTCCAGACAGGGAACATGCACGAATGCTTTTCGGCATGGAAATCCCTGATTCAGTCATGATAATAAGGGAGTACAAAGAATATTCAGGTACACTCAATCCCAAGGCCCTGATTTCGAAGCTCCACATGGGTATGGTATATGCTGGAAGTACAATTTTGTATAACGAGAAGGTCATCAGTTTGAAAAAGGTGAATACTCTCTACGAGATTCAGATTGAAAATACCAAAACGGGGAAACGGAGAACAATATTGAGCAAAAAAATGGTCGCTGCTGCGGGACCCTATAATGGGGCGTTGGTAGAAATGATTGCCCCTCATTTTAAACGACTCATCACTCCTAAACGCCTGTTTCTTGCCTTTTTGAAAATTGATCCAGCTATTTATAACAGTCTTTCGAATGAACAAAAAGACAGAATTAAACAATCCTATCCAGTCGCAGACATCAATTCAGACATTTTTTATTCAATGATTGAGAATTATGACGAAAACGGAGTGCCGATTCTGAAAGTCGGCGGACATTTCTTAAGAACTGATATTCATGACCTGGACGAGGTTTGGAAACAAGAATTAGATATGCAAGAGATTGAATGGAGCAAAGAAAATACGTTGAATTATCTAAGGATGCTTGATCTACCTGTACAAGATGAAGACTTACAATTTATCAGAGGTTACTCTTGTGTTTACTCTTTAACTGAATCAGAGATACCGTATGTCACTAATACAATTACAAATAATATGGAAGTAGATTCTACTTTCGTTCTGGTAGGAGGCATGTCTGGAGTTGGAGCGAAAGGTTCTTTGGCATATGGATTCATAGCTTCAAACTTATTACTGAATAAGACTGATTCCTCAGCTATGTATCAAAAAACCTTACACGATCTGAGTACAGGTAGATTATTACGAGATCTGAACAATCTAAATCATGCGACATATTGATACCGATCCAACCCCATGATCAGAATTCTCGGCATCATCCTGATCTGCAGCTTGTACATATCCTGTTCACAGCAGAAGACCGAACTGGTCCTGCTCGGTACAGTTCACCAACCAGTTAAGCATTTTAATGCCGACAGCCTGTATACTATCCTGAACAGCATCCAGCCTCACCTCATCCTATTCGAGGTGGACTCCTCCTTTTTTACGGCAGATTTTCGATTCAAGAAATCCTGGTACAGCAATGAAAATGTAGCGACCACCCGCTATATCGACAGCCATGACATCGATGTACGACCCTATGACTTTTCCGGGAGGAACGACTATCGGCGAAGGATCGGATCCCGACCGACCGATGGCCTGGCCCTTCAGCTCCTGGACAGCCTCTATCAGGCGAATCGACTGGATACCTCGGCACAGAACGTCTATGCCCGATTTCTGCGCCTGAGCGCATCACTGGATTCCTGTGCGATGACCGGCGCAGCCGGATTCAACAACCCGGGAACAGACAGCATAGCCCAACAACGCCAGCAATCTCAATATGACGATGTCCTGCGGATCATCCAGGATGAGCCCCTGTTCTCGTCCACCTTTTTTGTCAAACCGGCCGGGGACAGCATCAGCTATGCGGAAGGATACAAGCGGGCCTCAGCATTCTGGCACCTGCGCAATCGGACCATGGCCCAGCATATCCTCCAATATGTGGATCTGTATAAAGGAAAACGGATCGTGGTCCTGAACGGCTTTTTTCATCGCTACTATCTGCGGTCCCTCCTGTTACCTGAGCAAGGAAAACACAGTTTCGTGATCAAGGATTTTGACGAATACTGATGCCGGACTCCTCCGGGATGCAAGCCGACAGAAGCACCCGGGAGTTCTTACCTGGCAGATCCGCAGGTGAGCCGGTTGTTCACCCGCACAACAAAGTCTCTATCTGATAGGCCACCTGTCCCAGCTACTTTGCCAACCATTGGGAATGTTTTACCTTTTGATCGATTTCGATGCCTCCTACCACCCCGCAAAGCAAAATACATCTCAGACCCGGACAGAAGACATCATCCACCCGACTATTCCTGAATTCGAATTGCTCCGCTATCTCCCTGACCGAATCCCATATCGCTCCTCCTCAACCTGAACCTGTACGCCTCCAGGAATACGGTGTCGGACTCTTTTCGGCAGCAGCCACGCGGTCTGCCTGGAAGAAGGTCCTCAAGAAGCAGTTCGTCACCGTGGATGATGTCCTGGCCACCACTGCTACCTATATCCGTGGAGGGGAGCGGATACAGATCTCCATACCCGATGAGGTCCTTCCCAAAAAACTATTGAACTTTCCGCTCCAGGTCCTATTCGAAGATGATCACCTGGCGGCCATCCACAAGCCCGGCGGTATCGAGGTCAGTGGCAACCGATTCAAGACCATCGCCCATGCCCTACCCCAATCACTGAGACCCAGTCCGCTTGCGGATGCGACCCAACCTCAGCCCGTCCACCGACTGGACTATCCTACCACGGGCATCGTCCTGGCCGGAAAAACGAGAAGCAGCATCCGCGCCTTGAATGCGATGTTTGAAGACCAGCAGATGGAAAAGATCTATTTCGCCGTGACGATCGGAGAGATGCCCGCAAAGGGGGGGATCACTGCCGAGTTGGATGAAAAGGAGGCGCAAACTGAATATGAGGTACTGGATGCGGTGCCATCATCCCGATTTGGCACGCTCAACCTGGTCCGGCTCCGGCCCCGGTCCGGGCGACGGCATCAGTTACGCCGGCACCTGACCGGTATCGGCCATCCCATCCTGGGTGATCAGACCTATGGACGGGAAGATCTGTTCCTGAAAGGAAAGGGGCTGTATTTACATGCCTTCTCCCTTACCTTCATGCATCCGTTCACGGGTGAATCCATCTCCATCCGAGATCCCCTCCCTGAACGGTTTGACAAACTATTCGGTCCCTTCCCTGAAAAATCGGAGCATGTCAAGACTTGGCCGACATGAGCCTCTATTCATGACCTCTGATTGACTAAAGCACATATGTAACCAAAGGGAATCAATATCTTTGATACTATCATATGATACTATCATGAGGTCGCCATATACCATCACCCCTGAAATCCTGTGAAGACTTCCTATTCTTCGGACAGTCCTAAATTAGATTAACAAGTTAGTTGTTTCTTTCTTCATTGAAGGTTGTTGAGGCCGATCGGCCTCAACAACCTTCAATTCCTTTTC
>JAUILF010000374.1 GCA_030433135.1 Bacteroidia bacterium | reverse complement strand
ATATCTTAAGATTTGGCACTTGCAAGCGAGGGTGATCGATAGTGCGATTATCAGCTTGGTTCCTGGCACTAGAATTGGGTGCCAGGATATTTCTCGGCACTCGGACAGGAAGGCTTTTCAAGCCTTGGCACTTGCAAAGCTCAGGTTTCTGAACGGCGATTATATCTTTAATCAGGTATCTTTTGACCTTGAGAAAGAATACCTTTCTTCCTTTTCGGATCTGCTCTTCTATCAGGTCTTTTTCCCACAAATGGTAGAACAATGATGGACTTAGTCCGCAAAGTGATTCATGTATTCGATCATTATTGTAGAAAGCATAAAAGGATTCGAGAAAGTCATGTAGTTCTTCCAATGATTCGAAATCGATATGACATAGGGCATCTTCCAAAATCGAGTGGAATGATTCAATATGTCCATTTTCTTCTGGGCATGCCACATGAGTAAACTCTTGAGTCAGATCTGATTTGGAAAAAAAGTCAACCACCTTGTTTGCAATGAATACCGATCCATTATCTGATCGGACATGAACAATGGGCCCATTGACCAGGTGCAACTTTACAATGTCTGCTTTTAAAATCTCTGTCCACATTTCCAGTACACATTGATGAGAAATGTGGAAGGCCAGATACCAACCGACTACCGTGCGGGTGTATACATCAATGATCGTCAGTAAAAAAGCAACTCGATCCAGTCCATAAATGTATAACTGTTTGATATCCATCTCATAATACACAAAGGGTTCTTCAGGTACAACCATTCTTCCTTTCACTCGATTTGTTGTTTTTAAAGACATATTTATTTGATCACCCCTTAATAGTTGTCTTGATTTCATCAACCGATACACCTTCTTCTTATTGATCCAGTATCCTTGATTGCCCAAATGATGGGTTACCTTTCGGTTGACATATGGCATTGCTAAAAGTTCCTCCATCATTTTTATTACCAACTCATTGAGATGCCATTCCCATTGTCCATTCCAATATAGTGTCTGGGTACTTGGACGCCGTCCTTTCGTCTTTGGCTTGGTCATTTCTGATCTTATGTAATGGTAGTAAGTGCTTTTCGGCACTAATACAATTGACAGTGCTTTTTCTATGCTTAGACCTGTCCTATTGTAGGTCCGTACCAACTCCACTATATCCTGCTTGGTAAATTCTTTTTTTTAATCACTTCTTTGGCCATATGCAATTCCAAAGCCTGTTCTGCTACCAATTCCTTTAGCTTTCGAATTTCTAGTTCCAACTCCTGCTCTCTTCCATTTCTCCTCTTGGTATACTTATCCTCCAAACCAGCGGTACCCTCCGCTTCGTAGCGGTTCCTCCATTTATATAGTATCGTTTGAGATATACCATACTGCCTTGCTGCCTGTGCCGGGCCATACTCCTCTGAGTATTTTAATATCGCCATGCGATCTTCCGGTGTGAATTTTCGTCTGGTCATTGTTCTAAATTACTAAACAACCAATTGTGTAATCTAGTCCAATCTATTATGGGGCCGGACGACTACCACCCATCAACTTGCACTTTCCGAAATCAGATATTGTTTAGTAAAAGAGAGGGTGTAAAGTCACTGCAGCTCCAGTATATATGTCAATAACGATATACAAAGTAGTTTGACGAGCAATCGTTTGCCATCAATTGGATTGTGATTGGAAGTTGTCTTTTAGTTTTCTAAAGAAAACCCAACGATATCAACCATGCCTCAAACTGGTCTATCCAGTGGTCGGAAGTGAGGTGCTGCTTGCGCATACCAAACCCGTGCCCACCCTGGCTGTACACATGCAATTCGGCGGTTTCACCAGCTTCATTCCACAGACTGTACAGGTCCAGGCTCTGATTTTGGAAACCAAAGACATCATCACCGGTTACCGCAATAAATAAAGGCATGGGATCTTCCGGCATTTCTGACATGTCAACTACATGCATAGCTGCGTAAATCGGCGCAGAGAAATCAGGTCGGCTTTCAGCTGTATGTTCAAAAAGCCGCAGATCCTGCAACCGTACCACCTGCTGAAAACCCAATGATTCCAATTTTATCAGGATTAATTCCCAACTCATCAGCATGGTCACGAACATATTTAACGGCAGCAAGACCATCCTCTTTGGCCATCTGAATAAAGGGTCTGATTTCTTCGTCCATGGCATCCCGGTCAGTCGTTACTTTTTGTATAAACTCGGCAAATGGGTCATCTCCGGTGGGAACAAGTCTATATTTAAGTACAAAAGCCGTTATGCCTTTCTCAATACACCACTGGGCCACATCGGTCCCTTCATTTTGCCAACTGAGAAAATGAAAACCTCCACCAGGGGCAATGATAAGGGAGGCACCATTGCTTTTTCCCGGCTCTGGCTTAAATACCGTAATAGATGGTTTAGAGATGTTAGCTACCAGAGGATCACTCGACAATGGGGAAGTCGGATTGGTCTCATTCGGATTCCATTCAATATCAACCGGGTTTTCGGTTGATGGTATAAACACCTCCACCTGAGCATAGGTAGTCAGCGGAAATAACATGATCAGTGATGCTGAACATAAGAAAGTAATCAAGGTGTCTACGCACAATCGTATCATAAGTGTGGAATATTGATTGAAAACATCACGTCCTAAACAGATAATGAACAATGGCAAATTGGCTCATCTCTTCACAATCTTAAAAATTTTAGCGTGACCATCAGCCAGAATGATGTTGACCAAATACATACCCCGAGGATAGGAAGAAAAATCAATTTCGAATTCTTCCAACAAGGGGCTGGACATCACAAGTTTACCCGTTATATCATAAATGTCCATTCTAGCTTCCTCATGAACGCTGATCAACAATTTGTCTATCACCGGATTTGGGGCAAGAAAAATGGCATTATCATCACCTGAATAGTTTAACGTTACTATCGGAGACAAACTGAAGGCACCGTCTATATCCACCTGCCTGAGTCGATAGTAGTAGGTACCTCCCCTGGCCAGTTTATCATGAAATGTGTATGCTGTAAGAACACTTGACTCGCCTTGCCCATCTACCCAGCCCATCTTCTCCCAACTAACTCCATCCGTGCTTCTCTGAATTTCAAACCCCTGGTTCTGTTGTTCCGAGGCTGTGTACCAAACAAGTTCAACATTATTGGATGTCAACACTGCCTCAAAGCTCACCAGAGTGATCGGCAGTAACCCGTTGATATATGAGCAAGAAACCCCATCCTTAAGATCGATCAGGCAAACCTCCGGTTGCAGTATCCCATTTGCATTGCAGCTTTCGGGTGGTGATCCTTCTTCAATGTACGCCACGGGATCGCCAGGTGCACCGGTACCACTTCCTTCGACGATAACAAACTTCTGGCTCTCGGCATTAACACCACAAGTAGTTGATTCATATATGGTTTGAGGAAGATTTAGTGGAACAGAATCAATTGACTCCCATTCCAGGAAAATGCACTGATCATTCTTGGTGAGGGTTGTTTCTTCCGGACAATCAGGTATCATATTTGTTGCTCCCAGACCTGGCAAGCTGTCACGATAGGTACTATCCAGTTCCGTACTATCCATAAAGCTGCCTAGTCCATAGTAACATAACTTTATGGTATCTGCTCTCATTGAATCAGTCTGGAGCAAAATTCCTGTGTAGGGAAAACTTGCTATGGTATCCACAGAATCAATTGGCAAATGTGCAACACTATCGGCATCAATATGGACATATACATACGGTTCCAGAGAATCTCCAGTACCACCAATTAAATGGAATGTATCGATTCGAAACGGATTGTATCTCAGGTCAAATAATGTATCTGGATAGACATGCTGTACACTATCGTCCGGGTTTGTAAGAAAAAGACAACTGTCTGTACGCATCACTCTGGCATCCGGACAGTCTTGCCCATAGGCTGCCATTGACAAGAAAGCACAAAACAGAAAGAAATATAAACTAAGAGGCTTCATCGATGTAAAGGTATTTGGAAATTTAAACATTTTATGGGAAACCTGCCTGAGAGAAACCCGTCAAAACTTCAAAGTGATGGATGTTGGCCAGACTAGATCAAATACGAAGTATAAAGATCACCGTTAGCCCACTCGATCATTCCTCATTTCTCGGTACCGACTTTCAATTTCTTCCACAGTATGTATGAAATGCACGGTAATTATGATATTTTACTTTGAAAGGAATAAAGGAAAAATCAGCATAGTATTCCTCTAACCGAGATTATGAAGCACACATTATATTACCGTGATACATATAGATTTGATTGCCCAACGGTAGGACATTATTGAGAGACCAAACCAGAACACTCATGCCCTACAAGCGCAAGCTCCTGTCCATTGTTTTTACGGATATAGTCGGTTATACTAGACTGATGCAACAGAGTGAGGAGAACGCTCTGATGATCCGGAAGCGACATCGGGCCACCATCAGACGTGTCCACAGTAAGTTCAGTGGGAAGATCATTCACTATTATGGAGATGGCACCTTAAGTACATTTGACAGTGTCATAGACTCGGTACAGTGCGCCATCGAAATGCAGAAACAGTTTATCTGTAAACCAAATCTTCCGGTTAGGATAGGGATTCATATGGGGGATGTACTGATTACCGAGTCTGATATCATTGGCAATAGTGTAAATCTGGCCTCCCGGGTAGAATCACTGGGTGTTGCCGGTGCGATATTAGTTTCAGGCAAAGTCAAGGAGGAGTTAAGCAATCAGGATATACCTATGACATTCATGGGAAATTTCCATTTCAAGAACGACGAAATACCCCGGGACATATTCGCCATTTCCGCACCCGGCCTGGTCGTACCCCGAAGAGAAAGATTAACGGGCAAACTTGAAACCTCTCGTAATCAAACGGAAAACCCTGGTAAGAATCCGGAACATTTCGGAAAAAAACTTGGTGCTCCGGGATCATTTGGTCTTGTCTCTGCCAATGAACGTTTTGAACAAACTTTCAGAAACCTGATACTGGACAACCTTGACAATCCAGACCTATCCGTTGCATTCCTGAGCCGGGAAATTGGCTATAGCAGACCCCAACTTTATCGAAAAATCAAGGCTATAGCCAATCGTTCGCCTAGCGAATTCATTCGAGATCTACGCCTGGAAAAAGCTGCCGAATTATTGAGGAATAATGTAGGAAACATATCAGAGATTGCCTATCAAACCGGTTTCAACAACCTCTCGTATTTCAGCAAGGTCTTTCAGGAATATTTCGATAAAACTCCCTCTGAATACGCGAAAACCAAAAGAACTCAGTCGACAATACCGGTCTCATTGTCCCAATTCATAGGCCGCAAACAAGAATTGGACGAGATTGAGGAAAAATTAGCGCAGGTGAGGTTACTCACACTTACAGGTACCGGGGGGACCGGTAAAACCAGACTAGCTACGGAGTCAATGAACCGGGTACATTCTTCTTTTAGAGATGGTGCATTTTTTGTGCAACTCGCTCCATTGGTGGACGCAGACCAGGTACTACCGAAAATTGCTCAGGTTCTCAGAATTCCTCAGGATCCAACCAAGGAAACACTAAACTCCATCATATTTTCTATAGGCAATAAAGAAACCCTTCTGGTTTTAGATAATTTTGAACATGTACTACCTGCTGCTGAGAGTCTTCACCAGTTATTGACCTCATGTCCTCGACTCAAAGCCCTGGTAACCAGCAGGGTGATCTTGAATATTACTGGAGAACATGATTATCCGGTTTCCCAATTACCGGTGCCGGAACAAAATCAAAGTTATTCACTTGACGAACTACATAACTTTTCTTCCATCCAACTTCTCCTGCAAAGAGCCCAGGCAGTAAAACCAGGATTCAACCTGACAGATGAGAATAAAGAAGCAGTTATTTCGATCTGCCGGCAACTCGACGGGTTACCTCTGGCTCTTGAACTGGCTGCCTCACGTATAAAGATATTTTCACCAGCGGGCCTGTGCAAGCGTTTATCATCGAGCCTGGAAATTCTCAGTAGTCCCGCTTCGACCAGACCAGAACGACATAAAACATTAAAGTCTGCCATTGACTGGA
>JAUILF010000012.1 GCA_030433135.1 Bacteroidia bacterium | reverse complement strand
CCTATGGCCCCACAGACATGCAAATTCAGACCATTGCTGCCGGCCGAAGTGAACTGGCATCTATCAAAACAGCCTTGCAGACATTAATCGAAGGTGATATACCCGAATTGGAGCAAGCTTTGAAATCAGCAGGAGCTCCATGGATCGAAGGTCAGGGGTTGATCGGCGATAAAGAGTAGATTGTACAAAATAGATTAGAACTGAGAGAGGGCTTGGGCTTGTAGCCCTCTCTTTTTTTGTCGATCTAGCTGATGACATTTCCCCTGTCATCCATCTTCATGAAAGGGTTGTACGCAATCTCCCAAAGATTGCCATCCGGATCAGCAATATAACCACTATAACCACCCCAGAAAACCTTCTCAGGTTCTTTGATGATTTTCACTCCCTTTGCTTTCATTTCCGTAAAGATTTCATCCACCTCAGTTTCACTTCGTGTATTGTATGCGAGGGTAAAAGGATGATATTCACCACCCGAAATGGTCACAGTTGCATCCTCAATCGTTTTATCCAATGGATAAAGACCGAGCAACAACCCGTTGAGATGAAAGAAATAGATGTCATCCGAATCTATGGGTTGCGGATTCCAGCCAAATTTATCCTTGTAAAAGGAAGCAGCTACTTCCAGATTCTTCACTGCTAAAGTGATGATTGATAGTCTTTGTTCCATAAAGGTCACTAAGGAGTTTATTTGTCCCTTAAGATCCTCAATTAAGTCTTCATTTCATGAAATACGTCGGGGATTTCTTACATTCCTGACAGAGAATTAAAAATATGTCAGCAACGAAACAACTAAACATTGGTTTGATAGGAACTGGTTTTATGGCCAGGGCTCATTCCAATGCTTACAAGCGGGTGGGGGATTTTTTCCCCGAGATCGGATATCGTCCCATTTTACACACTGTTTGTTCGCGGTCCGATGAAAAAGTCAGAGCCTTTGCCCGGCAATGGGGTTATAAAAACAGTGTCACAGACTGGAAGTTATTGGTGGAAGATCCCGATATAGATGCGGTTGACATTTGTGTACCTAATGACCTTCATGCTGAAATAGCCATGGCTGCAGCTGCCAAAGGCAAAATGATTCTCTGTGAAAAACCCCTGGCAAGAACTGTGGCTGAAGCAGAGCCCATGGTTGCAGCAGTGGAACGAGCTGGTGTACCCAATACCGTATGGTACAACTACCGCCGGGTACCTTCGGTCACTTTAGCCAAACAGGTGATTGACTCCGGTAAACTGGGACGGATATTTCATTATCGAGCTAACTTCCTCCAGGACTGGACGATCAGCCCGGAGCTTCCCCAGGGAGGAGAGGCACTGTGGCGGCTCGATGTTCATTCAGCTGGTTCAGGAGTTACCGGTGATTTGCTGGCTCACTGCATCGACACGGCTATGTGGCTAAACGGTGGAATCAGCGACGTTTCTGCCATGACCGAAACATTTATCAAAGAGAGAAAGCATCAGGAATCCGGTAAAATGGAGACCGTTGGTATTGATGATGCCTGTATCTTTCATTGTCATTTTGACAATGGCTCGCTGGGGCTTTTTGAGGCTACGAGATATGCCCGTGGGCAAAAAGCCCTCTACACTTTTGAAATCAATGGTGAAAAAGCATCCTTGCGTTGGGATTTACAAGACCAAAACCGCCTTGAATACTTTGATCACGGCGATGAATCCATTGTCCGTGGCTGGCGTTCCATTCACGTATCTGATAGTGACCAACCCTATATTGATCACTGGTGGATTCCCGGTGTTTGTATTGGGTACGAACATACTTTCGTCCATCATGTCGCTGATTTCCTCAAGTCGCTGGAAACCGGCGAGCCCTGTCAGCCCACATTCCGGCAGGCACTGGAGACACAAAAAGTCTGCGATGCAGTACTTGAGTCTGCATCATCAAGAAGTTGGGTAGATACGGAAGTGGAATGGGGCTAGAGGTATTATTACATTAGTGATCAAGTTCTGTCATTTTTTGGCAGGAAATGAAAGTTTATTTCTTCTTTGTCGTAGGTTCTTATGCCTTGAAAAGATTTGGGGTTGAAAACCCTGCCAGTTCGATTTCTGCTCAATCGTCCGTTGTCTTTTGGTGCTAGGCCCACTGCCGTGGTGGCGTTCTTTGGCATTGCCCCAAAGAACCAAAGGTCTAGTCAACACCACTAGGCGGCGGGAAGGCTCCTGTTCTCTCTGAATATATTGATCAATAGGCACTTCTCTTGAGGGCCTGGGTGGATCGCTTGTATAACCGCTGGATCCATTTGGAGCCAAGCTTGTTGAAATGCGCTTTATCCTCAAATTATGTTTCTCTGAATCATATTAACTATCATTCCATTTCTCCAAATGTATAAGGCTACATTTATCCTTGAAAAATAGGTTGTACATGTATGATTAGTTTTACCTTCTTATCAACATCTTGCAAGTTACAAGCGATCTTGATGGCCACTGGGAGTTGACGTCTTTTTCCATATACTATAGCGAACTCAGTGTCGTATTGACATCCTGCAGGGAATGCCCTCTTCATGCATCTAGGCAACTCCTGATTTTTCGCATGACCCTTTTTGGTTCTGGCTCGTCCAGGTTAGGATATTATTGGCTCTTCTGTCAGCACTGTGCACTGACGATAAAAAGTTTCGATGGGAGTATATTACGATTTACCAGGCCACAATCCATTCTTCGTCATGTTGGTAAATTTCTCACCATCGTATCGATACAATCCTCCAAAACCGCCAAACCAAAAGGCCCCGGTGTTATCTTCCAGTACGGTATGAACAGCACGAAGGTTAAGGCCTTCCTTCTCGCGATAATTGGCCAGTTGATCAACAACGTCTTTATCAGGAGAATAGCGATAGACACCCGAATGCTCCAGGGGAAACCAGATATCACCCGATTTGTCCTCGTACAAGCTCCAGCCTTCAGTGCCCTCAACACCTTGAGATGAGCCCAAATGGGTGAAAGACTCTCCATCCCAATAACAGATACCGGCATGATGAGTGGCATACCAGATATTACCCAGGTCGTCTTCCAGTATGTCATTAATAGTATTATGGCATAGTCCATCCTTCTCTGTCAGACTGGATAAACTACTTCCATCATACAAGTAGGCACCACCGTTTGTGCCAAACCACATTTGTCCTTTGCTGTCTTGCATGATATCGTGTACAAGCCACGGACTCGATACACCACGGCTGCGGTCCGGTTCAGTTTCGGGTAGGGGAAAGTCTATAAACTTCTCACCGTCAAACTGACTGACTCCTCCGTAGGCACCAACCCAGATTAACCCTTCTTTGTCAACCTCCAGGCTCCAGACATCATTGCGGTAAGGTTCTTCGTGTTCAAAGAGCGTGAATGGTCGCTTTTGCAGGCCACTTCCATCTGATTGGTATCGAACAACTCCGCCCGAGGTCCCAAACCAGATGTTTCCGGATTTGTCCTCTGCTATTTGTCTGATGACTTTTCTGTCAAAAACGCTTTCTGCCGAATAATCAATCAACGAATCACCGGTCCAGCAAAAAACGTCGTCTCCTACAAACCAGATATTGTCTTCGCTGTCTTGAAATATTCTACGTAGTACCAGCATCAGTTGATCTTCAACCTTGAGTTCCTGGTAGGGGTCAACATATCCTTGACCAGAACCATCCATCAGGGTGTCGTGATGATTTTGAAATTCTGATTTTTCCTGTTCCTCTTGACTTTGTCCATAGCATGATGAGAGTATCAGAGTACAGACAAAACTCAGGATAAAAGTTTGTGTCCATGAAATCATGAATGATAAGACCATCCAGAAAAATCGATTAAAAGAAGCAACGTTCATATTGTCGCGGAATTCAGCTTATCGACAAAATCGTTTTTGAATTTTACAACCATTTCTGTAGAAATAATTGTTGGGTCAAAACAAAATGCTAAATGCATTTGATCCTGGTAGGTGAATACGCTAACGTACTTTCCGATTGTATCTGATACGATGGCAACCGGTAAAAATCCGGTCAATATTTTTGAATTGGGATATTTTGGTTGCAGTCGACCCAGGTTTGTCAGAGCAAATGAGTTCTTTACCCCGATACTTTCCTTTAAAGCAAATTTTTGAAGTGATCGGTCATGTCTTATCTTAAATTTATTTAGTTGGATCAAGTCAAAGAAAATGGGTTCAAAGAAGTATAGTGCCAGGGATTTATGGAGTGCTGTTAGACTCAGCTTTTGCCGAATGATTTTTTGTAATAATTGGATTGAATAATTCCTACGGTTAAATAGTTTGCTCAAACTGACACGTATGGCTGTCACATAATAGCCGACCTGGCGGTGAGGGTCCTTCGTCAGTTTATCACGTAAATTGATGGAAAGTATGACTGGCTTTGCAGCTTCTTCGGGATTGACATGTGTCTCACTTCTGTACAATAAATGAGTTAGATAGGTATTGACAGTGACTCCCTGAGCCTTTGCAAGGCTCACTATTTTGTGAGTCTGGGATTCATCGAAAGTGACCGTCAGGATTTTGGTGTCCCGGTTTTTCCAGTAGGCTTGATAGATTTTAAACATTAAAGTCTCATTTAAAACCAACTGGACCCCTTTCCATTTTCTTTTAAAAATGAAGGCAAACAAACGAAATGGCCATTTGGAGTGAGTACCTGGTAGGAGATCTGGATATAGTAAAATCGGTGGATTGCAGCCTGGTATTATTTCAGATTCCAGATTTGCCACTATGTCTTCCAGCACATAGACCAGCGATAAGCCGTCACAGATGGCATGGTTACAACTGACAATCAGCTGAGATTGACCTTCCTGATGATTGATTAGAAATTTGATGAGGGGCATACCGATATTCCACTCATCTTTTAGGTGCTTTTCGACGATCCATGCATAGGTTTGGTTCTGATAAGATTTGATGTCGAAGGAGAGCTCCTCCATGGGAAGCATCCATGCATCATTGTTGTGATCAATGGATAATATTTTACTAACAAGGGGATGCGCTTGATGGATTTCCTCAAGTGATCTGCGGAGTTGTGATTCAGTAATATCGGCGGACAAATTACAGCCCATCACCACAGTAGCATTGGGACTGGAAATGTGCATGCGGGATATGCCTTCAAGTCTTAACATGCCAATACCCTTGGTAGATCAATTAAACTGTAAGATGTAACTCTGAATATCGATTTCTGAACTTAACATAAGCTTTTTGCGCAAACGATACCTCGCTTTCTTTATTCCTTCCTGTGAAATGCGCAGTGTGTCGGCAATATCTTTAGAAGAAAGGTTCATCTTCAGCAAAGTAATGAGCCGTACTTCATTTTTGGTAAGGGGGCCATGCTGCTCCATAAACTTGTCCATAAATTCTTGATAAACGCTGGTGAATTCGCTGACAAACTGGTCCCAATCCTCATCATCCGCTGTGTTTCGGTATATCATCCTTGATAGTCTACGGGTTTGCCTTTTTTGTTCGACATCGCTATCCGTATGCAGATCTGACATTTCTTTTTCAAGACTTAGGAGAAATTCATTTTTTCTGGCCAATTGGAGTACCTTCCCGGTTAATTCCTTTTGCTTGAATTCAAGTTCTTGTTCGGCCGTCTTTCTCCGCTCCACCTCAAGTTCTTTTTCACTTTGATGAATCTGACGATCCTTGATTCTTTTTTGCCAGAGAAAGTAGATGATGGCCAATGAAAGGATTCCGAGTAGTACAATACCAACTATAAGCCCACGTCTGCGGGCAGTTTCCAGCTCTGCATTTTTCTCCAATAGCTCAATCGCTGCATCTTTCTTTTCAGTTTCATAGATAAGGTTGAGCTCTTCAATCTGTTGCTCCTTTCTCACCGAGTACAAACTGTCTTCAATCTCTGAGGCTTTTTGGGTAAAGGATAAGGCTTCAAGGGGTTGACCGAGTGCCTCATAAATGTCAGCCAGATCCTCATAGGCTTCCTGGGTAAACTGTGGATCGTAGTACTTTTCCAGATAGGGAAGGGATTGTTCCAGATAGTTCTGTGCCTGGGTACTCCTGCCCCGTTGCAACTCTGCCTTGGCTTTCAGACGCCAGGGACCTCCCCGGTAGAAAGCAGAATTGAAATCTTCAGCTGCAACCAGTGTTGCATCAGCAAGGATCATGGTGCTGTCCAGTTTGCCCTCCGAGAGTGCTATTTTTGCCAGGTTCCAATAGTTTTGGGTAACTACATCAGGTTGGTTAGTTCTCTGGGCCAGATCAATACTTTTGCGGTGCAGGGCCTTAGCTTCATCGTATCTTTCCTGATCCCGGTACATGTAGCCGAGATTATTCTGTGTTTGACACAAGGCCCTGATGTTTTCCTGTGAAGCGAAATGTTCACAAGCTTGTAGTGATCTCTCGATGGCATCCTCCGTTCGATCCATCAGTTCAAATACTATACCCAGGTTCTGGCAGGCATAGCCCATTTGGTTACGGGTTCCGTTATCCTCAAAAATCCTGAGGGCTTCCAGATAATTTTCTACAGCCAGATTATAGTACCCCTTGGTATTGTAGGCAAATCCTTTGGACAGATAGACATCACCCAGAATATTGTTATTGGGAGCTCTGTCCAATACCTCCAGGCAATGGTCCAGATACTTTAGTGAGGTATCCGGTTGATTTTCTACTTCTCCCAGCACCGCCAGATTGCGGAATACTGCGGCTTCTTTGTCCGTTTGGTTACTGGATTTATATAACTCGAGGGCTTCCAGGAGGGTGTTGCGGCAACTGTCTAAATGGCCCTGCACAAAATAGCAGTGAGTCAGATTCATGTAGCTCTGACCATGCAGTACAGGATCTTGCAAAGTCTCCGATAACTCATAAGCCTGCCGGGCAAAGAACATAGCTGAATCGGGGTAGTTATTTACCAGTGCTCCCATAAGGTAGTGAAGGGTCTCCGTGCTATCCGTCCTTGTTTCACATACTGAGAGGGCAGTTAATAAGCTGTCCACCCGGTTGACTTGTCCACGGACATCCAGTGATACGAATAAGAGGAAGCACCCCCAAAGGGTGATACGGACTGATTTGAGCGGCAACATGCCCCAAATTACTGAATCGTTAGAACAAATTCGGATAAAGTATGTCGGGAGGCGGAAACCCAATGAAAATGGGCCCTGTCCACCCTTTGTCCACCCCTGTTTCTAGGAGGATCACGGTATGGATCATAGATTGAGGACGATCGTTAAGATCAGATTTATTCTCAAAAAAGTATCCATATGAAAACCTTTTACACACTCATCCAGTGCACTCTATTGATGGCATGTTCTCATTTAGCCTTTTCCCAGGGCTATACCTATTCCATTTATTCCGGGAGCGATTACTACTCCTATGTTGATTACGAGATTGACAAGTTCTGTGATTGTTCGAATAAATACAGTTTTTCAGTATATCGAAACAGTGTGTCTGCCAGTAACTATCTAGGTGCAGGAAGCAAGAAGTTGGGTACCGTGACCATGAAAGTAGGACCCTCGGCCAATATCAATTACCGGATGTCTGTGGTCGTCACAGGTAAGAATAATTTTATAGTAAACTGTGTAAGTTCATGCGAAGGCACAGGTAGTAATTCGAAGCGATTAACTTCCAGCAGTATCCGACGACCCACCAGTGCCTATGCCAGTCGCGACCAGGATGTTATCGAATTGCGATGGACCTCCAATACGGATATCCCATCAGGTTCACATTTCTATCGCATTGCCAGAGATAGTCCTGATAATATTATTGCCGATAACATTAGCGGAGTATCGAAGGGAAGTACCAAAAGCTACGTTGACCAACTGGTTGGACCTGATACAACACACACCTACTACGTATACACCGTTACCAAAAGTTGGGGGGGGCATGTTTCCACTTATTCAACCATGTATGGCAAGACACGGGCCAGGCAGCTCAGAGCATCGGTGGGTCAGGCCAGGCAGGTCAGTCTTTCCTGGGATGATTTGTCCATGGTCACGGATATGGTCACAATACGTAGAGATGGATCACAGATTGCTGAGGTCAATATTAACAGTGCTGCCGATACGGCGTTCTCCGACAGTGATCCCGCCCTGGTTCCAGGTAGATTCTATGAATATACGGTGGCCTGGTCCAAAGGTGATACTGAATATGAAATTGCTGCATCGGGTGCCTCACAGGCCAATGGTCGCATTAGTGGAAAGGTGCAGACACCACTTACTCAGTTACCCATTTCGGGGGTGGAAGTTTGCGCGGTGCAGGAATCTGACCTTGATCAGACTTCAGCCGGTACCATGTACTGTGATACTACCGATGAATTTGGAGACTATGAATTACGGCGAATCTATTACAGTGATGAGGCCACATTTACAGTCACTCCCACCAAGGAAAACCATGCCTTTGATCCGGTCAGTTTTGAGGGACAGCGACTTGAACTGGAAGTACCGAGCAAAGTCCTGAACTTTGATGATACTACTGCTTTTGTAGTTAGCGGTCGGGTAGTCCAGGTTTTGCATGGAGATACCTGTGGCCTTTCAGGGGTGGAAATCTGGGTTGATGACCTCTTTAAGGGCACATTGACGGACCAGGAAGGATTTTATTCCCTGGGAGTGGAAGAGTCAGGAACCTATGAAATCGAGCCCAGGTTATCCGGTCATACCATGGATCCTTCATCCCAATCCATTTTAGTGAATAGTGATCTGGTGGATATTGATTTTCGGGATGATGAAATGCATTTGATCGAAGGTGTGGTGAAAGCTGCTTGTGATCTCTACATTGGATCAGCCGATGTCCGGATCTATTCCGGGAGCCAGGGTATTTGCCTGGACACAACTGTGACCACAGATACCTCGGGGTACTATTCGGCATTGCTACCGGCAAGAAAATACGAGTTCGAAGTGGTTGATTTTAATCCCCGTGAAGGATTTACCATTGATCCGGACGAAGTACTTTCTTATTATCAGACGGAGGTAGCTGACCTCACTTTTGAACCCGCTCAGCAAGATTTCATATTTCGAAGGCCGCCTATGTTATCGGTAGAGGGAGTACCGGATCCGATTTGTACCGATATCGGAGTACCGGTAGTCGAGCAAAACCAGGATTATGAATTGATCATATCGGTGTCAGAGTCCTTTGGAGAGGAGAGTTGTCTGGTGGAAAGCGGATATGTGATCATCTATGATGAAGTAGGTGATAACAGTGGACAGCCGGACAGTATCGAATTGATTGATGGTCAGGCCTCGTACATACTGAGGCCCGGGGCTCCAAATCTGATTGCTCCACACCAGAAGTTGATTCAGATCATAGCCAAAGTGGAGGGCGAAACCTCTGATTGGTCGCAATCGATGCTGGTTAGCGGAATACGACCCCGTGAACAGACCTTTGCCACCGTTATGCCTGAAATACCTTTCATGATCCTGCATGATCCTCCCGGAGATGCCAGCTATAGTTTCCGCGAGGAAAGCCTGAGTTCGGAAATGGCTTTCAGGATGTTTGCCACAACCGAGGCCAGTACTGAGACCAGTACGGAGGTTAAATTTGGATCTCAATTTGAAGTTTCTGATGCCCTCGGTATTTTTTCTACTGAAGTAGCTAATTGGGGAACCATTGGAGCTTCCCTGGAAATGGGAGCACGGTTGGCAACAAACGCTGAATTGATTCTTTCCACCGAGACCACTGAGCGATTTTCCACCTCGGACAATTCCGATATCACCGGAAGCGAAGGAGATCTTTATATCGGAGCTGCACTGAATATGGTCTATGCCCTGACCGACGTATTGAGTGTCGATCCTGCTACCTGTGAAGTGGAGCTTTCCCAGAGTATGATTATGGGTAACGATGGTTTTGCCACTACTTTTATGTATACCGAGGATCACGTGCAGGAGACTTTGTTACCTCAATTACAGCAGATCCGTGAAATCTACATTGAGCAAGAGTCCGATTCTGCCGAGATCTATGAAAACCAGATTTCCGTGTGGCAGCAGGTTCTGGATAACAACCGCCGAAACAAACAAAAAGCACGTATGATCGAAAATCGATCCTTCAGTGCGGGTGCTTCCTACAATGCTACCACGACGATTCAGTCCCAGAGTAGTCTGGCCATTGAGTTAAGTGCATTTATTGATGCCAGTGTGGCCATTGGAGCCGGATATGAGGTGGCCGGATCTGGGGTAAGCGGCTTGGTGGAGACCCGGATGAGTGTGGAGTTAGGTGCTTCTACCACGGGCTCATCGCTACAGTCTGTAACGACGGGCTTTGAACTGAGTGATGACGATCAGGGTGATTTTTTCAGCGTCAATATCCGTGAAGATGCCGTTTATGGGACACCGGTATTTGAAGTGGTGAGTGGTCGAAGCAGTTGTCCCAGTGAGGAGTATACCCAGGCAAGAGAAGAAGTTCAGCTTCAGGCAGATTCATACAATCAATTCGATGTCCCCGAAGATGAATCAGCGGTATTTGTACTTGACCTTGGCAACATCAGCCAGTCAGATGAACCCCGGACCTACCTCTTCAGATTTCTGCAGGAAAGCAATCCCGATGGTGCGGTAGTGACCATAGGAGGAAGTCAGGCCCAGGCACCTATACCCTATACCATACCAGCCGGGGGAAGCAGAAGTGCTACCGTTACAATTGCGCGTGGGGCAAGAGCTTTTAACTACAGCAATTTGCAATTTGTGTTGCAATCCGGGTGTGAGGATGAAATGGTCGCAGATACGGTGGGGCTTTCAGTCTCGTTCGAAAGTGATTTTCCCAATCTGGAGATTGTCAAACCGAATCCGGTCTGGAAGGCCAATGCAGGAAATGAAAATGAAGTTTTGGTGAGATTTGCCGGGTTTGATGAGGAGCGGCTGAGCAAAATCCAGTTACAATACAGTAAGGCTAATGCCTTTGCCTGGCAAACCGGGGGTGAATGGCTGCCGGGTACTTTGCAAGGTTCCAATGGAGATTTTACCGATCTCTGGTCCATCGGTTCTCTGGAAGATGGAGCTTATGATATCAGGTTTAAAGCAGATTATGGAGACGGAGAAGTGTATTCAGAAATTCACCAGGGCTCGATCGACCGCACCGGACCCCATATCTTTGGATTACCCGAACCGGCTGACCTGGTATTAGAGGTGGGTGATGTAATCTCTATCTCTTTTGACGAACCGGTCGATTGTGATCTGATCGGACCGGACAAGGTAGTTTTTGAGAACACCGAGAGTGGTGAGATATATCCTGTCCAGACAGGGTGCTCGGGATCAAGGGTAATTATCTCGCCATTGTGGAATATCAATGCTCATATTGGTGAGCAGATCAGGGTTTCTTTAAGTGGCATTAGTGATTTGTTTGGAAATGCATCACAGGATTCAACCTATAGGTGGTCATTTAATGTGGGTAGTACCTCCGGACTGGATGACAATGATGTGGATCTCGATGGTATTGAAAACCAGTTGGATAATTGTGCTATCGCGGCTAATCCGCTTCAGGCGGATATGGATCAGGATGGAATTGGTGATATCTGTGATGATGACCTTGACGGGGATGGTATTCCCAATGCTATGGATAATTGTGCTGGGGTAGCCAGCGGTGATCAGGTTGATACTGATGAAGATGGTATTGGCGATGCCTGCGATAGTGACATTGATGGTGATGGAATACCTAACGAAAGAGATAATTGTGTCATGGAACCCAATCCCCTGCAGGAGGATGAGGATGAGAATGGTGTGGGTGATGTTTGCGAAGAGGTTACCTCTATGAATGATGAGGATGTCTCAGCCCCCCGGGTTGCGGTTTTTCCCAATCCAGCCAGCGAATGGATGCAGGTTAGTATGAGCGGTGGGACAAGAGGCACTTACCAGGTTGCTATCCGAGACTTTAGTGGTAAGCTGATGCACAGTCAGGAACAGGAAATATTTACCGGTCAGCAGGAGACCCTGATCGACTTTACCACGAGTCATTTACCGGCAGGTACGTATTTGCTTTCAGTACAGGGTCCCGACTCCAGACAGTTTTACAAGTTTAATGTGGTGCATTGATGCGTTTGCTATAGAATATACTTTTTTGAGAAGGACATTAGTTCCTGAGGCCCATTCGAGAGAATGGGCTTTTTTTGTCCCACTACTGGCAGAACAAACTGGAATCATATGCCAGACCCACTATTTATGGCCATGAGTCAATAAAAATATGATTACTCAGCATGCGGACTTATCTTGGTAAAATTACCTGATATGAAAATACGAAAGATGAGAAAGCAACTGAATATTCTATTGGCAACCCTGGCTTTGACGATAGCAGTGATGACACCAGGATTAAGTCAATCAGGAAGTACTGAAGTATCGATAGAGGGTGATGCCTTCCTCATCAATGGCAAGTATACCTATGAAGGACGCTACTGGAATGGGCATAAAATCGAAGGCTTACTTTTAAATGCCAGGTTGGTACAGGGCATTTTTGATGACCTTAATGAAGAAACTGCAGAAAGGTGGAAATATCCGGATACCAAAGAATGGGATCCTGATCGCAATACCGATGAGTTTGTGGCTGCCATGAAATCATGGTATGACCATGGGTTAATGTCCTTTACCATTAATATGCAAGGAGGCAGCCCGATGGGATATGGGAATAAAAACTGGTATAACTCGGCCTACTATGAAGACGGTCAATTACGCCAGGATTATCTGAATCGCCTGGAGAAGATCCTGGACGAAGCGGACAGGTTGGGAATGGCACCTATTTTAGGCCTTTTCTATTTTGGTCAGGACCAGAATCTTCGCGATGATGCTGCTGTAGCTAGAGCAACTGAAAATGTGATTGAATGGTTGTTTGACAAGGGTTATAGAAATGTTTTGATTGAAGTGGCCAATGAATGTGACAATGCCAAATATGACCGTGATATTCTGAAGGCCGACCGGATCCATGAATTGATAAATCTGATCAAATCAAAAAATAAAAATGGATATCGATTTTTGGTGAGCACCAGTTATAATGGCAATCAAATTCCGTATGAGAATGTGATCAAGAGCGCCGATTTTCTTTTGATTCATGGTAACGGTGTCCACGAACCGGAACGCATCAAAGAGATGGTGAAGTTGACCAGAGAAGTAGATGTATATAAATCCATGCCGGTGGTTTTTAACGAAGATGATCATTTTGATTTTGGTGCCAGGGAGAATAATTTTTTATCTGCCATTACCTCCTATGCATCCTGGGGGTATTTTGATTTCAGGATGGATGGAGAAGGGTATGAAGCAGGATTTCAAAGTGTACCGGTAGATTGGCGGATATCATCGGAAAGAAAAAAAGCATTTTTTAATTACCTGAAGGAAATTACCGGGAAGTGAAGTTTATTGATTTACTACATAATGCAGTTGGTAGGTTGTTTCTAGCGATCGTTCCCCAGATAATCTAAGGTTTATGGCTCATTGACAGATCAATGTGTCTCTAATCATAGTAGTACTTTCCATGAAAATTCACTACTTTTCGCTTCCAGCGGGGCAAACTTTTGGCAGCAAAAGTTTGACAAAACTGCCAGCTGCCCATTTGCACGGTCACATAGTTGTTCTCCTCCACTGCATTCTATAAACTCGCTATTGACTGCTCTGTCTTTGCCAAGTAGTGACTAGGTTGTATACTTTAAAGGTAAATTTTGGCCTTGATGCTGCTCATACAGTATAGCCTGCGGTCGCTACAGAGAACAAATGTGACACTCGTGCAAAAGGGCTAAGCTGGAAGGACACAATCTAAGTTCATCATTTGACATATAGACAACACGTATTGTTTTGGCACCGAGTAACCAGAACAAACAAGTGTTACTGGAAATATGGAGCACTTCGGCATGGCCACAAGGAGTTGAGACCTTTTATTTACAACTTGGTATCTTACATATAAATCTTTTACTTCCAATACTTGATCCTCCACTTCCTCTCAAAGGTTTACTCTAACGCATAATGGAGTAGTTCTAAGAAAATTCTCAGCAATGTAAAAATGAATGTCTCCCGGATGGCCTACATTCAAATTTCGAAAAGCTGGAATTGTGTTTACTAACTTAATACGACTACTAGCAATAAAAACTTCGATTCTTTCTCATCAAATTAATTTTTGCTGAAGCGCCATACGAACCAACCCGGCCGTATTGCGTGCATCGAGTTTCATGAGCAGGTTTTTTCGATGAGCGTCCACGGTGTTGACGGAAATAAATAACTCCTCGGCGATTTCTTTAGCTGTGAATTCGTTTACAATAAGTTGAAGGACCTGTTTTTCCCTGCGGGATATCTTAGGTTTGCCATCGGTGATCTGGCTTTCGGGGGATATTCCTTCACTGAGATACTTGTCGCCCCTGGCAACGCACTGAATGGCTTCTATGAGGGTCTCCTTTCCTTCGTTTTTGAGGATGTAGCCCAGGGCTCCGTATTCGAGAGCTTTGCGCACCATACTCTGCTCTTTTAACATGGACAGCATCAAAATTTTGACTTCAGGATGCTGCCTGCAAATAATTCTGGTGGCTTCAATGCCATTCATGTCCGGCATATTGATATCCATTAATAATACTTCAGGTTTGAGTATACGGACCACATCAACAGCGCTTTTCCCATCGAAGGCACTTCCGACGACCTCGATAACATCTGATGATTCCAGCATAGCACAAATTCCATCAATGACTACCTGATGATCATCAACAATAGCAATCTTAATGCGAGATTTTTCATTCATGATGTGTTTCCATTTCGCTTATCAAATTTATTACCGGGATATTGATGGAGATGGTGGTTCCTTCACCCGGGACCGAATCAAAATCTATTTCACCCTGCAAATATGCTACTCTGTCTCTCACACTATCCAGGCCCAGGCCGGTACCATTTCCATTTTGATGTTGAATAAAACCACGACCATCATCTTCGATTGTCAGGTGAAGAATTTCGTCCTTTTGAATGACCTGTAGCAGCACTTTGCTCGCGGCAGCATGTCGGGATATATTGGCAAAAAGTTCCTGGACGATGCGAAAGATCATGATTTCGTATTTCTCGGGTAGTCGGGTTTTCATACCTATCACCTGGAGGTCGAGTTGCCAGTTGGATGATTCGGCGTGGTTTCTGGCAAGGTCTTCAAGGGCATCTATCAAACCGTGGTTTACAAGAGCCTGAGGCATCATATTGTGGGATATTCGACGTACTTCATTACTCGCCTGATTAATGAGCCGGTCTGTTTTTTGATAGTTATTTTCCTTTGAGGGTTCGAAATTGCCTTCAGCCAGTAGGCTAAAGTGACCTTTGATGGTAGCCATCAGACTTCCAAGACTGTCATGTAGATCTGCGGCAATTCTCTTCCTTTCCTCTTCCTGGCCAAGCAACATGGCATCCAGGGTGATGATTTTTTTCTCATTGACCAGTTGTTTGATCTGTTGGTCCTGCAGCATTTCTTTTTGACGGGCTATTTCCCTGGTATTTCGGATGATTTTTCGGAGGAAGAAATAAACCAGCAAACCAAACAGGATAATAATCATGGCTGCAGCGATCAATATATTACGTTGACGCGTTCGCTTGATGATTTCCAGTTCCTGGGCCAGGATTTCTTTATCCTTTTCGGCTACCTGATAGGCCATTTCCAGTCGATCCAGTTCGGCTGTTTTTTCCTGATCGAAAATGGAGTCCTTCAATGCGGTCTGCCGGCTTAGATATTCATAGGCCCTATCATGCTGGTCCAGGTGTTCATAAGTCAGGTGTAAATGCTCATAAATATTGACCAGTTCTTCTCTGTCATCTTTTTCCCGGGCTCTCCTTTCGCTTTCCAGGAAGGAAGGAATTGCTTGCCTGAAATCACCCTGACTATACGAAATGAAACCGGTCTGAAAGATTGCTTTGATGATGCCGTTATTATCTTCCACATTTTCTGCAACCTGTAAAGTCCTTTCATTTGTTTGCCGTGCCAGGCGGAAGTTTTTCTGCTGTAGATAGATATCTGTCAGGTTGATGAGTTCGTCAACGAGAAGCGATTGGTGGTTGATTTCCTCAGCCAGGCTGATACTTTCCCTAATCAGCTCTTCAGCCTCTTGCAGTCTTCCGGAGTTCTTATAAATCACTCCCAGGTTACCTGAAATAGCCGCCTGGTTATACTTGTTACCCAGCGTAGAAGCAATGTCCAGAGCTTTTAGATAGTATTCAGTGGCTTTATCATATTCTAAAAGCTTTTCGTAGTTTATTCCAATATTGTTTAGTGCATTTATCTTGTTTTGCTCTGTCCCTTTCAGTTGTTCTGCAAGGGCCAGTAATTCGAGATTGGTTTCAATGCCATCCAGAAATAACCCCTGGTAATATTGAATGACTGCTCGACGGTTGAGTGCCCTGATCCTGAACCAGGGCAAATCCTCACTTTCGGCAAATGCCATAAGGGTGTCGACATAAAGACTGGCAGAATCGTAAACCCCCCGTAATATAAAGGTGGCAGATAGATTGGTCAGGTTACGGGCAATGCCGTTTTGATATCGGATCTTGCGACTATCCTGCAATGACTCTCTATTGATTGCTGCAGATCTCCGGGGGTCAGTGTATAGTAATCTTTCGCCAACTACCGTCATCAGATAATTCCGCAGGGTATCATCCGTTGTTTGCTGAGATTTGAAAATCAGACTGTCTATATCCGGCTGGGCGAATAGCAGAATGGGGAAAAACCCTGCAAGTGTGATCAGTGTTTTCAATCCGGACCGTGTTTGTAGAAAGATACTCAAATCTTGATCAGTTGGCACCCAAGATCGCAGTTGTTTAGTATCATCACATGACCAAAAAGGGTAGTTTGGGGTAAAGTGACTTGGGGGGAGCTTAAGATACTGGCAGTTCTAAGTAAAGAAATCAGATAAGATCACATCACACCTATAGACCGTTGCTAAATGAAATTTCATAACCTTCACAAGTAGGTAAGGCTTCACTGTCCAGATAGACCCTAATAAAGAAATCTTTCGTATCACTAGAAAATGGCATTCCATCCAACTCGTAGTAAAAATCGTCGAATGGGTTGAGTCGAGTACCATTACATTGATCATACACCTCTATTTTATGGACGTTACCGGGATTTGAAACGAATTGTACTTCGAAGTGAAAATTTTCAGATGCCGAAGATGGACTTGCATCAGTAGGCCGTACTCTGAACCAATCTTCATCTATCGACTCTGGTATGTTACCTGTTGTAGTTTGTATCCCTCCCTCGGTAATTGATCCCAAGTCGATAGAATTCGCACAAAAGTTTCCATTTATCTCTCCTATAGCCTGGCATTCGCAACCATCACTAAATACTCCATTGGTGTCGAAGAATCCATCTGCACATGAAACAATGACGCAGCTATCCTCGCAGCCAACTTGATCAGTATTTGGGGGCAAAGCACATGCAGGCACATTATCATCAATTTGAGTATTGCAGTCATTATCTAACCCATCGCAAACTTCGGTAGCAGCTGGGTTAATCATAGCTGCGTTGTCATCGCAATCTAGATTGTTTATTACATACCCATGTGGAACTTCAGGAGCATATATGGCTGCATATTTATCACCATAACCATCTCCATCACGGTCTGCCCAGGAAAAAATGAAGGAATTTGTGGTTTGTATTCCTTCCCAATTCATGCCATTAAAAATATAGACGGTTGTGGTTGCAGTGTCTAAAATCATGAGCCCCCTTATAGGTGTTACCACAGAGCTGGTATCTGTTCGGGGTATCAGCATACCACCTGAATTACTTTCAAGTTCCAGGAGTACATTTTGAGCATACAGATTGACCTGAGCGAGAAGACTCAAGAAGGTTAGACATAGGATTGGTACGAGCTTCACAATGTTTGGAATTTGCGGCTCTTTGAGGTTACAAGGAAGATAGGGAATAATGGTGAGATTTTTTTGGATGTGGAACCAGGAAGAATAAGGTATGCTTATCAAATTAATTAATTAGTCAATTTCTTGTACCTGATGAGCAATCCCAAAAGAAGAACCAGCCCTCCTACCGATATGGTAATTACTGAACCCTGAGTGGCATTCATACCCAAAACTAAAATCGTGAACCCGGTGATGGCCAAAGCTGCACCCAAAACCCGGAGAGCAAATCGGTTTTGCTGTGCGTCTTCAGGATCCTGTGAGGTGGTAGGTTGTGGTTCCACGAGGTGGCTTTGCTGCTTTGCAGGCCTGAATGCGTAGTAGCATTCAAAGCACATCAATATTAGCATCGGGCCAAACACTCCCAGTAGCATTTCGTTAGCCCGGCTCAGAGTGATATCAAGGAGTGCCGGACTCAGAAACTTGAAAAACAGGTTGATCAGCAAGCTGATAATGGTAGTACATAAAATGGAGAACGCGGTTTGTCGTTTGCTAAATAGCGACCAGATCGGAGGCGCAAAGAGAGGTGCACCTGTGATCGCACCTACACTAAGCACTACTTCAACAATGCCCCCAAAGCGAGGTACCATGAGTGCTACTACTATAGTAATGAGGCCAAAAACGATCGTGGAAATCCGGGCTACCCTGAGTAAAGCTTTTTGTGAACTATCTGGTTTGAGTTTCTTGTAGAGATCATTGGTGAAAACCGCTGCAGACATGTTCAGTGTTGTATTGACGGAACTGGCCGTAGCGAATATCATTCCTCCAAGCATCAGGCCCAGCAAACCGATTGGGAGTACTTCTTTACACATCAGGAGAAAGGCCCCTTCGTTTTCAAGTCCGGTGAGATTGGTTCCCAACCCGCGAAATATCATCGGTGGTAGCATCCAGAGTACAGGACTTACCAGATAAAGTACACCAAACAGCCATCCGACTTTCCTGGCATCCTTTGTAGTGGCAACACTGGTATAGCGTTGCACATAAGCCCAGTTACCCCCGATGAAAATGGTATTGTAAAGGAGGAATGCCAGCAGGAATTCGGCTGTATATTCTCCATTGATCAATTGGAAGAAACCTTCCGGTGACTTGTCACCAATGGCTTCCAGCCCTCCGATCTTGTCTACCGCCAATGGGACGACGATCAAAACAGCAGCGAACAGGATTACAAATTGTAAGACATCCGTGACGATAACTGCCCATAGTCCACCAGCAGCTGTGTAGGCAATGACCAGCAAACCCAGCAGAATGATGGATACTTCAATGGAAAATCCGGTAGAGACATTAAAAAGTTTAGCCACTGGATAGAGAAATGCCCCGGTTGTAAAAAAGCTGAGTAGGAGAAAAATATAGCTGTAAAATTTTCGCAGCCCTGGTCCGAATCGATC
Source organism: Bacteroidia bacterium (assembly GCA_030433135.1). GTDB lineage: Bacteria > Bacteroidota > Bacteroidia > Chitinophagales > Saprospiraceae > JABDMH01. Next base: position 16,326 of record JAUILF010000012.1, on the reverse strand, counting down.
ACCAATATACTGGCCTACCGTAAGGATGTTGGCTTTTTTCCAGCGGGGTGCGATAAACATGGCGATAAGGAAGCCACTTAACCCCATCATCCACTGAATACTGATGGCCACCCAACCGTACTCATAGGCTATTGAACCCCAGACCACAAAGGTACCCGCTGAAAAAAAACTCATAAACAGGGACAACCCACTCAGCCACCAGGGAAGCGCTCCACCGGCTGCAAAGTAGGACTTCATGCTGGCACCGGAACGGGTAAAGACCATACCAACCACCAGCACCAACAAGGTGAAAAGGAGAATAGTAAGATAGTCCAGTACAGGCATCAGTATATCTGTAGGCCAAAGAGAGAAACGGGAACATCAGGACTTGCCTGAAAGAAACGCAATGTAATCTTACGAGTAATCACCGGTTGTTCGAAATGTATTTCATTACGGGTTTGATGGTTATCTTGTACAGCATGTAGTAGGGTGCCATTCTCATCCAGTACCTCATATCTTCTGACCGTGAAAGGCATGATACGTTCGGCATGGCCTAGCAGAGACGACTCCATAGCATAGTCCCAATCGGTATCGAACGAAAGAACTAGCCTACTGATTTTCCACTCTTCCTGCCAGTCAAATGTCAACTCGGGTTGTACATCGGAAAACGCAGCTATCCAGGCGTTAGGTTGCAGATATGGACGATGATATCCGTTGCAAATATTTTCCGGTCCAAAACACGTGAGACCAGGAGTTATGGTCATGGCAATATTTTCTCCGTCCGGTCTGCGCATGGGTACCCAGAAAGCAAAACTTTCAAAGCCGAGATCAGGGTCAGGGTCCTGACGTCCATAATTGCTGACGGCTATATTTTGCTTATTAAATACAGTTACCAGCCCGGTAATCCTGGCCTTACTTCGTCGCAATAGTACGTTCGGATTTTTTTCGAAACAGAGGAAAGCATAGCAGTTTTCCTGAAGTTTGACAGGTGGCTCAATGGCAACTCGTTTTCGCCCCTTTTTCAGAGGCACTTCAAGGTGGTATATATCTGTGTCAGGGGTGTAATTAAAAACCTTGCTACTGATACGGAGGTTAACTTCCAGGGTGGTTTCTTCCTGGGCTTCGACTTCGACTTCAAACCGGGGAACTTTTCCGGCAGGAAGGGGCAGGAGCTGGGCGGTACCAAATTCCAGGGGTTTGTACTCACTATTGAAAGGTATTTCGGATAAATGGAGACTACTGCTGGCCATCATCACGCCAGGTGGGTGCTGATGAGGGACCCCAGGTACCGGTGATATGGAATGAATATGCTGCATCAGGTCTGCCGGGTCGTCCAGGGCTAAATGGGGGATGTATTGCCCCGACTTCAACAATTCTTGTTGCAGTTTTTGCAGTCTCGTTTGATCCAGAAGGCCAGCTGGATCACATGTGTTTTCCAGGGCCAGGAAAGCAGCAATTCCCACCGCCTGAGCAGCATGAGCGCATGTGGCCATCACCCGGGTGGACCCGAAAGCAACATGCGATGCACTGATGATGCGTCCTGCCAAAAAAAGGTTGTCCATGTTTTTGCTGATCATCGACCGGTAAGGGATTTCATACACTCCCTTGCTGTGCCACTGGTTACATCCGGGTTTTTCGCTAAACACGCCATCGGCAGGGTGCAGATCGATGGCCCATCCTCCGTGAGCTACAGCGTCATGAAACCTGACCTGATCGACAATGTCAGATTGTTTCATCATGTAATGGCCTTCAAAACGACGACTTTCGCGTTTGCCGGGTATCTGACCTACCCACTCGAGGGTCATGTTCTCGGCTTCGGGGAATTTTCCTGAGTTCTTGATGTAGTGCCAGACTCCATAGACTACCTTCCACAGCTCTTCTTTGATTACTTCAGACTCATGTACTGTATCCAGGCGCCCTCCATATTCTAGCCACCAAAGCCAGCAACCATGTTCCTCCACATTAAATTTGCGATACCTCGGTATTTTAGTGATGTCCTGTAGTGCATAGGCAGGAGGTACAAACTTTACCGGTTTGCCCACATCCTTACTCATAAAATAAATGGAGTGACCCAGTAGTTCTCCATAGGCTTTATCGGGAGCGAAGGGCTCACCAAATTCATCAGATGACTCGGCTCCCATACGAAAAGCTGCTCCACTCATAAATCCAATGATTCCATCTCCTGATGCATCGCAAAACAAGGGTGCATTGATCGTGTACTCGGTTGAATTCTGACTACAGAAAGCTTTAATGCCATCAATACGGTTGGCTGATGATTTGATGACATCATAAGCGGCGGTATTGAGTAGCAGAGTGATGTTAGGTTCTGCCCAAATTTTTTCTAACAGGATGGTATCCAGAATCAGGGTATTACCCTCCGGGTTCCGGTAGACATTCTCCACCAGGATCTCATCTATTACACCACCTTCACGGGCCCAGCGATTGTTATTACCCATATGCGAGGTGGCACCCAGGATCCAGAGGCGTACTTCACTGGATGCGTTACCGCCCAGGACGGGCCGATCCTGTACCAGGACTACCTTGATACCTTGCCGGGCAGCGGTGATGGCACAACAGGTGCCGGCCATACCACCTCCAATAATGGCCAGGTCCGTGTCCAGTATCTCGTTTTTAAGTTTGCGATGGCTTTTGGTGTTTTCTGTGATCATAGATGAGGATAAATTGATTGTACTCAATGATACAGAATTTCAAATTGCTCATTCCATAATGAATATTTGAACAGATGATGTGAAGCATTTACATCCTCTTTGCCGCTTTTGGCAGGCAACGTTGCGCTGTTTGCAAAGCGTTCAATAGATACATTTTTGAGTTATGTCATTAGAAGAGTTGGGACTGAAGTTTCAGGGTGACCTGATGAATGTGGAGATGCCTGCTTCAGATGTCATGGGCAGGGTCATTGCCGAACACCGGGAAAGATACCGTGTACAACTGGAAGACGCCACGGTCCATGCAGAAATAACCGGCAACCTGCGCTACTCAGCCTCCGGACGAGAAGATTATCCTGCCGTGGGTGACTGGTTGCGGATAACGCCTATGGGGGAGGATTTTGGGATTATTCATGAGATCTATCCCCGCCGTACGGTGTTAAAACGGCAGGCAGTTGGAACATTTGGAGAGGTACAGATCATTGCCACGAATATTGACTATGCCATGATTGTCCAGGCAGTGGATCAGGACTTCAACCTGAAGAGGCTGGAAAGATACCTCACCATATGCCATGCCTCCGGGATTGAGCCATTGGTTATCCTTTCCAAAATTGATCTGGTCGATGAAGAGACACTAAGGCAGATGGAAGACCAGGTGAGACAACGTGTACCGGGGGTGCCGGTGATATCCATGAGCAGCAAGGCTCAGAAAGGTTTTGAAGAGCTAAGTGAGGTTATGGAGCCTTACAGGACATATTGTATTCTCGGGTCTTCGGGAGTTGGCAAATCTACCCTGATCAATCATTTGGAAGGGAAGACCGTCATGGAAACAAGCGAAATAAGTGACAGTACCGGCAAAGGTCGTCACACTACCACTCATCGTCAATTATTGGCCCTTCAGAATAAGAGTTTGATGATCGATACACCCGGTATGCGCGAACTGGGTATAGCGGATGCATCCTCTGGCGTTGAGACCACTTTCGGATACATTGACGAACTGGTAAAAAATTGCAAGTACCGGAATTGCTCCCATACAGAGGAAGACGGATGTGCTGTTTTAGCCGCACTGAATGAAGGCTCCCTGGAGCATGAGGCCTACCAAAATTATCTGAAACTGCTGCGTGAGAGAGAACGCTTTTCAAAAACGGTATTTGAGAAAAGGAGGGATAATAAAGTGCAGGGAAAAATGTATAAAGCTATTCAGAAGGAAAGGCGGAGAAAGAAGTTTTGACATACTGCCTGGCAAAGGCCATGCTCGTATCTTCTGTATCCACTGATGCCAGGGCAGCGGAACCAAATCGCTATCTTGGGAATAATCCAACCATTAAACCATGCTCTTTCTGACCGGAATCTTGGTCATTGGCATCTTGTTGTTTCTTATCCTTACTAAGAAGGTGAGTGCACTGGCTGCCCTGGCTTTAGTGCCGGTGGTGGGAGCTTTGCTCGCCGGGTTTGGTCTGGACACTTTCGCATTTGCTGTAGAAGGCATCAAGAGCATCGCTCCGGTCGTAGCCATGTTTGTCTTTGCTATTTTGTTTTTTGGTGTTCTGACTGATGCCGGTATGTTTGACCCGATCATAGACTTCATTCTCAGGATGGTTGGTAATCATCCTGCCAGGATTACTGTGGGTGCTGCTGTGCTGGCTATGATTGTCCATCTTGATGGATCGGGCGCAGTCACATTCCTGGTAGCCATTCCTGCAATGTTACCCCTGTTCGAGCGCATGAAGATGGATAGAAGGGTATTAGCCTGTGTGGTGGCCCTGGGAGCGGGAACCATGAATCTGGTACCCTGGGGCGGACCTACTTTAAGGGCTGCAACCGCTTTACAGGTTGGCGTTACCGACCTGTACACACCGGTAATCATTCCTCAATTGGCCGGATTACTTGCAGTGATCATCATTGCCTGGTTTTTGGGCCATCGGGAAGGCAGGAGGTTGGGGGTGGAAATGGATACTTCTTTTAATCAGACCTATCAGCGCAGGCTAACTTCTGAGGAAGAGGTACTTCGCCGTCCAAAAATGTTTTGGATCAATATTATGCTCACGATACTTGTAATCGCCAGTTTGATATCCGGATGGGTCGAACCGGCCATGGTATTTATGCTGGGAGCCATCATTGCTCTACTAGTTAATTACCGAAACCTGACCGAACAGAAGGAGAGAATCGATGCGCATGCGAAGGCCTCCCTACTGATGGCATCCATACTCTTAGCCGCTGGAGTCTTTACCGGGATTATGAAGGAGTCTGGTATGATTTCGGCTATTGCCGACCAGGCAGCCACCGTTATTCCCGAAAGTGCTGGTCGATTCTTACCCGTGATCCTGGCCGTCTTAAGTATGCCTCTCAGTTTAGTTTTTGACCCGGATTCATTCTATTTTGGCTTCCTGCCCATCCTGGCACAAGTTGGTTCGGAATTGGGAATAGAGCCTGTATCCATGGGTCAGGCCGCTATCATGGGCCAAATGACCACCGGATTTCCCTTAAGTCCCTTGACAGCTACCACTTTTCTGCTTATTGGTCTGGCGAAGGTAGACCTTGCGGAACATCAGAAATTCACTTTTGGATATGCATTTCTCATCACCCTGGTCATGACTTTGGTGGCAATACTGATAGGGACCATTCCTTTCTAAATTGCGTAAGTTTATGATGCAACAGCTGCCGCACTAACCTTTATAATATTTCGGATGAAGCAATTGACTTTATGTTTGTGCTTTTGCATCTCTGCTCTGATGCTTTCGGCACAATCACTGGTAATTCAGACCTCTGCAGGCAAGGTAGAGGGCCTGGCTCTGGAGGATGGGATAGAGGCTTTCAAAGGCATTCCCTTTGCCAGTCCACCGGTAGGAGACAATCGTTGGAAAGCTCCGCAACCGGTCAAGCCATGGGATGGTGTGTTGGAGTGCAAGTCGTTTGGACCCAGTCCCATGCAGGCAGCTCCCAGTCCCTTTATGTTTTGGTCCTCGGAATTTCTGATCCCTGAAGAACCGATTAGTGAAGACTGCCTTTATTTGAATGTATGGACCAGAAATCGCAGTTCCGATGCCTTGAAGCCGGTTTTGGTTTATATCTATGGTGGTGGATTTCGCAGTGGTGGCAGTGGATGTCCGATCTATGATGGTAAAGCTGTTGCCGAAAAAGATGTCTTGTTTGTCACTATTAATTACCGGGTTGGAGTCTTTGGGTTTCTGGCTCATCCCGAATTAAGTGCTGAGTCCCCTGATCATACTTCGGGCAATTATGCGCTACTGGATATGGTAGCGGCATTGCAATGGGTACAGGAAAACATTGAACAGTTTGGAGGTGATCCAGCCAACGTTACCATTGCCGGTCAGTCGGCTGGTGCATTCGCGGTTAATTATTTGACGGTCATGCCAGAAGCCCGGGGCTTGTTTCACAAGGCCATTGCGCAAAGTGGAGGCAGTTTTTATGGCAGAGGAGCTTTCTCAACTCCAGGATTGGAGCAAGCCGAAGAGCAGGGAGCAAAATTTGCTGAGGATCTTGGAGTAAGTAGTCTGGCTGATTTACGATCACAGTCTGCAGAAAGAATCTTGCTGGCTACCGGTGGAACACAAGGGCCAATCGTGGATGGAATAGTCGTTCCGGCCAGTATCTACGAAATATATCTGGAAGGAAGCCAGTCAGATGTTCCGATGCTCATGGGATGGAATGAGGAGGATGTCGTCTTCACCAACTATGTCGGTGCTGAGGAGTTTGGGAAGCAACTGAGTGGCCGATTCGGATCTTATGCGGATTCTTTCAAAAAACTATATCCCGCCCATTCCGAAGAAGAGGCCGTTCAATCTCAGATAGCGTTGAGCCGGGATCAGGTTTTTGGCAGCCAGGTTTTTACCTGGGCGCTCATGCAGGAACAGACCGGAGATGATCCGGTTTACCTGTATAATTTCAACCGGAGTTTACCAGCTTATGGACCCGAGACCGAATTTGGAGCCTTTCATTCTGGTGAACTCGTCTATGCTTACGACAATCTTGCTACGCTCGATCGTCCCTGGGAGCCGGTTGACCAGTACATAGCTACCATTATGTCTCAATATTGGGTGAATTTTGCCCGGCAGGGAAACCCCAATGGTCCGGGAGTGCCTGAATGGCAACCCTTCGGACCGGAATACAAGGTCCAGGTTATTGATGCCGAAACCCGATCGGAGGTATTGCCTGATCTGAGTCGGTTGCAACTGTGGAGGCAGTATTTGGAAGAACAGCGGCAGTGAGTGAACGAAAAATACGGTTGGGCGGAGGTGCCGGCTATTCCGGAGACCGGATAGAACCGGCGGTTGACCTGGCAAAGAGAGGGCAACTGGATTATTTGATTTTCGAATGCCTGGCAGAGCGTACCATCGCCCTGGCCCAGAAACGAAGGTTACAGGATCCTGACCAGGGCTACGATCCTTTACTGACCGAACGTATGTATCGATGCATCCCGGAATGTCACCAAAGGGGAGTCCGGATCATTACTAATATGGGTGCCGCTAATCCGGTTGCTGCCATGAAGCAAACGCTTGAGGTATGCCGCCATCTCAATTTGAGAGGTATAAAGATTGCAGCAGTTACAGGTGATGACATTCCGCCCCAACACATTCCTCCGGATGCTACGCTTCTTGAGACAGGAGCTCGTTTTGAAACCATTAGAGACCGGGTTATTTCGGCAAATGCCTACTTGGGTGCCAGTCCCCTGATTGAGTCTCTGGAAGCAGGTGCTAATGTAATCATCACCGGAAGAGTGGCGGATCCGGTACTGTTTACCGCTCCCGTGATCCACGCATTTGGCTGGTCAATGGACGATTGGGATTTGATGGGCAAGGCGGTGCTGATGGGACATCTGATGGAATGTGCAGGACACGTAACGGGAGGGTATTTTGCCGACCCGGGTATCAAGGATGTGGAAAACCTGGCTGACCTGGGTTTCCCCATTGCTGAGATAGACAGTAAGGGAGAATTTACAGTGTCCAAGTTGCCTGGGACCGGAGGACAAGTGACTGAAGCAACCTGTAAGGAGCAATTACTTTATGAAATCCATGATCCTGCTCAGTACTATACACCTGATGTCATTGCTGACCTTTCTCATGTTACCATTAAGGATGTTGAAAAGGATAAGGTCCGGCTGCAAAACGGTAGGGGAAAGCCCCGGTCCGGGAAGCTTAAAGTATCGATTGGATATAGGGATGGATTTATTGGTGAAGGGCAGATCAGCTATGGAGGCCCAGGTGCCGAAGCCAGAGCCCGGCTGGCGGGGAAGATCGTAAAAACAAGGTTGAATGAGCATGCCGGTTATGATGATCTCAGGATAGACTTGATTGGGAGTGATGCATTGTATCGGTCCAATCGTGGTAGCCCGGCACCTTTTGAAATCCGACTTCGGGTGGCAGGTAAAGCTTCTGACCGCGAGCTGGCAGATCTGATCGGAAGGGAGGTGGAGGCACTTTATACCAACGGTCCGGCAGCTGGAGGAGGTGCCATGAAATCGGTGAAGGAAGTGATAGCCATTCAGTCTGTATTGATCGATGCATCTGAAGTAAAACCAACTGTCCATTATAAAACCACCTGATTATGAAGTTGCATGAAGTAGCCCATTCACGGGCAGGAGATAAGGGGAACATTGCCAATATTTCGGTTATAGTATACCGACAGGAAGACTATGAGATGGTATGCCAAAGACTGACCAGTGAGGTGGTCAAAAGGCATTTCCAGGACATTGCCATAGGCAAAGTTGAACGCTTTGAACTCCCGCAACTAGGAGCGCTCAATTTTGTCTTGTACGATGCACTTGGTGGTGGGGTTACCAGGTCACTAGCACTGGACCAGCATGGGAAAACCTTGTCTTCTTTGATGCTGGATATTGAGATATAGGTTCCATCAATACCATCGAAAAGCAAAATACTTGCAGGGCTTGTCCGAGTTGTTTCTGATGCCGTGTGACTCATTAGAGTTGATAAAGTAAAGATCACCGGCACTGCCCTGGTATTCTTTTCCATCTATGGTCATCTCGGTATCGCCTTCAATGACCAGGATGATCTCCGAGTCAATATGGGTGTGGGGTTTGTGGCTCGGACCCGGTTCATTCAGCTGCGTGACATGCATTTCAAACCTTTCGCACATGGCCGTGGGGCGGTCGAAGTAATGGATGCGACCTCCACGGTCGGTAGTTTCAAACTCTAGTTCATCGGCATTGAGGAACAGATGTCCACCGGCATCATTACTTCTGTCCATATCCATGGGTTTTTTCCCCCTGAACATCATGACATAATAGGTGAGTGGACCCTTGCCTACATTTTGTAAGGACTGCAAAGCCAGGGGTGGAATGAGAATGACACTGCCCGGACCCAGGATGGCGTCCTCACCGTCCATGGTAAACTTCATGGTTCCTTCCTTAACGATGATCACCTCCTCAATATCCTCTTGTGCATGGGGTGGTGCTGGTGTAGCACCCTCAATCTGGGTGGTAGCATGGATTTCCAGATAATCAAAATGGGGCGAGGTTCCCTCCATAATTTTGCGGGATTCTCTTTCTGCCGTTTTCTTTACCGGTAGTTCTGACCATTTGTAGATACCCGTGACAACCGGATCTGTTTGTGCATACATGATGCTGCTGATTAAGAGGAAGAAAATTATTTTCATAGCCTTTGTTGGTGAAAAAGTGTTGTTTAAATGTAGGTATTTTAGCTTAGAGGAATGAATACTAAATGGGTTTACTCACTATTGGCACTCTTGTTTTTATCTGTACTGATGGCATGCCAAACGGCTGAAAAGAGTGATGATACAGCTACCCGGGACCCGGATGATGGTCAGGTAGAGACTTTGACCTGGCTTGATGCCAATCTTGACAAGGTGTTGGTAAAGCATCGATTTGCGGCGACCAACGGCATGTCTTTACCTTACCGCTTATATGAACCATCGAATGCCGGTCAAACAGTTCCACTGGTGGTTTTCCTGCACGGCAGAGGTGACAGGGGTACGGACAATGGGTCTCAGACCTACAAAAATGTAGGGTTGTTTACCAACGAATATTCCATTGTCTCTCCTGCCATGCAGGATAAGTTTCCCTGCTATGTGGTTATACCACAGTGCTCGGACAAGACCGTGAATGAGGAATGGGCTAAGTGGGTGGGCAATACACCGGAAACTCCCTTCAAAGGATTGGGGAAGGATGGTTCTTATACGATGGCAGAAGAACCTTCTGAATCTGGCGCTGCCACCCTGGAGCTGATCGACTATCTGATAGACAGTCTGGCGGTTGATCCGGCTCGTGTATACCTGGTTGGTCTTTCGATGGGAGGATTCGGCACCTGGGAATTTACAGCCAGAAGACCTGAGTTGTTTGCAGCGGCTGTACCGATGGCAGGCTTTTCTGATCCTCAACAGATTGACCGCATCAAGCATATTCCGTTCTGGATTTTCCATGGTAATGCTGATGAAGCCAACCCGGTGGAGGGCTCCCAAACCATGTATCGGTTACTTTCGGATGCGGGAGCTGAGGTAAAGTACACGGAGTATGATTCCATAGGACACGGAGAGTCTTTTCAGTTGGCCTTTAAGGAAGCCGGACTGATTCCCTGGATGTTTTCCAAATCCAAACAAGACCAGTCGTATTAAACGAAATGTAGTTGAATGAGAAAGATTTTAATGGATTGTCTTTGCATCTTGGTAACATCAATCTTTGCAGTTGCGTCAGGTTACAGCCAATCGGAAAGGTACTATGATCATTCTTTCTATTGTCAGGCTTTTGAGACTGAAAGATGGTACCGGATTTATCTGCCCAGGGGCTATGAACAAAATCCTGATAAACGCTATCCGGTCATCTACTATTTCCATGGATACGGAGGGAGATATAAGTGGGATGGATATGACCTGGAGGACGATGTCAATTATCCGGCAAATGGCAGAAAGGAGCCTCCTTTTGTGATGGAATGGAGTGACTATGTGCAGAACAATGATGTGATTATTGTCACCTGGGATGGGTATGAACCGTTGTTGCGGCCGGGTAAAAACTTTCGGGAGGGCATTCAATATGGAGGAGCACGACCCTACGACTATGGAGCACCTTACGATGAAAATTTGAAATTGAGGGGTTGGGATTATCGCCCTTATTTTGAGGAACTTGTATCCGAGGTGGATGAAAAGTTCAGAACGATAGCTGACCGGAATCATCGTGCGATTACCGGGTTGAGTATGGGCGGCCAAACGGCTTATTACATTGCCGGTCAGAGCAAGGATTTGGTGAGTTCCGTCAGTGCTTTTGATCCCGCAGATAATGTGGCTTTGTATGGGCCGGATGATTCCAGAGCAGCTTTCCCGGTATTAGAATCCTATCGGGCCCTCGTGGGACTTGATGTGAGGTTGACTTTGACAGATGGAGATTGGTTGAAATACAACACCTGGAAAATGAAGCAGATCTTCGAGGCTTCACCGGTCTCGCATTTTGAATTTCATTTAGCTGACTACCCCAATCATTTTGTTGCCGATGCCTCGGAACAATTGGATTTCCATATGCAGGTCTTCGAAAAGCAAAAAATGATACCACACCGTTGGAGCCACTATTGTGTGGGTTATCCCACTTTCTCCGTCCTGGGTTATGAGGTAGCATCAGACAGATCACAACCGGCTATTACCTTATTGGATCATTATTCGCAGCATGCGTTAAAAATTGTTTCCCGAAAATTTATTCCGGATGGACCCGTGGTAAGCGATGAATCTATTTCAATCACCACCGGGAAAGCATACCAACCTGGAGCAGCTTATGACATCCAAACGATCAACCTCACATCCGGAGCCAAAAAACAGGAGAATATACCAGCCTCAGAAGAGGGTCAACTTTCACTGAGATTAGATGGTGGTGGTCATCTGATCGGCATTCAGGATTCGGATAACAGGCAACCTGAAATTGTGTTGTTTTCAGCCGACAACCGGGACTATTACTCCTTCGAAACAGGAAAAAAATATGGATTGAATTTGAAAGGAATTAACCTGGGGAATGCAGAGGGTCATAATATTACACTGAGAACCTTCTCTACCTATCCACATCTGCATTTCGAACACAGCCTTCATGAGATTGACCGAGTTCCATCCATGGAAGAGTTTAATCTCGCCGATCATATCGAATTCTATCTTTCCGAAGACCCTGATTCAACTTATATGAGTTCTATAGATATTGAAATCTCCATGGATGGAATCCCCAGAGACACTCATCGGATCATGTTCTTTCCTATACCCGTCTCGCCTCAGATCGCACTGGAAGACGTGTTGATCCTGGATGGGCGAGAGGTAGAAAATGTTGCCATTTACCAGCAAGGACCCAATGTGATCGAAAGCAAAACCATTGGTGGAGGACGAGGGAATGGAAATGGTGTCTTTGAAAAGGGCGAAGATGTCCTGGTTTATGTCAGGCTTGATAAAGGGATGGGACCGAATGATATTGGCACCTACCACAGGACCTATTTGATAAGTGCCCTGGATGATCCCTTTGTAGATGTAAATGAATTGGACTACAAGGTGAAGAGCAGGCAGGCGGGAGCCACCAGTATTGCCAGTCTGATTTCTCTTTCAGCAGAAACACCTTCGCAGCATGAGATCAATTTGTGGCTGAAAATCGAAAGTTTGTATAATGATGGAAATGATCCCGTCTCGAATGCGGTCATCTACGCCCACAAATACGATTATGGTCGACTGATGATGCCAGTGAAATAATTGATTCTTCATGGTTGGCTTTCTGATAAAAATCAACAATAAGAGATCAAAGAAAAACTATCCAACGATGAAAACTTCACTTCAATATTCATTTTGCCTCCTGGCCTTTGTACTTGTATTCGTAAACCATCAGGATTCTGTTGATGATGAATGGACATCCCTGTTCAATGGAAAGGACCTCGCCGGATGGAGTCCCAAGTTTCATCATCATGAATTTGGAGATAATTATGCTCAGACTTTCCGGGTAGATGAAGGTGTGATTCAGGTTAACTATGATGATTACGAGGAGTTTGATGAGCGGTATGGCCACTTGTTTTACGAACGGTCATTTTCATCCTTCCATCTGAAATTTGAATATCGTTTTACCGATCAGTGGATGGAGGATGCACCATCCTATACTTACCGCAACAGTGGTATCATGTTTCACTCACAGGATCCCCGGACCATTCTGAAAGAGCAGGACTGGCCCATTTCGGTTGAATACCAGATGTTGGCGGATGAGGGAAAAGGACCTCGGCCTACGGGAAATATGTGTTCACCCGGGACCGAAGTCTATTTTGAAGGAGAAATGGATCCCCGACACTGTATCAATTCCACATCTGACACTTATTCATGGGATGAATGGGTGAGCGGAGAGCTGATTGTGTATGGCGATTCACTGGTGATTCATAGGGTTAATGGTGAAACCGTACTTCAATATACCCAGCCTCAGATAGGAGGTGGAGTGGCGAATGGCTATGATCCCGCGGTCAAGGTCGATGGGAAGCTGTTGTCTGAGGGTTATATCGGACTACAGGCAGAAGGGCAGGGCGTGGAGTTCCGGGAGATATATATAAGGGAGTTGTAAGGATCTTATTCCTTCGGTTGAAAGACTATTTCTTCCTCAAGTACGGCGATAAGCTTCAATAGCTGCTCTTGCCTGTTTGATTCCAGAGCACCGGTTGTTTTGATCTGGCATCGGACCTGTAATCTAACCTCTTCGAGTGCTTCGTTACATGTAATCTGCCATTCAAAGGTTTCATTAGAAATGAGTGTGTCCTGTGGAAGATTTATTATTTCGAGTTTTTCAGGTTTATGAATGCTTAGATCAAACTTCTCAGATCTGGGAAACCTATTGATCCAAATATCACTTTCACTTGATTGGGAAACAACACCAGTTGGTGAAATAGAAAATGGATTGAGGAAAATTAGTTTTCCTATTTTATCAAAGTTCAGGATTCCCTTGCAGGCAATCGTATATGGGGAAGTGACATTATCATATTGACTGGTACGAAGATCCTCAATCATATTAAACCCCGAGTTTTCGTAGTATTTTCTTATCAGTGAGCTGTCGTTTTCAAATATTTTACGGAGTTGATAGGCCTCCAAGTCGCTAGAGTGACTTATGATGGTGGCTTTGACCTGATCCTGGTCGGGAGTCACATCTACCTCAATCCTATGGGACAGGGAGGAGGTATGTTTAGCGTTGAGATCCACCCAAACCGGTTTGCCGTCATAGATCTTCAGCCCATTCTCATTGATGGCGGTCAAGCCCAACCTGTCATAGGCGGCATGGATATCGGTCGCATCGGCAAGGAATGATTGTTCTCCGTGATCAACAAGTACGACCACATGATTAAAATAGCCGTAGAAGGGAAAATCCTTATTAACCTCTCCATTCCAATAAGTGCTGAGAATAACCGGATCTGCCCTCAGTCCGGCTGACCTGAGCAGGCCAACCAAAAAAAGGTTAATATCTGCAGAGTTACCGGATCTTTCCTTCAGAAATTCTTTAGGTGTTATTGATGCCAGAGGACTATATGATTCATTGAATTTTGAAAACGCGCGTAGGTGTTCAATAAGCGTTAGGGATTTACTGCGAGGACTCTCCTGCTCAGCTAAATTTATTTCCTTTAATAATCTGCCAGCCATCTTTTCCGACCTGTTAATGTATTTTCCAAAGGATTCGATTTTCAGAAGCCGGTCATTCAGTTGCTGCCAGGTGCTAAGGACCTCTACCATTTCTCCTGGTCGTCGCAGGTAACCGGAGAGTTGAAAGGAGATTTTCATTCTTTCATTTCGATGATCTGTTTGCTTTAATGATGGAATATTTTCCATTTGGAATTTAGTAACTTTCTCGCGATAGACCAGGGTTCCGAACCTTCGGGTAGTATCAGCTTCATTGGTACTTTGAATGCACTCTTGATCACTAGCTTGTAGATGAAATGTGAATTCATAGAATGGAATCATATGGATGGTGTAACTGCTGTACCTTGTTGGGATATCGGCCTGAAAATACCATTTAGGTACTTTGTGCATGCCCGGTATCAAAAGCTTATATTGAAATTGAATGATCGAACCTGGCTTTACATTTGGCAAAGCAAATTTGTAAATGGTGAGACTGGTAGATGGTGAATGTACGAACGCATCTTTGATGTCAATCGGATAGCTTTCAACCACATCGTTATTTTTATTGCTACACACAGCCTCAAATTTCAATACCCTTTGACCTCTACTTAGGGTTAGTTCAATTTCCCCGAATTTAGTTCCGGCATTATTTAGGACTTTGATTCGTTGCTTACGATGCAGAATAGTACTTTCAATATGAGGTTCGTATTTTATTTCAGCAACATCAAAACAGATCAAAGCTTCTGCTGTGGTATCCAGTTCATATTGCTCTAGTTCCCACTCATCTGCATTTATATTTTCAAAATCAACTGAATGGATGTCCTCCTGAGATTGAATTGTCCCGAGGCATATGAACATCAAAATAGTTACTTGGGAAAGAAATGACATTTTAATTCTTGGGAGCAATTACCAGTACTTCATTGAATTTTTCAATAATGTCAGCGTAGTATTTACGAATCAGAGAATACTGAGATGCACTATACTGGGGTTGTAGAAAAAAGGCTGACGCGTTAATCGTCAAAGTGTTTTCCTTAAGTTCTGGGTTGTACTGAATTTCAGCTAATGAGTTGGAAATACTCATAGGCTCAGGAATGCTTTCGAATTTATAGTCCTGTGGTATGGTGATTATACTCTGATAAACATCTTTCTGAGCTGTAGTGAAGTCAACTGGATACTGTCTTTGCTCTACTGTGAATGGTGTTGTCTGAGGGGGTATTTTCATCAGGGGAGTGACGACTATCTTATTACCAATTTGATCTGGTTTGAATACACCCTGAGCGGCCATAGTGTAAGGCACAGATGGATTGTCAAATTGTGAAGTCTTGATCTGGGTAACTTCATCAAATCCCTGCTCGAGAAAATAGGAGGTTATTTCTTCCTCGTTTTCTCCAAATTGATTTCTTAGGTAATACCCGTCTAATTCGCTGGCATTGATAATACATGTAGCGGTGGAAGTCTGGCTTTCAGGGTTTAATTCTATTTTTAGATCAATCACTCTCTTTTTTGCAGCGGAATCGATCTGATCTGTTGAGGGGTCAATCAGCTTTCCAAGAAGCGACAAGAGAGCACGATGTGTACCGTCAAGCTCATCGTCTTCATCCATCATAAGGAAGACTTCGAGGTGAGCATTTAGAGCTCGTCGAAGTTTAAGATCTTGGTCGATCGCAGCGTGCTCAAGCACAGCATAGACATGGGAGATGAATTCTTTAACGTAGCGAGGTTCAGCAGAAGGTGTCGATAAATTTCCTAGATCTGGTTCAAGCTCAACCCAAAAACGGGGAAGAGTTTGAGCGTTCTGGAACACAACAAGCTCGTCCCAAACTGGGGGTTGACCTGGTTTGCAGGGAAAAAAATTTACGTCGTGAGGATTGCTCGGCTGCCCTACAGGAATGTAGTGTGCGTTGTAGTGCTTGTACGCTCCTTTTCCAGAGAGAACGCTCATGTCCTCATCCACAACGGGAAAAGGAGATCGAGCCGAGACCCATCCCAACATAAGGTGTCCTGAGGAATATACATCTGCGGCATAACGCGCACTATTGGTAAAGTAAATCCCGCTTCCAAAAAAGCCGTCATCTGTGCTCGAAGGATCCCCTGC
>JAUILF010000373.1 GCA_030433135.1 Bacteroidia bacterium | reverse complement strand
ACAGGTTTGTGTAGAAAGAAACGGATTTTAATACCCACTGATTATTCAGATAATGCCAGTAAAGCACTCGAATTTGCATTCATGCTTTATGGCAATCAAGATGAACAAAATGGACAGTTCTACCTGTTGCATGCATATTCTCCGGTGGAACCAGCCCTCGCAGCATCCCCATACAGTGTAATGTCTGGTCATGTCATTAGTGACAACCATGAAATTCAGAAGGAAAGACTTGATAAAGAGGTGGATAACCTAAAGAAAAAGTATCCCGATATCTTGATCGAGGGTCTCCTATACACAGGCGGTGTGGTATCGGGAGTTAGAAGAATCGTAAGTGAAAAGGAAATAGATTTGGTAGTGATGGGAGCCCAGGGTAAACATTTTCTCGAACGTGTTTTGTTAGGTTCGAGTTCAATGTCCCTGGCGGATCAATGTGAATGTCCAGTGATTCTGGTTCCTGCCGGTTGGAAAGGCTCTAAAGAAATCGGGCAAATTATTTGCTCTGGTGATTTTCGTCATTTCTGGCAACCTGCCTGCCTGGAAGAGCTGAGTGAGATTGTCGCATTGCATCATTGCAAGTTGATGATGCTGCACCTGTATCGGGAGAACCGGAGCAATCCTGAATCACTATGGTTGTGTGAGTCCTTTTTTGATGAAATTTTTGGAGATGAGGGGTACCAGGCAAAATTTTTGAAGGATGGGGATCCAGTGGAAAAAGTACAGGAAGTAATTGTGGGTGTTGGTGCAGATATGCTGGCCTATTTTCCCAGGGATCGAAATTTTGTAGAACGATTTTTACAAACCGATATATCCAGGAAGCTATTACATGAGCTGAGAATTCCTTTGTTGGTCCTGCATGAGAAGACGGTAGTGGAAGAAGAAATGCCCTCTGAAGAGGATATTGAAAGGTGGAAACTTATGCTTGACCAGGTGATACCTGATGACAACCCTGGTGAAAAGAATATGGATGCATATAGAGTAGAGGTTCGGG
The DNA here is from genome assembly GCA_030433135.1 of Bacteroidia bacterium. GTDB lineage: Bacteria > Bacteroidota > Bacteroidia > Chitinophagales > Saprospiraceae > JABDMH01. The sequence goes on along the minus strand of JAUILF010000373.1, from coordinate 5,076 downwards.
AGGCAGGCCATAGAGTTGGCAATGTGCGAAATAAACTCGATACGATAGAGGGTGCTTCTTATGGGGACTGGAGCCAACTGCGCAAAGAAATGGAGGACATGATTTACGAGCTAAGGAAGTCCCTGCGAAAAGAGCATGAGCGACGTGAACACGACTAATGGCAGCATAGGTGATAGTGATATCTAGCTCATCATCAATATGAATTTATTCATCAAGTTTATTGAGGTCAGAATTAGCAAGGTAGGTATCCACCAAATAAAAATGTTTTTAACAGAAATTTACATGTTTCCGACATGAGAATTTTGCCTAGATTTGTCCCAGTAACACTCAAATCGAAATTCCCTTTTCGATTTTCAATACTTGCTTTGTAAATGAACCGTACGACATGTATTTATGCACCTGTCGGGAGTAGAAGATATGCATTGTGCTAGGTGTTACAGCACAATCAAGCGAGCATTGTCACGTCCTTCTTAAAAGGTGGTACATAATGCTGACAGCCTTATTACTCCGTAGTATCCTAATCTGAAGGGGCACCTTTCCGTAGAGGGTCGCCCTTTCTTTTTGCCAGAATTTAAATGAGACTCTACTTGCACTAACGGTCTTGTTACCATCTACTCACCTTTCCCTGTCAGTCCATATAATACCAGACTGGATAACTGACGCTCGATTTCAATGGCATTATGCTTTTTTTTTGAACTCTTCCTCCAGTCGAAGATCCATCTTAAAGAAGCGAGAAAAGACTGGGTAGCCAGGTTCAGGTCAATGTTTGACCTACTCTCCGACAAAAGGTTTTTTACCACAGATCGTACCTTACGTTCGTATGCTTGCCTTTCTTTGACAAACCTTTCAAGAAGAGATGGTTTTAGATGTCTCCACTCGTTTACGAGGAGTGATGCTTTGGCAGGGTCGGCAAGACTTATCTGTACGTGCAGCCTGACAATAGATTTGATTTTTTCAATGTCATTTAACTCAGAGGATCGTATAGCATCAATACCATTATGAAATTCATTGGATAATTCGAAAAGAAAAGTCTGTAGTATCCAGTCTTTTGATTCGATGTAGTTGTACAGATTTGCCACCTCACAATCCATAGCTGCTGCCAGATCCCGCATGGTCATGGCTTTAAATCCTTTTTGGTGGATGAGTTTCAGGGCTGTGTTTAATAGTTCGTTTTTTCTGGACATAACTGTGTTGTTGTCAACTGGTCGAACTTTGAGACGCTATCAATTAGAACAGAGGTGTTGATACTTCCCGATATATTTAATATATTAATCATGAACGAATGTTCATAATAAAGTTAACAAATGCCAATTTATCATAAATTAGGAAAAATCCCTGAAAAGCGACATACTGTATTCAGGCAGGATAATGGAAATTTGTATAACGAGCAGCTTTTCGGTACGATTGGATTTGAGGGAATGTCTTCCCTTACTTACCATATACACCCTCCTACTTCAGTATTGGAAATAGCAGGTGAAAGGGATGTTTCGCCAGAGATCGGGATTGAGCACAATTTGACTTCAAGGTTGCTGAAGGGTTTTGAATTACCTGTAGTAAGTGACTTCCTGGAGAGTCGTACTCCCTTACTCGTCAATAATGATGTACATATCGGGCTCGCTGCTCCCGCCTCCTCTATGGTGGAATATTTTTACAAGAATGCCGATGCTGATGAGTTATTATTTATTCACCAGGGTAGTGGGGTGTTGAGGACCATGTTGGGCAATATTTCTTTTGAACCTGGTGATTACCTCATTATTCCAAGGGGGATGATTTACCAAATCAGTTTTGATCATGAGGATAACCGCCTTTTATATCTGGAAGCATATCATCCCATTTACACTCCAAAAAAATACCGAAACTGGTTTGGACAGCTACAAGAACACGCCCCCTTTTGTGAGAGGGATTATAAACTTCCGAAGGAATTGGAAACACATGACGAAAAGGGTGAGTTTTTAATCAAAGTAAAGAAATCACAAACCCTGCATTCGATGGTCTATTCGTATCATCCCTTTGATGTTGTGGGATGGGATGGATATAATTTCCCGTATGGTTTTTCTATCCATAACTTTGAACCAATAACCGGTCGCGTTCATCAGCCACCTCCGGTCCATCAGACATTTGAAACGAGTGCTTTTGTGGTTTGCTCATTTTGCCCCAGGCTCTACGACTATCACCCCCAGGCTATTCCTGCACCCTATAACCACTCAAATATTGATTCCGATGAAGTGCTGTACTATGTTGATGGAAACTTCATGAGTCGAAATCATATTGAGCAGGGTTATATGACCCTTCATCCCGGCGGTATTCCACACGGTCCTCACCCGGGTGCCTATGAGAGAAGTATCGGTAAAAAGAAAACCGATGAATTGGCTGTGATGGTTGATACTTTCAAACCTTTACAAGTTACCAAGCAAGCATTGCTGCTGGATGATGGGGTTTATTATAAATCATGGCAGGATAGGAGTTAATGATTGTTTATATTGGAAACCTTTTCGAAACCATTCTCTATGCATCTTTCATCCTGGATAGATATTGATCCCGAATCAGATTTCTCCTTGTATAATCTACCCTACGGTATTTTTTCTTCTGCCAGTCGAAGTCCGAGGGTAGGAATGGCAATTGGAAGTTTTATTATTGATTTGGCGGCTGCCAGTAAGATCGGTTTGTTTGAGGACTTTGAGATTCCTAATGAAGTCTTTTATCGTGATAGTCTGAATGATTTTATAGAGTTGGGTGTGGAAAAACACGCTGTAGTCCGGAAAGTAGTTCAGAGGGAATTAGCAGGACAAGACAGTACTTTGCGAGAGTACCAGACACTGCTGGTAAGGCAGCAAAATGCTACTATGCATTTGCCGGTCAGGATTTCAGATTTCACGGACTTTTACTCGAGTTTGGAACACGCCACCAACGTAGGTCGAATTTTTCGGGATCCCGAAGAGCCATTATTGCCAAACTGGAAACATATGCCGGTAGCCTACCACGGAAAGGCCTCATCGGTGGTGGTGTCCGGAACTCCTGTTCACCGGCCCCGGGGACAAATTCAGAAGTCACCGGGAGCAAATCCTTCATTCAAGGAGACCTCCCAGCTTGATTTTGAATTGGAGATGGGTTATATCATTGGCAAGAGCAACCCTCTGGGGCAACCGGTGTCAGTGAACCAGGCTGATTCTCATGTGTTTGGAATGGTACTGTTAAATGATTGGTCGGCCCGCGATATCCAGAAATGGGAGTATGTGCCCTTAGGTCCTTTTTTGGGTAAAAACTTCTCTACCTCGGTTTCTCCCTGGGTGGTACCGATGGAGGCGTTAGTACCTTTTCGGGTGGATGGACCACCTCAGGACCCGGAGGTTTTACCTTATTTACGTAGTAGTGGAGAGCAAAATTTGGACATAAACCTCGAGGTAGCTCTGAAGCCGGGTCAGGGAAGTGAAGAGGTAATTTGTCAATCCAATCCAAAGGATTTATACTGGAATATCAGTCAAAAGATTGCTCATCATACGATTAACGGATGCAATCTGAGGATTGGTGATCTTCTGGGTACCGGTACGATCAGCGGGTCGGCGTCAACTTCCTATGGATCGATGCTCGAACTAACTCATGCCGGAGCTAAACCCATGGTTTTGGCAGATGGTGGAAAACGACGTTTCCTGGAAGACTTTGATACCATTACCATGCGAGCCCACGGACAGAAGGGTAATGTGCGAGTTGGATTTGGCGAACTGTCGGGCGAAGTATTGCCCGCGATAGAATTAGATTAGAATATTTTGCGAGGAACTCAAAAAGAGTGGGTGGCCATTGATCCTCTTCAGGAGGAAATGCGTACTGTCTATCAGTACCTTACTGCCATTGTGGCTCCCCGACCTATTGCTTTTGTAAGTTCGGTGAATCATGTCGGTCAGGTCAACCTCAGCCCCTTTAGTTTCTTTAATGTAGTGAGCATCGATCCACCTGTGATGGTTTTTGCACCTACATTGGGTCGGGGAAATATAAAGAAGGATACGCTGAGAAATGTTGAACAAGTACCGGAAGTGGTTATTCATCTCGTAAGCGATGGTATAGTAGATCAAATGTCTTTGACCAGTGCCAATTATCCATACGAGGTGAGTGAACTGGAAATGGCAGGTTTTACCAGAGTAGAATCTGAAATGGTAGCTCCTCCGAGAATTGCTGAAGCTCTGGTAGCGATGGAGTGCCTGGTAACGGAGGTGAAATCATTTGGCTCAACTCCGGGTGCGGGCTCGATGGTCCTGTGTCGATTGCTTAAGTTACACATTGATCAGGAGTGTATTGATGACAACTTCAAACCCCGACTACAGAAGTTGCACCATATCGGACGTCTGGGAGGCAATTTGTATTGCCGCGCTTTTGGAAAGGCTCTCTTTGAGCTGAATCGCCCCGAAGGTCCCGGAATGGGTATGGATGCACTGCCGGATTATATAAAGAACAGCCAATACCTCACTGGGAATGATCTGGGAAAGCTGGCCCAACTCCATCGATTCCCTGATGAGGAAGAAATGAAGAAAGTGACGAACAGTGAGAAGATGAAAATAATCCTCAACAAGACCAGAGGCCGGGCTGAGCAGAGAGAGAAGATGCTTTGCGAATGGTGCAAACAACTGCTGACAGAAGGGCAGGAGTATGCCGCCCTGGCTGTCTTGATGCTTATAAATGGTTGATATGGTGGAAGATACATTATGGAAACCAACTGAGGAACTGAGAGAGAGTTCAAACTTGAGCCATTATCACGAATGGCTGAAAGATTCTTATAATCTTTCATTTGCCAATTATCAGGAGCTTTGGCAATGGTCTGTTGACCACTATCGCACTTTCTGGCAATCGATCTGGAATTACTTTGACATTTTGCATGATGGAGATAATAGTCGTGCACTATCCGGAGATGTAATGCCTGGCATTCGTTGGTTTCCGCATACATCACTGAACTACGCCGAACATATTTTCAGGCAAAGGAATGATCAACGACCTGCCCTGATATTTTGGTCAGAACAGCATTCTCTGAAGTCCATGTCCTGGAAGGAACTGGAGCGTAAGGTGAAAAGTTTTGCACGATTTCTCAAA
>JAUILF010000372.1 GCA_030433135.1 Bacteroidia bacterium | reverse complement strand
AAGACTATCAGAAAAAATACCATCCTTGAGGTTGGAGGTGTCTGCCACACCTTTGTAGCCGGAGGATGCATATACCTCATTACAAATATCGGCAGGGAAGGCAATCTGGGTAATCCGGAGCGATTTTTCTTCTACATCCAACACTTCCAAATGGATATGAGTGGCCCGACCCGGATACCAACCCGGAAAAATGCTGATGAATGATACCTGACCGAGGTCATCTGTGGTCTGGCGTCCACGCAGAAAATCACTTTGGGTGAAGTCTTCCTGTTGAACGCGATGACCACCGTATTGTGAATACTAACCTTCAGCATCACAATGCCACACGTCTACCAATACACCAGCCAAAGGGGCACAACCCTGACTTTGTTCCTGAACGGAAATGTTTATCAATAAAGGAACTCCCGTTCGGTCGGAAATAATATTTTCCCGGGCTAATTGTGCTGGTGTCTTATTGGGGAACGGACCAGCAGTCTCGCTCGGAGAACGCTGACAATCATCCGGTTTCCCCTCGTTTCTCTTACCAGCCACAGAAACAGCCCCCGGCAAACCCACAATGGTTCCCAGGTACAGAAGGTTCTTTCTGATGAAGTTCTTTCTATCCATTCCTTTGAAGTTAAACATATCTCAGTTCAAATCCTATAATTCTTGTTTGAGATGCACTTAGATATGGTCTTCTTAGAGCGGTATTGTATTTTGATAATCAATAGGACTTTTATTTACAAGCACTAAATCAGCTAGTCGAATGAGAGTTTGGGCAATATCCCTGTTGTTTTTGAATCATTTCGTTCTGATTGCTCAGGTCGAGATAGATTCTCTATGGGATATTTGGAGAGATAGCACATTGTCGGATTCGGTCAGAATCTTTGCAGCTCAGGATCTGATTTATGATGCATACTATCATACACAACCTGATACGGCCATTCTCCTGGCAAAAGAATTGCTGAATATGACCCTTAGGACTGGCGATCAACCCGAAAGTGTCAGAACATGTGAATTGTTGGGTTACCTGTATTTCAGGACGGGGAGGTATACAGAGGCTAGAACCAACTATGAACAAGGTTTAGAGATAGCAAATGAAATCGGTGACACACTCGGGAAAGCGTATATTCTGATGCGAACGGGATATATATTTCACGATAATGGTGATCTCTCCACAGCTCTTAATTATTATCAAGGAAGCCTGGAAGCCTTTCAGGCAATAAAAGACCAATCAGGAATAGCCGGTGTGTTTATCGAATTTGGTAGCATTTATCTCGAAAAGAAAGCCTGGGAGCAATCCTTACAGTATTACAGTGAAGCATTGAAAATCTATGATTCTCTTGGCATAAATGAAGAGAAAGCACCGATTTTATTGAATATGGGTCAATTGTATCTTGACCAGGGAGACCTTGGCCAGGCCCTTGAGAATTTTAGGAATGGTCTGGCTGCCTATGAAGTGCTCAAAGATCAGTTGGGCATTGCCTCGGGTTACGCGGGCCTTGGTGATACTCATTTTGAAATGGGACAATACGATTTGGCCAGGGAGTATCAGCTGGAGAGTTTACGATTAAGTGAGGAAATTGAAGATGTACAGGGGATCACTCATAGTTTGTTAAGTCTGGCCGAAATATACCAGTACGATAAGGACTACCAGCAGGCCATTGCCAGTTGTGAAAGGAGTCTTTTACTTGCCAGGCAATTGGAAGACATTGGTGAACAGAGTGCATCTTGTGAATGCCTTTACAATTCTTTCCGGGCAATGGGCAGGGCAGAAGAAGCACTGGGGTACCACGAAATGATGTTGCTACTTACCGATAGTCTGCGCTCGGAGGAAAGTTCAAGAGCATTGCAGCACATGGAATTTGCACAACAAATGTTGGCGGATAGCATGAGACAGGTCGAGGAAGAAATGGCAAGAGAAGTAGTTCATCAGGAAGAACTACGCAAGAAGGATAGAAACAGGAATATGGCCCTGGGTGCGGGGTTCTTTTTTCTGCTCTTATCGGGAGGATTCTACAGCCGTTGGCGATACGTGAGGAAATCAAGGGCTATTATCGAAAAGGAAAAAGAAAGGTCTGAAAATCTTCTCTTGAATATTCTGCCTGCTGAAATAGCCGAAGAACTTAAAGAAAAGGGCAAGGCTGCAGCCCGGGATTTTGACCTTGTTTCTATACTCTTTACGGATTTTCAGGGTTACACGGAAAAGGCGGAGAAACTCTCTGCCCAGGATTTGGTGGGTGAGATCGACCACTGTTTCAAGGCTTTCGATCTGATTTGTGAGAAGTATGGTATCGAAAAGATCAAAACTATTGGTGATGCCTATATGGCTGCCGGAGGATTGCCGGTTCCATCATCTGATTCAGTGGTGAATACCGTGTTGGCTGGTTTGGAAATGCAGGCATTTATGATTGAAAGAATTGCCTTCAGAATAGAAGAGGGAGAAATACCTTTTGACATGCGATTGGGTATTCATACCGGGCCGGTGGTTGCCGGCATTGTGGGTGTGAAGAAGTTTCAGTATGATATCTGGGGAGATACGGTAAACATTGCTTCGCGGATGGAGAGCGGTGGGATGACCGGCAAGGTAAATATATCCGGGGACACTTATGTTCAGATCAGGGATAACCCCAGTTTCAATTTCGAACCAAGGGGCAAAATAGAGGTCAAGGGTAAAGGTGAGATGGAGATGTGGTTTGTGTCGAAGAAAGATGATTGAACCGGATCTACTTACTAACCAGGAAATCACCGTAATTTTCCGGATGAACGACCCCGGTTAAGGCCCCGGGGTAGTTCCTGGTAAATGTTTTCGACCACTTCACCCGCCTTTTGGGGTTCCACTTAAACTCCCATGCTTCTAACTGATGGTCTTTCTCTTCTATCAGATCAATCTCTTGTTGTTGAGTTGTACGCCAAAACCACATTCTAAGGTATTGCTGATGGTAGGCATTGTATTTTAGGCGCTCGGATACTAGGTAATTTTCCCACAAGGCACCTATATCACTTCTTAATTCGACAGGTGCGTAATTTCTGATGATGGCATTGCGGATACCGTTGTCATAGAAGTAGATTTTGCGGGATTTTTTTATTTCGTTTCTCACATTTCTACTGAAGGCACGTAATCTGAACACAACGAAGGACTTTTCCAGCAGATCAATGTATTTTTTCACAGTTCCCTGGTCGGCACCAACCATTTCACCTAATTCACTGAACTTTACCTCGTGACTCAGTTGTAGTGCTAAAGCTTCCAGCAGGTCACTTAATAACTCGGGTCTTCGCATATCGCTTAGGTTCAATAGATCCCTGTAGAGATAGGAGTCAGCGAGGTTGGAAAGTAACTCTTTTTCCTCCCCCTGGTGAGTTACGATATCCGGATAAGACCCGAATACCAAACGGGATGGAAGCAAACGACGTTCTTCCAGGAATCCGAAATGATCTTCCAACTCCTGAAATGACAGTGGGTAGAGATGGTATTCTAATTTTCTGCCGGTTAGTGGCTCCTTGGTTTCGTTGACCAACTCTAATGATGAAGACCCGGTTACGATCAATTGCACTTCAGGTATTTCATCCGTGATTAACTTGAGAGTGAGTCCTATATTTTTAACCCTTTGAGCCTCGTCGATGACTACAAGGCGACGCTTCCCGATCATACGTTTGAGTAGAGTAGAGGATGCTCCTTCCAGTTGCCCGGAAATATCAGGTTCATCTGCGTTGAGGAATAGTGTTTCTATGTTTACCCCTGCAAGGATTTTTTTAACAAGGGTTGTTTTTCCGGTTTGACGTGGTCCGGTTATGATTATGGCTTTTCCTTTGAAGAGTTTTGTGAGTATGGTATTCTTTACCAGACGTTCAATCATAGTAAAATTATAATATTTGTAGATTATAATCCAGTAAAATTATAATAATAATAGATTACAATCAATAGTTACTATATTTCTTGACGGCGCTTAATGCAGGAAGTTGTTACGTGAAAGAGCGGATTGGCTGCGCCGATCCGAAAATTGGGGGATTCCAAAGCCAGACCGACCTCACTTTGTTCGCTTTTTTAGGTCTTCGTCCGGGGAATCAAGCTTCTCCGGCTTTGCCCATAAAAAAACCCGGTACGATGTACCGGGTCGTTCTGTCTTTGAGGTCGGGAGCGGATTCGAACCGCCGTACAAGGTTTTGCAGACCTCTGCCTAACCGCTCGGCCACCCGACCTTTTCTATGCCAGTCAGCTTTTAGCAAAAACCAGGCCGACTGGACAAGGTCGCAAATATAATTTTTATTTCACATAATTGCTCTCCCTGTTCTTTTTGTTTACCAGGCATATCCAACGGCTATGGTTATGCTGGGTAATACCAGGAACGAACCATCCACATCAAAATCCGTATCAGCGTAATCTCCAAACAGGTTGGTAAAATAAGGTCCCAGGCCAAGGTCCAGGACAAAGCCACTTTCAAAGGCAAATTGATATCCTACTTCAGCTCCAAATCTTAAAGCACTATAGCTGGTATCAGTCTCATCCTTGCCGGCGGTAAAAGCTGCCTGGGGTTGAATGTAGAACCCTGAAGGTACATCCTTCTTACTATGGGTGAAGTAATACCGGTAACCTCCTTCCACTCCAAAAGAATTGACCTTTACCCCCAGAAGACTGTATTGATAGTTTATGCTGGAATGCAGGGATGATTTTTCATTGAGTATGTGTTCGTAGGTCACATTGATGTTTCCAAAGGCCAGTCCAATAGGATTGGTCTTCATAACGTGGTCATAGGCCTGACTGAAGGCTGCACTGCTGGCAATTAGCATCACCACTCCAATGGCAATAGTTTTTCTCATGTTCGCATTTGGTTTATAGGTTAAACTGTCTGAAACCCTGCTGGTTTGATCAATTGTTACGATCAATCCAGAATGATTTCATCATAGTTGTGAGCACAAGTTACAATTTATTGTAATGTGTACCATCACAGATCAGTAGGTGTCAGGGTTTGTCCGTATGACGTTCGCTTTCTAAAACGGGGATGTTTAGGTCGACCATCCTGTCATTCAGCGAACGTGCCTTTTTGAGCACCACCTCCACCTGATCGAGGATAGGTTGTAACTCTTTTTTCAGGTCTTCAAAGCGTTGATAGGAGCCTTCTGTAGGTCTGTCATCCTGACCATTCAATACGGAGTACAAATAGGCAATCTGGTCATCAATTTGGGAAGGATAGTTGATGGGATCCTGACCACTTTCGCTTTTTGTCTGCAACAAGCGGTTCTCAACCGTATCGATTTGAGCTCTCAGATCTTTCATGTCTTGTTTCAGATCTTCGTATTTCTTGAGGGATTTACGACCCAGCAGGTCGGTAAGTTGATTTCGTAATGTCCTCAAATCCCCAATATAGGAGTGTGTCTCGTTGAGCAACTGCATGGCCTTGTATGTCAGCTGATACTGAGCCATAAGGTCTTGATCACTTTGTGTCCAACGGGGATCTATGTCTACTACCACCGTTTGATGGAGGGTATCTTCCCTGTATCTCATAACAACAGTATGTTGTCCGGGCACGGCTTTGATTCCCGAGGTATTGGCCAGTGAAAAGACAGCATCTTTTTGCGTCTCTGGTTTTTCATATCTGAGATCCCAGACAAAGCGGTTGAGGCCTTTTTTAACCGATATTTTTTCTTCCTTGTCCTCTATGGAGGGATGGTTGGAAAAGACCCTTCGTACATTTCCCTCAGGATCTTGTATTTCGAGTTTAAACACCTGATTGGAGTCAGGCTTTTCAGGGATGTGGAAATACATAACACTGCCTATGGGTGCACGGGTTTGGTTATCTACACCCCGAGGATTTCTTAACTGCGTTCGATAGGCTTTCGCAAGTGGGTACAAACCTATGGACAAGGTGTCTTCGGGGCTCCAGGAATACAATGGTGAGAGGTCATCGAGGATCCAGAACGATCGACCCTGGGTTGCTACCACGAGATCATTGTCTTTGATTTGCAGATCGGTAATGGGTGTTCTGGGGAGATTTTGTTGAAAAGAATGCCATTTTTTCCCCTCGTCCAAACTCAGATACATGCCAAACTCCGTCCCGGCAAATAGCAACCCCCTTCTATTGGGATCTTCCCTGACCACCCGTACG